>JAYSYA010000044.1:0-2025 GCA_043716765.1 Akkermansiaceae bacterium
CTGCCCGCTGAGGACGACACCCCGGATGTAGGTGCACCCCGGTGGAATCCAGAGAAAGGCCCGCCCCTTGCCCTCCGCCGTGGGGATTGAAAACTGCCATTCGTCAGCCCGTGCGAGGGACGGCAGCAACAGGCCCAGCACGATCAGCCCGGCGCGCAGGCCGCCGACCGGCATCAACCGAAGAATGGCCCGCGCGAGCAGCTGACGAAGACAGGCGTGAAGTGGCATGATTTTGAAATTGAAGTAAAAAGTTGAGGAATGATTTCAACGCTCCGCAGGCGGACCAAAGCCATCGGGGCCGGGCAGGAGCGCGGCCAACGCTGGCGGGAGCCAGGGGGATTTCCAGGTGTGGCCCCAAGCCATGTCGCGCAACTCGGTATGGGGGATGCGATGCTGGCGCAAAGTCATGAGCAACGCCTCGGTGCCCAGTCGAGCGTCAGGGCCACCGATCAACACCGCCAACGGTCGCCCCGCCGTGATGAGGGTGGTGCGCTCGCGTGCTAGCAGCGTGGCCGGGTTAAGCGCGTCGTAGGTTTCGCGCGTGCCGTAGCACGAGGCGAAGCCCCACTCGCTCCATTGTTTCTCGTCGGGCACGCCCCACCAATTTTCAAACACGGCGGCGGCCCCGAATTTACCCGGCTCAAGAAGGTAGAGCTGAAGAGCGCCCAGGGCGGATTTGCTGAACCCCACCAACGCGCGCCCGCGGGCGGTGGCGAGCGTGGGGTAGTTCGCGTCAATAAACGGCACAACGGCCTCGGAGACGTGGCGGTTTTGCCGCAGCAAGGGCTCGAGGGGGTTGTCGCCGAACCAGGGCAGGATCGGAAACGACGGCGTGACGAGGATGACCTGATGGCGGTTAGCCAAATCAAAACGGCGCGCTTCTTCCAGCGGGTGACCCCACGCGCCTTGGGTGCCTGCGTTGACCGGCAGCACATAGACCACCGGATAGCGGCGGCCCGGGGTCAGCGGGTCGGGCCGCAACACCTCGACCTTGTTATCGCCCGTCTGGAACTCGCTGGTGAACGTCCAGCTCTCCGTTCCCGGCACGCCGGGCGCAGCATCGCGGGCGGCTTGCCACGGCGCAGCCTGGGCGGAGCTAAGGGCTGAAGTCGCGGCCGTCGCGACGAGGAGGAGGATAGAAAATATGTGCATAATGGGGTGTTTCGGGTCAGTCTTTCGGGTCAGTCCTCGCATGGTAACATTTCCGGTATTTTGGAACATGATTTCAATTGTCCGAGCTGAGTTGAGTGTCATGGCAGTGAAATGATATCGATGGTGGAGGGGGCGTCACCACGGGGAAGTTCTTCTTTCCGTTAAATTGTTAAAATCTCAGCGGGCTGGCTGATGGAAATTGGTATGAGAACCTGATCGCCCCAACAAGTTCCGAATGCTCTTTCGCGCTGGAACGGTAAGCGGGGTCTCAAGCGCCCTGCGCAGGCATTTGCTACGGCGGATTCATAGGTGTCATGCTCGGGGTCAGTCCTTTGATCATGCTCGGGGTCAGCATGCTCGGGGTCAGTCCTTTGATTTTAATGTTGTCGATTCTTGATATTGAATTCCAAGTACTGGCACCGTTCATTTCTTATCCCTTCTGCCATCTGCGTGAATCCTGTTCATCTGTGGTTCAATTCACCTTTCCTGGCTCAATGCCCCCTCCACACATGCCGGTCGAAGTTGTCAGCCGCTGGATTTTCTGCAGCTGCGGGGGCCCCAGACACCCGCGTATTGAAATCTCGGCTGCCTTGCCATGGGCCGAACCTCCTTCCAGAAACCGCCAAAGACATTCTCTAGATTTGTAAAATCTAGGACTGACCCTGCGACGTGAGGGTTTCGGAAATTATTTTTGGCAAAGGGTCTATTGGGAGGCTTGTGCTCGATTACCGGGACCGCTCCTTCCGAAGCGCGGTTCACATTTCTCTAGATTTGAAAAATCTAGGACTGACCCCGTTCAGGTGATGGAATAGCCGTAGGTGGCTTGGTTTTCGAGGGTGGTGCCGTTCTTGAGGTCGAAGCCTACGTCTCGCA
>JAYSYA010000045.1:0-5848 GCA_043716765.1 Akkermansiaceae bacterium
GGATAACGGGCCGCCGTTCGCGTCGCAGGGGCCGGGGGGCTTGAGCAAGCTGAGCGTGTGGTGGATCGGACTGGGAATCGAGGTGCAGTTCTCGCGGCCGGGCTGCCCGCAGGACAACGGCTGCCACGAGCGGATGCGCCGGACGATGAAGGCGGAGTGTTGCAAGCCGCCGAGCGTGAACGGCCACGCCCAGCAGCAGCGTTTCGACCGTTGGCGCAAGGAGTTCAACGAGGAGCGTCGGCACGAGGGGCTGGGGATGCGTTTACCGGCGGAGGTCTATCAAGCGTCGGCGAGGCGGCTGGATGAGCGCGTCAAACCGCGACTGTATTCGTTAGGGGCGGAGACCAGGCGGGTGGACTCGGCGGGATTCGGCAAGGACAGCTCAAGGACAAGCTGCTGAAGATGCTGGAGAGTCCGTCCGTGCGCCGCCGTGGCGACACTAGCCGGGCTGAGGGAGCCAACCGGGACCGCGGCGAGAAGGAGGCCATGAGAATCCTGCGTGAGAGCTTGCGCCACCTTGGACTCCCTCGTCGATGTCCGGGTTGTCCGGTTTGAAAAAGAGCGACGCCCGCAAGGCGCAACTCGCGATCCTCATGAGGACCCACAGCTCGATGAGCAACGACTGGATCGCGGTGAAGTTGGCCATGGGACATCCAGTTCGGTGAGCAGGGTGGTCTCGGCAGGGAGATCGGACAAATCCATGATGAGCACACTCCATGAAATCGAAACCGTGTTAATCCGTTAGCAATGACCCCATCCAATCCACATTGATCTTGGATCCGGTCACGCCGGCCTTCGAGTTCTTTCCTTTGGGCAGTTTGCCGCTTTTCATGACTTCCTCGAATGAGAGATCGCTGCCCTTGGGTGAACAGAGGTTCGCAAAATCCCGCCTGCATGGAAACCAGGCCGGTAAATAATGTTAGGGATATCTTTTTCATGACGATTGGATTCGAGCTTGTTGGCTCTGACCGTCATATCAACATCCAAAACACATTTGGCCATCCCCCAACCGGGTGAGGGGAAGCGGGGAACGCAATGAGTGTGAGTCTATTGCGAAAGCTTTGATTTTCTCATGTGGGCGGATTTGGCGACTCGAACGGTGAAAAATAAATCAGTTATCTTTAGTTTTTACTAATTGTGCAGGGCGGTCCAATACACCCCAGACGCGCGGATTCTTCTGCTCTGGCATGGGAGTGATGAATAGGATCTGGCGGGCATTCGCCTCATGCTGCCAAGTAGAACGGCACAGCGCGATGGGCGTAATCTCACCGGGACTGGAACAGTCGATCGCTACCGGATAGTCTCCGGAACCGGAACGCGGCGGCTTGACCGTCACTGACTGTCCGGGCTTCACTTGGACGATTTCCTCACCGAATCTCGCGGAAACTGTGGCGGGAGACACGTTAAAAATGACTGTGTGGCCCAGGGGGAAATTTGCAGCGGAGGCGTTCACCGGAATGATTTTTGCCGGGAAAATCTTGTTGGTAGGATCGTGGAAAAACAGCAGAATACAATCCGTCCAGGTTTCAGGGACTTTAAAATTGGGAGCCCCTGGGGGCATTTCGGGGTTTTCTGGCTTTGTGGGCAGAACTCCCACGAGCAACTCACCTCCAGGTAACTCAACTTCCTGAGAGAAGTTCCGCTGGGGAAGTTCGATATCCAAAAATTTCTGGCCGACGACGAGTACAGCCTTCTCTGGAACATCATCAGGCGGCTGCACAAAAATGGCCTTCACCTTGCAAGCGGCGGTGGCGGGAACGAGCAATAGGAAAACGCAGGTAGTCGCGGCCAAGAGCCGTTGGGGGAAGGATGACGGGAGCGAGGGAATCATGATGATAATAATTGGGATGAAACAGAAACGAATGCGAGTCGGTGGATTAGATCTCTTTTTCGTTTAGCCAGCGGAAGGAGACTATCTCATATCGGCGGCCGAAGCGCTTGTTAGTTTGCGATTTCATGAGGGCGGAGAACGGCGCGACGCCTGCGGGATCGCTAGGGTCCACATAATCGGCTTGCCGCTGCACCACGACTTCGCACCATGCCCTTGCCACGACTTTGTTGGAATTTCCCTTTTCCCGGGAATCACCATAACCCCGGATGGTAAAGGTATCATCGCGGGCGGATAAAATGGGTGCCAACGGCTTGAGAATGTCAGCTTGGCGAACCCACCCGGGCACACCGAAGGCGGAGGATCCATACGCGGCTTCCGGGAATTTGTAATCAGTTGTCCCAGGCGGTTGACTGGTAATGTTAGCGGCAACAGCTTGGATCGCGGCAAACGGATTTTTCGGTGATGATCCGAGGTTGGCAAGGTTATCGAGCGCTTTCTGGATGGTGGATGCAATGGCGAGATCCTTGTTTGTGGTGAGCTGGCGGTTGACGAATTCGGAAAGCGATAGGAAGGGACCGCGCTTTTTGATTTCGATCACGATTTGCGTGGCGAGTTCGTCGGTTTGCTCGTCGGTTAGCACCCGGTGGCCGGCGAATTCCGCTGCGGCGGGGAACAAGGAGCCGGATGCTTTTGATCCTGAATCTGAGCCTTGATCGCCCGCGATCGAAGTGCGGGGATAGGAAAACGAATTGGAATTGCCGACTTTGGTGCTGCCGTCGGCGGCGAGGTAGGGAACCTGCATGTCACGGCTCTGGCGCAGGATGGCTTTCCACGCCTCTACCGAGACGGAATTGATGTTGAACATGCCATCCACCACAAGTTTTGAAGCGATGGTTTCGAATTGGTATTTATCGGTTTTGGTGTCCTTGCCCGTGGCCATCGCGGCAGTGACTGCATCACTGAGTTTCGGCGAGTCCGCTCTTGGAGCAGGCAGGTAGAAGCGGTTCGGCAAGGGCGTGGCAAGTGTCAGATGTTTTTGGTAAACCGTGTTGATCGATTGATCGCTTGCCGAACCAAAATCCTTGACGTCCTTGGTGATGGAAGAGACGAACCAGTCGTCAAACAACAGGTGGTTGAGGATGTAGGTATCGTCGTTACACATCCCGTCGTTGTATGAGGTTTGAACGGCAATTTGATCCGGTGCGAATATCGGGTGCGCGGATCCGTTTCCGATCAAGTTGAACTGAAACGGTGGAATTGGATTGTTGTTGCGTGCGTCGAAATGCTGCAACTCGGCAAGGCTTTGTAGCGGCCGGGTGGGTAACTCGGCAACCACGCATCGGGTCAAACCACTCCCAGGTGTTAGACCTGAAACGATGTAGGAGCTCCCAGAAGAGGACTCCCATTGTGGCGCTAGCGTATCATTCCACCCGTTCATTTCTTGAAAGGCGAAATCATAGGGTGAATTGATGGGGTGGTAGACTCCGGTACCGGCCATCAAAGTGACTGCATTGGCATGATCCCCGAAGCCAATCTCAGTGTAGAAACAGAGCGGGTTAGCTTGGAGCATGCCTTTGGAAATGAGGTGCTTGAGCTTAGGATCATTGGAAAGAGGGCTTGCCATGCGGTAGCCGAACAGGGCATTGGCGAATGGCTGGCTTGGTATCGATCCGGCGGTTGCACCAATCACGTTGATGGAAGAGACCGGCGCAGCGATCTTTTTAAGCAACGGCGGATAGAGCTGGTCGACAACCAACTGTCCACCGAGTTCAGCGGCGCTGTAAATCATCCGGGCCGCGGACATACCTGTCCCGTTGACAACGACGTCATAGATGATGCCGAGGCCCTTTTTCCCACCTTCATCGGTCAGGGCATCATAGCTGATTTTATCAACCTCGAAGGAGTCTGCCGCATTTGCCGCGACTTCCACGGCTGGGGTTGTGCCAATTTTGTTAATTTTGGTAAAAAGCACGCCACCACCCGGCGAATAGCCAGGCTTGAGCTTGACGTCGTTGGCGGCGGTGTTGACGGACGGAGTGCTGTCCGTAGTACTGAAAATTCTCGAAGCCCCGGGGGCGAGCGTGATGGCGCTATCAACCTTTAATCTAAACCCCGTGTAACCGGTTGCATTGGCAATATCGCTCAGGGAAACATCGGGCAACGTGGTGCCTGCTACTTTGAGCTTGAACCGAATCGGTGCGGTTTCCTGAAGATTGACACCAAAACTGTTGATGGACAGCTCGACGTTGTAGGGATTCCACAATGTGAGGACTGGAGTGACAAGGATACCCGGATTGAACTTGCCTGGTGCTGTAGGCGAGGGCCTTGAACCGATGGAGTAAATCCACTGAATCCGGGCGATTTGTGGCACGCGCCGCACCTTGTCTTGGAATTCCAAACGCTGAGCGCCTGCAAGCGTGCCGAAAGCGAAGGTCGGGCTCATGGTGGTTTTCGTAGCGCTGCCGCTGGCAGGAAGTTTGGTGTATTGCTGGGTGTAGTCCACGAGCGCACTCCACGAGCACACGGGCGGCACCTGCCGCCAGCCGTCGCCTGTGCCGTTATTCCGGTATTTTGCCCAAGGATAAATGATGGGGCTGCCGCTGGTTGAGTTCAACTGAGCCTTGGAAGAGGTCAGGTCCTTACCCGGAGTGAGGGTGAAGAACGGGAGGTTCGACGATGGGAGCGAGCTGAAGTTTTCGCTCATCAACGAAAGGTCGCGTCTCCAACCGCCGGTGGCAGTGTTGGTGAGTAGGCCACGGCTGAAGGCGGTCAGATCGTGGATCTTTTTCAGATCTGCGGCCGGATTCACGAGCTTCAAGTTTCCGGTGCTCGGGATCACCGCTCCCAGCGCGTAGGTATTCACGCTTTCGAGTCCGAAGGATTTGGCGTCTGCTCTTCCGTTGGAACGCACCCGCTCCTGCCATGCCACGGCGTCAGTCGGTTTCGCGGTGCGGTCGATATTGATCATGGCTTTGGAATTTTCGCCGCTGGTCCACCAGGCGAATGCCCCCTTGGAGACGTTCACCAAGGTGGGTTTCATGTAAACCTCGCGGTTAGGATCCGAAACGCTGCCGGTGGAAACCAATGGCACATAGCCCGAGGAAGCGGTTTTTGAGATATCCGGGAATTGATCTACTGCTGCGGCGACGTTGGACGTCGCGGAAGTCAACCAGCCGAGAAAGCGCCCGCTTGAAGAAGTTCCCGGAAGGTCATTCGGATTCCCTGCTACTTTCTTGGATTTATAATCCGGGACGATCGGTTTGCCGGTGGCATCATGATCGGCCCCCTCCCAACTCCGCCACGCGCCAGTAACTGAAGGCTTGTTGGCATCGAGGACGTTCGAGCTGGCCGTGATCCTTGTGTCGTGTCCCGTATTCAACTGAAGC
This sequence comes from Akkermansiaceae bacterium, assembly GCA_043716765.1. GTDB lineage: Bacteria > Verrucomicrobiota > Verrucomicrobiia > Verrucomicrobiales > Akkermansiaceae > Luteolibacter. The sequence goes on from JAYSYA010000045.1 coordinate 5,218, forward strand.
TGCCCGAGCGCGAGTAGGACGGCGAGTTGCGCGTTACTCCGGGCTTCGGCCATGGCGGAGGAACGCGATGACGCGCGCAGCGAGATCGAGGAAAGCGTCAGCAGTCCGACGGCAATGACCGTCAACAGGATCATCAGGCTCAGCGTGACGATCAAGGCGAAGCCTTTGGAATGCAGAGGGGCGGTTTGAGCTTTCATGGGGTCCTTAAAATCTACGTAAGACCGTCGTTACTCCGTAATTACATGTCAGGCAACTTATTTTTCGGAATCGGCCAGGGAATATCCGCATGCAGGCTACGTCTAGCCGAGCGGGCCGCGTTGGTCTTCCTTCGAATCCCGGAATTTCATCGCGGCTTCCGTGCGGGAGTGAACGTGGAGTTTTTCGTAAACGCGGCGGAGATGAACCCGGACCGTTTCCACGCTGATGTTCAGGCGATCGGCAATCTCCTTGTTCGCCAAACCTTTGGTGAGAAGTTCGAGAATTTCGGTCTCCCTTTTGGAGAATTTCACCTCTTCGGCCTCCGGCGATCGGATCGGCTGGTGGAAGGCTTCGACGACGCGGCGGGCGATTTCCGCGCTCATCGGCGCACCGCCGGAGCGGACATCGCGGATGGCTTGGCGGACTTCTTCCG
>JAYSYA010000046.1:0-5827 GCA_043716765.1 Akkermansiaceae bacterium
AACCCCTCTACCATGCAAAATCAGGGCAACCTGTCTAGGGAAAAAGCCGGGTTCTTAGTCTGGTGGGGACCGTAGCTCTGCCTGCCAACCGCCCTGCGCCAAATCCCGGCAGCCGGACTTGGCGCTTGGAAACCGCCATTTCCACCGCTATTCACCACCCATGCACGACGCCCGCATCGACGACCTCGCCCGCCAACTGGTCCGCTATTCCACCTCGCTGAAAAAGGGTGAAAAAGTCCTCATCGATCTCCACGACGTGCCCGAATCCATCGGTCTCGCCCTCATCCGCGAAGCCCGGGCCAAGGGCGCGCTGCCATTTGTTAGAATCCATCAGAGCCGCGTCACCCGCGAAATGTTCAAGGGCGCGGAAGACTCCCAATACGAAATCATCGCCAAGCACCTGCTCGCCGAGATGAAGGACATGGACGCTTACATCGCCGTCCGCGGCGGCGGCAACATCGCCGAAAATTCCGACGTCCCGGCCGACCGCATGCGCCTCGCCATGAAACACATGCGCCCCGTCCTCGATCACCGCATCAAGAAGACCAAGTGGTGCGTCCTGCGCTGGCCCTCCTCCTCCATGGCCCAACAGGCAGGGATGAGCACCGAGGCTTTTGAAGACTTCTATTTCGACGTCTGCCTGCTCGACTACAAGGCTTTGATTCCCGCCATGAACGCGCTTAAAAAACTGATGGACAAGACCGATAGCGTTCACATCAAAGGCCCCGGCACCGACCTGCGGTTCTCCCTCAAGGGCATCAACACACTCACCTCTGGCGGAAAATACAACATTCCCGACGGCGAGGTCTTCACCTCTCCCGTCCGCAGTTCCGTGGAAGGCCACATCTCCTACAACGCCCCCACCGTCTATCAGGGCATTCCCTTCGACGGCATCCGCCTGGAGTTTTCCAATGGGAAAATCATCAAGGCCGAAGCCGGCACCCGCACCAAGGAGCTCAACAAGATCCTTGATAGCGACGAAGGCGCGCGCTACATCGGTGAGTTCGCGCTCGGCTTCCACCCCGGCATCCGCGAGCCGATGCGCGATATCCTGTTCGACGAGAAAATCTGCGGCTCCTTCCACTTCACCCCCGGCCAAGCCTACGAGGACGCCGACAACGGCAACCGCTCGCAAGTCCACTGGGACATGGTCAGCATCCAGCGCAAGGACTGGGGCGGCGGCGAGATCTGGTTCGACGGGAAACTCATTCGGAAGGACGGCGTCTTCCTGCCAAAGGCCTTGGAGAAACTCAACGGATAGAAGAAAGATTTCTCTAACCCGTCTCGCCACCGTGAACGATCCATTTCCTGTTTCCCCGCCGCGCGCTTGGGCGGAGATCGATCTTAGCGCGTTGGGAAAAAACCTGGCCGTCGCCCGCGAGGCGTTCGGCGGAGGGTTGATGGTGGTGGTGAAAGCCGGCGCTTACGGCCACGGCTTGGAGGAAATCGCGAAGGCGCTCGCTGGCGAAGACATCGCTTTCTTCGGCGTCGCCAACGTCGGCGAGGCTCGCCGCATCCGCAACGCGGGCGTGGAAACCCGAATCTATCTGCTCGGGGCGACCTGGGCGGAAGAGCGCGAGGAAATCGTCGCCTGTGAGTGGACACCGTGCGTTTCCTCGATCGCCGAGGCGGAGGATTTCAACCGCATCGCCGCCCGCCACGGCAAGCGTCTCAAAGTCCATCTCGCCGTGGACACCGGCATGGGCCGCGGCGGCTTCGTGGCGGAGCACCTAGCGGAAAAGTTTGCCAAGTTAGAGCGAATGGTGCATCTGGAGATCGAGGGGATTGGCTCGCACTTGCCCTCGGCGGATGAGGACGAGGAGTTCACCTTGCGGCAATTCGAGCGTTTTCATGCGATCATCCGCGAACTCGGCGGCGCGGAGCGGTTCAAGTGGATGCACCTCTCCAACAGCGCGGGATTGTTAGGATTCGAGCAGGGCTTGTGCAACCTATCCCGCCCCGGCCTGATGCTCTACGGAGTTTCGCCGTTGCCCGGATTTCAGGAAAAATTGGCAACGGTGATGACGCTGAAATCCCGCATCACGCTCGTGCGCACCTTGCCTGCCGGACACGGGATTTCCTATGGCCGACAGTTCGTGACCACCCGGCCCACACGGGTAGCCACCGTCGGCATCGGTTATGGGGACGGCTATCCCCGCCAAGTCTCAGAAAATGGCGCGGACGTGTGGATTCGCGGCCGCCGACTGCCGATTTTGGGACGCGTGACGATGGACCAGTTAATGGTCGATGTCACCACAGCCAAAGACGTGATCGAGGGCGATGAAGCCGAGATCTTTGGATCTCACATTCCGGTGGCGGAGATCGCGACCAAGGCTAACACCATTGTGTGGGAGGTTTTCACCGGCATCACGTCGAGAGTGCTTCGTTGTTATCATAAATGACAACAGCCGATGGCTGAATAACGCAGGCCGTCGGGCGCAATGGTATCAACGCCTGGTAACTGGATTCTGCACACGGTAGCCTTCCTTGTGAGCGATATATCCCCCCGCTGCACCTGCGGCGAGCGGCAGGCAGGAAGAGAGAGATGAAATGCCAGCGACAACGAGCAGCAGAGTGAATAATTTAGTTTTCATAGGATTAGGTATTTGAACAACCGCCCACAGAATAGCCCGGTTGTAGACAGAATCAACCGATATCTCAGGCGTTGATCTTTCTCTAGATTTCCCAGAGCAGGCGTGCCATCTTGCACAACCCGATTTTTCCCCCATCTATGCCTCCAGCTTGTGCGACCCCGTCACCTCCAGCCTCAACGCATCGATTCCGTGGTGCCCGTGAGCCCCGGCACCACGCATTAACAGAAAGAAAACCACCCCTATGCCAATCGGATTAGAAACCTCGATGGAACACATCGGCGAAACCAAGGCGCTCTCCAACCATGACCGCGACATGATCCACGAACTCAGCAAGCGGATTGACGCCGTATGGCACCTCGACCAATACATTGCCAACGCCGAGATGGACAAGGAACTTAAGCAATTCTGGTCCGAGCTCAAAACCCAGGAGCAGGACAACGTAAAGCGGCTGAAAAAAATCATGGCCCGCCACATTGAGAAGAACTGTTTCTGAGGGACGGCGAGGATCGCTGGGGCAGGCACGCGCGCCCACCTCATCGGCTTATCGCCGCCGGACCGGTGTCAGCGGAACTGGTTGTGCTTTGGTTGATAGATATATTCCGCTGCGGCCATTTTCACGATGAGCAGCTCTTGGTCGAGGTTGTGGGTCTTCACCAAATCATCAAGGGAATCGCAGTGATTTCTCAGCTCGGTGTTCAGCAAACCCACCAGCAAATGGGGATCCATTTTCGGGAAGTTTGATAGGTCCATGGGGGAACCGTTACCAGACCCGGCCTTGCAAGCAAGGTGGCATTAGGTTGTGCCACCTGCCGGAGCCATGAAATGACCGCCGCTCCCTCAAAAATTAGCCCACTTTAATCTCGCGATGTTAAGCCGCTGCTAAATTCAGCAGATTACTTTCGTTGGGACTTGGTCCGGATCAAGCGATCCAGCGCCGCGCGGTTGCTGCCCGTCTCCTTTTCCGCCTGATCCGCGAGAAGTTGGAGTTCCTTGGTTTCTTCGGGGAGTTTTTCAAAAGTCTTCAGGTCCTTGCTGAGATGCTTTTCAGGTTTGGCGGGTTCTGGTTTCATGGTTTAGTTAAGTTAGGGCTTCAATCGACTACCAAAGTAACCGCAGCATCGCCACGGAGGGCCTTGGAATAGGGACAAGTCAGGTGGGCATCCTCCATGATCTTCCCGGCAGCTTCCGGAGCCACCCCGGGCAGCAGCGCGTGCATCTCCACGTCCAGCCGGTAACCGCCGTTGTCCTCCTCGATCAGACTGACCACGGCGCGCACCGTTGAGTCGGTGATGGAGATTAGCAGCCTTTCAGCCGCGTTGACCAAGGCTCCGTGGAAACAGGCGGAGTAGGCGCCGGCGAACAAGGTTTCGGGGCTGGGTCCGCGCGTCTCGATGCCTTCCTCAAGGGGATTTCCTAAGGTAATTTCCAACAATCCGTCCGGCGCATGGAGGGTGCCGGAACGCGCGCCCTTGGAGATGACTTCCGATGTAAACAAAGTTTTCATGGTCGTAGAAGGTAACCGATCCCTGGCTTTTTTCCAGAGGGAGTCATTCCTCCACCCCAGAGAGGGATCCGCTCCGGGCGGAGAGGGTTCGGCATCAGAACTCTTGTCGTATTTTGATTCGGTATGATAACCCAGGCGTGATGAACCGCTCGGGATCTAGGATCAACCGGTTCTCGGAATCTTTCAGCAGGCAAGAACCGGAACCTTCGTCGAGCCAGTGTTCCAGTATCGACGTGAAACGACGGTGATATTCGGTGTCGTCCTGCGGAGACCGTGGCTCCGGGTGATGGGCCACCCAGATTGCGCGCTCTTCCTTCCATTGACGGATCTTGTTTGACGGCATCGCATCACCCAATCGGAAAGTGACGAACTGCATCGATTCCGATTGCTGCCAGTGAGGGAGCTTCGATCCGTGTTTCCGGATTTCCTCGGACGGATCAAAATACTTGCTCATGGAGCCATCGCATGAAAACAGATAGATCGCGTCAAGTAGGGAGCCACGACACTGGAGCCACGACACTCTCCTGTCGTGGATGTGGATGGAGAGCCTTTGAGATGAGCTTCGCGCTTTTCAAAGACCTCACATCCGCCCGCACCACAGGAGTGTGGTGCCTCCGGTGTGGCGCCTCCATAGCCGGCATTCACAACTGCCCCAGCCCCTTGAGCGTCTCCAGAATCCCCTCGATCTGCTCGCTGCGATTCTTGTTTTTGCGGCCGAAGAGGGCCGACAGGGCCTCGGCATCATAAGGAGCGGCGACATTCTTGTCGCCGGTGGTGATGAGCTTCCGTAGGATCGCGATTTGGTCGGGGAGGCGGTCGGGCCAAGGAACAGACGAAGAAGGATTGTCGATTGATGATTGTTGATTTTGGATTTTTAATTTGGAAGACGGGGCTTCGGTGCCTGCAAGGGTGGCTTGAACTGATTGGGGAGCGGCGACGGTGGGATTCTGATACTCCGGGCGCAGCCAGCGGATGAGGCCGCGTTTTTCCTCGGCGGCGCGCTCGTGGTTGAGGGCGACGAGGCGGGTGAGGAGGGCATCTTCAAACCTCTCCCGCCCGGCGGGCGGCAATAAGGAGTCGCGACATTCCTGTCGCGAGGGAGAAAGCAGAGCCGCTGGGGAAAGAGCTTCGCGCGGTGCATCGGCTGCGCTTTCGCCAGCACCACAGGAATGTGGTGCCTCCTTATTCGCGACAGGAATGTCGCTACTCCACCGTCACACTTTTCGCCAGGTTTCTCGGCTGGTCGATCTCGCAACCGCGAATGCGGGCGACGTGGTAGGCGAAGAGCTGGAGGGCGACGACGGCGGGGATGGTGGCAATGAGCGGATGGCAGCGCGGAACGGTGATGAAGTCGTCCATGCACTCGGCGGTTTCATGGTCGCCTTCGGTGACGATGCCGAGGATGCGGGCTCCACGGGCGCGGCATTCCTCGACGTTGCCAAGGGTCTTGTCCATGCCGGGGATGTCCAGAGCGAGGGCGATGATCGGGGTGCCTTTTACCAACAAGGCGATCGGACCGTGCTTGAGTTCGGCGGCGTGGTAGCCCTCGGCGTGGATGTAGGAAATTTCCTTGAGCTTGAGGGCGCCTTCGAGGGCGACGGGATACATCGGTCCGCGGCCGATGAAGAAGGCGTGTTCGTTGTCCGCATAGTCGGCGGCGATCTTGGCGATGCGGTCGTTCTGGAGGATGACCTGGGCGACGAGGGCCGGGATTGACTCGATTTCCCGG
>JAYSYA010000047.1:0-55982 GCA_043716765.1 Akkermansiaceae bacterium
AAAGCGCGGCGAGCAGTATTTGCTCATCAAGTCGCCGCCCGCCTCCGGCAAGAGCCGGGCGCTGATGTTCATCGCCCTGGACAAGCTGGAAAATCAGGGGCTCAAGCAGGCGCTCATCGTGGTGCCGGAGAAGTCCATCGGCTCCAGCTTTGCGGACGAACCGCTCAGCCAGTTCGGCTTTTGGGCGGATTGGAAGGTCGAGCCGCGTTGGAACCTGTGCAACGCGCCGGGCAGCGATGGCGGCAAGGTGGATGCCGTGAAGGCATTCTTGGAAAGTGGCGACCGGACGCTGGTCTGCACGCACGCCACTTTCCGTTTTGCGGTGGACCGATTCGGCATCGAGGCGTTCGACGGTCGCCTGATCGCCGTGGATGAATTTCACCACGTTTCCACCAATCCGGACAACAGGCTGGGCGAGCAAGTCCGCCAGTTCATCGACCGCGACAAGGCCCACCTCGTCGCCATGACCGGCTCCTATTTCCGTGGTGATGCGGAAGCCGTGCTGCATCCCGAGGACGAAGCCCGCTTCGAGACGATCACTTACACGTATTACGAGCAACTCAGCGGCTATGAGCATCTCAAGCAACTGGACATCGGTTACTATTTCTACTCCGGAAGCTACTCGGACGAGATTCTCAACGTGCTGAATTCAGAGGAAAAAACGATCCTCCACATCCCGAACGTGAATTCCCGGGAAAGCACCAAGGACAAGATCAAGGAGGTGGAGCACATCATTGGAGAACTCGGTGAATGGCTGGGAACGGACGCCGCAACCGGGTTTCACCTGGTGAAGACTCCTGATGGCAGGACGCTGCGAATCGCCGATCTGGTGGATGACGATTCAGCCAGGCGCGACCGGGTTTCCGCAGCGTTGAAAGACCCGGCGCACAAGCATAACCGCGACCATGTGGATATCATCATCGCTCTCGGCATGGCCAAGGAGGGCTTCGACTGGATTTGGTGCGAGCACGCCCTCACCGTCGGCTATCGCTCCAGCCTGACGGAGATCATCCAGATCATCGGCCGTGCCACCCGCGATGCTCCGGGAAAAACCAAAGCGCGCTTCACCAACCTAATCGCGGAGCCGGACGCGAGCGAGAGTGCCGTCACCGAAGCGGTGAACGACACGCTCAAGGCCATCGCCGCGAGCCTGCTCATGGAACAGGTGCTCGCGCCGCGCTTCGATTTCAGACCGAAGCGGCCCGAGAACCAAGGGCAGGAGGGTTTCGATTATGGTGAAGGAGGCTACGATTCGGAGAAGTGCAACGTCGGCGTCAATCCGACCACCGGAGCGATCCAGATCGAGATCAAGGGACTCGCGGAACCGAAGAGCCCGGAAGCCGAGCGCATTTGCCGGGAAGACATCAACGAGGTCATCACCGCATTCGTTCAAGACAAGAGGACACTGGAACGGGGACTGTTTGATGAGGAGCTGGTCCCTGAAGAGCTGACGCAGGTCCGGATGGGCAAGATTGTCCGGGACAAGTTTCCCCATTTGGATGAAGAGGACCAGGAAGCCGTCCGCCAGCATGCGGTCGCGGCGCTCAACATCATCCAGCAGGCCAAGAAGGAAATCACCGAGCCCGGCAACGATGGCGAGCCAAGCCGCAACACGGCCCTCATCGACGGCGTGAGAAGATTCGCCCTTTCCGTCACCGATTTGGACATCGATCTGATCGACCGAATCAACCCATTCAGCGAGGCTTATGCGATCCTTGCCAAGTCGATGACCGAGGAGCGACTAAAGCAAGTGGCGGAAGTGATCGCCGGCAAGCGCAGCACCCTGACGCTCGACGACGCCCGGGATCTCGCCAAGCGGGCGCTGCGATTCAAAGCGGAAAAAGGCAGGCTTCCTTCACTGACCGCCGCCGATCCATGGGAAAAACGCATGGCGGAAGGCATTGCTTTCCTGCAACGTAAGGCCAAGGAGGAACGGAATGGCTGAACGTGTGACAGACGAGGATTTGGATCTGCTGAATGAACTGGGAGTGGAAACCACTGCCGCGTCCACTGGCGGACGCACGCCGCGCGAGCAGCGGATCATCGCCGGTTTCGAAGAGATCGTTCGGTTTCACGATGAACACGGTCGCGCTCCGGGCAATGATCCCGATGCGGACATTTTCGAGAGGATCTATGCGGTCCGTTTAGAAAGGATCCGGCTGTCGTTGGAATGTCTGGAGCTGGTCAGGGATATGGACCCGCATGGTCTGCTCAAGACCCCGCAGGCGTCGGCAGTCGTCCGTGAGGAGGCAGCAAACTACGATTCGGAACTCTTGGCAGAATTGGGCGTGGACGAAGATCCCATGGAAAGCGACATCACCCGGCTCACCCACGTGCGTTCCCGCGAGGAAATCCGTGCGGCGGAGGAAGTCGCCCAGCGCACTCCTTGCCCTGATTTCGAGTTCTTCGAGCCCGTTTTCAAGAAAGTCCAGACGGACCTCGAAACCGGTGGACGGACGACCGTCAAATTCCAGGAGAATGCCGAGGTCAGCGAGGGAGAGCTGTTCATCCTGCACGGCCAGAAGGTCTATGTGGCCAAGGTTGGCGAAAAGGAAACCAACTACTATGGCCGCCCTGACTGCCGACTCCGGCTCATTTACGACAACGGCACGGAAGGTGACTTGCTGCTCCGGTCGTTTCAGCGGGCTCTTTACAAGGACAAGACCAGCCGTCGGATATCGACGCCGGATCATGGACCATTGTTCTCTCAGACCGAAGACGAAGGGGATTCACACAGCGGATTTATTTACGTCCTCCGGAGTCGCTCGGATCACCCGTTCATTTCCGCGAACCGCGAGGTGATCCACAAAATCGGCGTCACCGGCGGGGAGGTGAAGAGGAGAATCGCCAACGCAAAAAAGGATCCGACCTTTCTTCTGGCAGAAGTGGAGATCATGGAGACCTACAAGCTGGCCAATATTAACCGTAGCCGCTTGGAGCGCCTGCTGCATCGATTCCTCGCACCCGCTCGTCTGGATCTCGAATTGAAAGACCGCTTTGATTTTGGCGTTGAGCCTCAAGAGTGGTTTCTCGCGCCGTTGCCGGTGATCAGGGAGGTTATTGAGCGGCTGATGGATGGCTCTATCGAAAATTATCGGTATGACCTTGAATCCGCGCAGATCGTGAACATCGACACAAACGCAAGCGAATGAAAGGGGATTTCACATCCTGTTTTTTAATTTGAACCTTCTCCAAGACCTCCCACTATTACTTCTAAATTACGTGATGACTTTTCCCAAGCTCCTCCTCTTCCTGACCTTCCCGCTTTACGTGCTCGACCAGATCACGAAGTTCTGGACTATCGGCAGATTTCCACCGCCGTGGTCGGATGAGGCGTTTGACCTGCCTGTTATTTCAAACGTCTTCCATCTCGTCCGCGTACACAACCAAGGCGTCGCGTTCGGCTTTGGAAATGGCACCGCCTGGGCACCCATTGTGTTTCTGTTGGTGCCGTTCCTCGCGCTGACGATGCTCCGCGTCTTTTGGAAAAAAGGTGTCTTCAACCATCCGATCTCAAAGGTCGCGGTCGCCCTGCTGCTCTGCGGAATTTTTGGAAATCTCACGGACCGTTTGGTTCAAGGCTTTCTGTTGGACGAGTTTAAATCCGCCAGTTTCTGGCTGCGTCTGTCAGAAGGTTACGTCGTGGATTTCATCGCCATCAAACTTCCTCTCTACGACAAGCTCGTCCCTTCGAGCGGCGGTTGGTGGCCGGCCTTCAACGTGGCGGACTCCTGCATTTGCATCGCCGCGTTTCTGTTATTCATCGGCGGCGTCCGTGACGAGCAGCTCGCAAAGAAGAAGGCGCAAGCCTGAGCGGCGAAGTAGCCGGGATACTTTTTCCTAAAATGTTCCCTTCGGATTTCCCGATCATCGGCGGCCGACTACTAAATACGCCGTAGTTTTTGAATTGACGCTACCACATGCAGTCTTAAGATTCGCGACGTTGCTTCTCACATTTTTCCATGCGTTGCGTCCAATGTGGTTCTCTCAAAGACAAGGTCCTCGATTCCCGCTCGGCGAAGGACGGGACCTCGATTCGTCGTCGCCGCGAGTGTCTGAAGTGCGGCTATCGCTACACGACCTACGAGCAGATCGAGCGCACCGAGCTGCGAGTGGTCAAGCGCGACGGGACCCGCGAGGCCCTCAACCGCGAGAAGCTGATGAGCGGGCTGATCAAAGCCTGCGAGAAGCGGCCGGTGCCGATGGACCGTCTGGACCGCGCGGTGGAGGAAATCCTAACCGACCTGCACAAGGACCACGTCAGCGAAGTGCCATCCGCGATCATCGGTGGCAAGGTGATGGACAAACTCCATCAGATCGATCCGGTCGCTTACGTCCGCTACGTTTCGGTTTACCGCCAGTTCGAGGACGTCAACGAGTTCATCCAGGAGATCCAGTCGCTCTCCCGCCGCGCCGCCCGCGATCCGTTCCAGCGGCGCTTGTTTAAAGACTAATCGCTTTTTCACCCACCCCAGCTGTTTCACCAAATTCCCACCCAGTCGTCTTCCCCATCCAAGAAACTCCCCTGTGATCTCCCTCATTGGCAATCGACCTGCCCTCCAAATCGGACGCTATCAAGTGATCGATTATGATACCGCGTGGCTGGATGTCGCCTTGGAGCGGGCGGCGCGGGCGGCGGATCACGAGGACTTTCCCTTCGTCGCCGACATCCGCAGCGGCATCGTGAAATATCTGGAAACGAAGTGCCCGCTCAAGCTGTTGAGCCTGGAGGACCTGTTTGAGCGGATGCGGAAAATGTTGGTGAAGATCGGTTGCGAGCGCATCGCCGAGAAACTCGAACCGCTCGCTCCGCCGGTCACCGTCTCGCTCGTCCGCGCGGCGATGGAGGCGGGAAATGGCTTCGAGCTGGCGTTTTTCGAGACTCTGCGCTTCGAACTCGGCGACTTGCGTGCCGCCGGAGCCGAGGAAATTCATTTCATCGGCCTGCGCGAGAGCTCGATGGTTCTGCGCGGCACGGCCAAGTGGAACAAGCATTGCGAGGCGCTGCTCGCTGAAATTCGCGCCTTTCTGAGCGCTTGGGACCGCGATCAGCCGAAGAGTAACCGCCAGCTGCGGCTCTGCCTCGAAGGCGAGCACTGAGGCCGCGCGGGTGCCGACCGGGGTAATCCCCGCCCTGAAATTTTCGCGACCGGGGCATTGCCATGCTTCGGGTTTGTTGATATTGCGACCAACGAAAATGACTGCCTTCTCATCTGCACCCGTTCAAAAACCGCCATTTCTCTGCGGCTCCGCCCGACAACCGCTCATTCGCCATTCGTGCCGTTGGCGGCAGATTTCAACCGTTTTACTCGGTTTAATGGGCGTCTTGGCGGCTGGCGATTTCACCTACACGGTCAACCCGAACGGAGTTTCCGTCACGATCACGGGCTATGCGCCGGTGCCAGCGGGGACTTACGCTCTTGAGATTCCGGCTGTGATTGAGGGAAAGGCGGTGACGGCGATCGGAGACTCAGCGTTTAAGCAGAATTACACCGGGATGACGGGCGTGACGATTCCAGCAAGTGTCGTGAGCATCGGTAATTTTGCCTTTTACTCTTGCAGCGGACTGACGAGCGTGACGATCCCCACGGGCATCATTAACATCGCGGACTACGCATTCTACAACTGCGCCGGGCTGACGAGCGTGACCATCCCTCCAAACGTGACGACTATTGGGGCCGGTGCCTTTTCAACTTGTACGGGCCTCACCAGCGTGGTGATCCCTCCAAGCGTCACGACCATTCAGGGTCAGGCGTTTTTTAATTGTACCGGGCTGACGAGCATGAATATCCCCTCGAGCGTAACAACCCTTGGCAGTGCTGCGTTTTACAGGTGCACCAGTTTGTCGAGCGTGGTCATCCCTTCCGGCGTGACCACCATTACAAATGGCCTTTTCGACGGTTGCAGCGGACTAACTAGCATCACGATTCCCGCCGGGGTGACCGGCATCAACAACAAGGCGTTTTTCTCGTGCACCGGACTGACGAACATCACAATTCCCGCTGCGGTAACCAGCATCGGGACTGAAGTATTTGCCAAGTGCACCTCACTCATCTCCATAGCGGTAAGTGCAGATAACTCGAGTTTCAGCAGTCTAAACGGGGTTTTATTCAACAAATTACAAACCCTGCTGGTTGCTTGCCCTCCCGGTTTGAGTGGAAGTTATGAAGTACCCGTTAGCGTGACGAGCATTGGAACGAAGGCGTTCTCCACTTGCGACAAACTAACGGCCGTGACCTTTCCCGCCAATCTCGAAAGTATCGGGGAACTGGCTTTTTTTAGCTGCAAGCTGACGTCCGTGACTTTCCCCCCCGCTTTGGCCAGCATCGGGCAGGAGGCGTTCTCCGATTGCGACTTGCTCACTCAGGCGACTTTTATGGGTAATGCTCCGATTATGGGATTCAGTGTATTTGGAAACACTGCCGCCGGATTCACGGTTTTCTATTACTTGGGAGCGGAAGGGTTCAGCGAACCAGAATGGTCCGGATATCCATCGGCCCAAGTCGGGGTGAGTGATCCCGTGTCCGACTGGCTGCTGTCCAAAGGCTTGCCCGCCAATTCAAACCTCCTGTCCGACTCCAACGGCGACGGCGTCAATCTTCTGATGGCCTACGCGCTGAATCTCAACCCGAACCAAAACCTGAGCGGCAGCATGCCGCAACCGGTGTTCATGGCGGGTCAGATGAGCCTAAATTTCTATGCCGGGACCGCCGGAATCACCTACACGGTGGAGGCCAGCACCGACATGCAGGCTTGGACGACCGCGGGCGTGACTGTTTCCGGACCGGGCATCAACCGCACGGCGACGGTGGCGATGACCGGGCCGGGCCGATTCATGCGCCTCGTCGTGAGCCAATGAGCCGGGCCGCCCGGTCCCGGGGCTTGACCCGGACGATTTGCCGTGCATGTTCCGCGCCCGATGATTTCCGTCCAGTCACTCCGCGTAGAATTCGGTGCCCGCGTCCTTTTTAACGACCTCGCGTTCTCCGTCCAGCCGCGTGAACGCATTGCCTTCGCCGGCCACAACGGTGCCGGGAAATCCACGTTGATGAAATGCGTGGCCGGAATCATCCGCCCCACCGCAGGCCAAATCCATGCGCCCAAAGGCACCCGGATCGGTTACCTGCCGCAGGAGGGAATTCACGTCAAAGGCCGCACGTTGTGGCAGGAAACCGAGTCCGCCTTTGGCGAAACAATGGCGCTCAGCGAGAAAATCGACCGCCTGTCCAACGAGCTCATCAAGCTCGACCCACGCTCGTCGCCGTATGGCGATTTGCTCGAGGAAATCGGCGAACTCGAGCTGCTGCTTGACGCCACCGATCCGGCGCGGATGAAGCCACGGATCGAGTCCGTCCTCAAGGGACTCGGTTTCCAAAGCAAAGATTTCACCCGCGACTGCTCCGAGTTTTCAGGCGGCTGGCAGATGCGGATCGCCATGGCCAAGCTCTTCCTGCAAGAGCCGGAAGTCTTGCTGCTCGATGAACCGACAAACCACTTGGACATCGGCACCCAGATCTGGGTCGAGCAATACCTCGTCAACTACCCCGGCGCGATCCTGCTCATTTCCCACGACCGCGCGCTGCTCGACACGCTATGCACCCGCACCATCGCCTTCTCCCATGGCCGCGCCGAGGAGTACGCGGGAAATTTCTCCTACTTCGAGCGCGAGTCGGTCCTCCGCAAGGAAATCCGCCTCAAACAATACACCGCCCAGCAGCGCGAGATCGCCGAGACCCAGCGCTTCATCGACCGCTTCCGCGCCTCCGCGAACAAGGCAACGCTCGTCCAGTCGCGGATTAAATTGTTAGCTAAAGTCGAGCGCATCCCAGCACCCGAGCAGGACGACGCGGTGATGAATTTCAAATTCCCGCCGCCGCCGAACTCCGGCCATACGGTGGCGAAACTCGAAGGCGTGGCAAAAAGCTACGGCGCACTCAACGTCTTCAGCGGCTTCGATTTCGAGATCAACAAGGGCGAGAAATTCGCCATCGTCGGTCCGAACGGCGCGGGCAAATCCACCTTCTGCCGGATGATCACCGCGCAGGAAGAACCCGACGCCGGCACCCACAGCTTCGGCCACAAGGTCGCCACCTCGTTCTTCTCCCAGAACCACGCCGACGAGCTCGACCCGAATCTATCCGTCCTCGAAACCGTCGAGGCCGCCGCCTCCCGCGAGTCGATGCCGCACGCGCGGAACCTGCTCGGCTGCTTCCTCTTCCGCGGCGACGACGTCTTCAAGAAAATCGGCGTTCTATCTGGTGGCGAGCGCTCGCGCGTCGCCCTCGTCTGCATGCTGCTGCGCCCGGCGAATTTCCTCATCCTCGACGAGCCGACGAACCACCTCGACATGCAATCGCAGGACGTGCTCCAGCGCGCGCTCATCGATTACCCCGGCAGCGTAATGATCGTCTCTCACAACCGGAACTTCCTCGACGCGCTCGTCAGCAAAACCCTCGAATTCCGCCCCGGCGAGCAGCCGGTGCTCTATGCCGGCAACATCACCTACTATTTGGAAAAATCCGCCGAGGACGAAGCCGCGAAAAAGGGCCTCGCCCCGCGCCTTGCCACCCTCGGCAGCACTGCTCCCACCAACGGTTCGTCGCGCCAATCCGTCCCCGGCGTCAACCGCAAGGAACAACGCCGCATCGAGGCCGAGCAACGCGAAATCCGCTCCAAAGTCCTCAAGCCGCTCGAAACCGAATTCACCGCCCTCGAAGCCAAGATCGCCGAGCTCGAAGCCACCCAAGCCACCCTCACCCAACAGCTCTCCAGTGAGGAAACCAGCAACAATCCCGGCAGACTCCGCGAAGTCACCAACGCCGTCGACAAGCTCGCGAAATCACTCGAAGTCAGCTACACCCGCTGGGGCGCGCTCTCCGAAGAGATCGAACGCCTCCGCACCAAACTTGGCATCGAAGCCTGAGAGAAAAATGTGTCCCCGGTTGTCTCAGCCGGGAGCGGAACTGCCATAAGAGCACACGCTCTCGCTCATCCCGGCGAAATCTTGCGCGAGGATTTCAGCGGACAGCTTGGTGCGAGGCCGCCCTAGCTCCATAAATTGGGTGTTGGAGAACTCTCACTTGCAGTGCATCCAATGATTCGTTTAGGATGCACGTAATCGTGAAGTTCTGGTCTTCCATTCCAGCGATTCCGCGACGGCCGTTAGCAATTGCCGCCACGCTTTGCATTGGACTGGCGGCGGGCCTTGGCGTCTTCGCCTTCGACTACGGGGAGGGGCTCAGTTATTTCTCCAAGGACCCGCGGGCATGCGCAAATTGCCATGTGATGGATGACCAATACGATTCCTGGCAGAAATCCGGTCATCACCAGGCTGCGGCCTGCGTGGACTGCCACCTTCCGCACGATTTCATCCCGAAATACCTCGCCAAGGCAGACAACGGATTCTGGCACTCCAAAGGGTTCACCCTCATGGATTTTCACGAGCCCATCCAGATCAAGCCGCGCAACGCAGCGATCCTGCAAGACGCCTGCATCCGCTGCCACGGCGATTTCGTCCATGAACTCGTCGTCGGCAGCCGAACGGTCGGCAACGATTCCCTGCAATGCGTCCACTGCCACCGAGGGGTCGGCCACAGCGCCCGTTTCTAATCCATCACACTACCACCACCATGAATCCTCCAGCCAACCCACCACCACCAAGGGTTTGGAAAACCAAATGGGTCCTGCTCACCGCGATGGTCTCCGCCGCAGCCGCCATGGCGATCGCGATGCTCATCACGACCATGTTCCACCGCAAGAACGAGGCGAAGAACCCGTATGTGCGGTTGGTGGAAGTGACCGAGAACACCACCGATCCCCTCCAGTGGAGCAAGAACTGGCCGCGCCAACACGACGCCTACAGCCGTACGGTGGACGCCACCCACACCCGCTACGGCGGATCCGAGGGCGCGATCCCGGAGTCACGGATCGAGCGGGACCCATGGTTGAAGCGGATGTTTCTCGGTTACGCGTTCGCCTTGGATTTCCGCGACCGGCGGGGGCACGCTTACATGCTCTATGATCAGGAAAACTCCAAGCGCATCACCGAGCGGCCGCAACCCGGTGCCTGCCTGCATTGTCACGCATCGGTGGTGCCGACTTGGCGGCGTATCGGCCTGGAATCGCAGGGCAAGACCTTGCTCGACGCCAAAGGCTTCGAGTGGGATGCCGTGATGAAAGGCTTCGAGCAAATGAGCACCATTCCCTACAAGGACGCTTATGATGCCATGCTGAAAACGCCGGATGGCACACCGGCCAACAGCCCTCATTCCGACCAAATGGGCGACGCGCACCCGGTTTCCTGCGTGGATTGCCATGACCCCGACACCATGTCGCTGCGAGTCACGCGACCCGGCTTCGTCCTCGGCATCCAAGCCTTGGCGGCGAGCGGCGACCCGACTCCGCACCTGCCGAGCGTCGAACGCTGGCGCAAGGGCGACAAGGCGGTGCCCTATGATCCCAACGTCGATGCGTCCCGCCAGGAAATGCGCTCATTCGCCTGTGCGCAATGCCACGTGGAGTATTACTGCGGACCGAAAGAGAAATTGTTTTTCCCATGGAGCGAAGGGCTCAAAGTCGAGCAGATCGAGGCGGTTTACGAAAAAAAGAAATTCGCCGACGGCACCCAGTTTCATGATTTCATCCACGCCGAGACAGGGGGCCGGATCTACAAGGCGCAGCATCCCGAGTTTGAAACCTGGAGCCAAGGCGTCCACGCGCGCAGCGGCGTGTCCTGCTCGGATTGCCATATGCCCTACAAACGCGAGGGCGCGACGAAGATCTCCGACCACTGGGTGCGCAGTCCGCTGCTGAATATTTCCCGCGCCTGCCAGACCTGCCATCCGTATCCCGAGGAAGATTTGCAGGCGCGCGTCGATGCCATCCAAAACCGCACCCGCGCGCTCATGGGCCGGGCCGGCACGGCGATCGATGAAATGCTCACCGCCATCACCGCTGCCAAGGCCGCCGCTCCTCCCGAGCAGCTCAAACCCATCCTCGACCTCCAGCGCAAGGCCCAGTGGCGGTTGGATTTCGTCAACTCGGAAAACTCCATGGGCTTCCACGCTCCTCAGGAAACCGCCCGCATCCTCGCCGAATCCATCGACTACTCGCGCCAAGCCCAGATCCTTGCGAACTGGCTCAAATCGCCACCGCCCCCGGCCGCGGAACCGCAGGAGTGAACTCGGACCCGGCCTCGGGCAAACAAAAATCCTGCGGCGTCTCTACGACCTTGGCGGCTCCGCAGTAAACTCGCCGTGACCTGACGCCCACTGCCACGTGGCTGCGGGCGTCTCGCCCCAGACCGTGCAAGGAGCGTCTCGCTCCGAGTCTTCCCTTCATCAGGCCGTCCAATCATCCGCCAACGCCTTCGCCTGCTTCAGTACCAGCGCAATCGCCTTCTCTGATAGTGGCTGCGGGCGTCTCGCCGCAGTCCGTTGCCGGAGCGGTCTCGCTCCGCGCCTAAACCCGGTAGGGCGTGACCGCCGCGGCGCGCCCACTTCACCTTCTCCTGCCGGAGGCTACTCTTCATCTTCTCATCCCCGTTCCATGCGCACCGCCCATTCAGGCGGAAAAGTGGGCGGGCCCGGCAACAACCGCGAGGGACGGAGTGGTTTTGGACAAACGCTATTCGCGACGTGCCCCGCAGGGGCGAAGGTGCGGATGGGAGCGCCTGAGTCAATCCAGCCCTACCGCCTTCAAGGTCGGCGGGGTCTTGGGCGACGAGTTGGCCGGAAAACGCCTTTTTCAGGATGGACTGGCGGAGCGCTTCGCTGCGCTTCAGCGCGGTGTCGATCTCCCGCTCGTTCTGCTCGATGACCGTGAACTGCTCGTCGAGCAGGCGCACGATTTCCTGTTGTTCGGGCACACAGCAAATTGAAACTCCCAGCGACTGAATTTCCCCGGTGTTGATGTTATTTACGCCACTCGAAGATTTGGCGACACCTTCAATCTGGGTCCTTGCGTCGTGGGATCCTATGAAGGCGATCATTCCCGGCGGACTGATCCGGCACGCTCGGTATCGATGATCGCCGGATTCATCAATGCGCGGGGCCTTGGCTCTCTTGGATGTATTCCTGCTTGAGGCCGAGCGCCTCGGGGGCGTGGAGTACGAGCATTTTCATCCGCACATCCTTGGGTACGCTGGAGCGGGTCGCCTTGGAGACGACGACCATGAGGAAGATGGCCAGCGGCACGGTCCAGATCGCCGGTTGCTCGCAGAGGATGCGGAGCAGCGGATGGGCGGCCCAGAAATCATTGAGCGGAGCGAAGCCGGAGAAGATTCTACCCATCGCGCCCTTGTCGAGCGAGAGGTTGCTAACATTCGTCGCGGTGGCCGCGAAGAGCGCGCAAAGCCCGCCGGTCAACATTCCGGCGGCCGCGCCTTTCATGGTCATGCCGCGCCACCAGACGCTCATGAATAACAGCGGGAAATAACTGGCAGCGGCAATGGCGAAGGCCTGGCCGACCATGAAGTTGATTTCCAACGGCTCGACGAAGCAGCCAAGGACCACGGAAATACTGCCGATAAGCACAGCGCACCATTTGAACATTCTCATGCGCTGGCCGGGCGTGGAGTTAGGACGGAGCATCCGCCCGTAAACGTCGTGGGCGAGCGCGCCGGTCATGGAAACCAAGAGGCCGGAGAAGGTGCTCATGAAGGCGGCGAACGCGCCCGCGCAGGTGATGCCGCTGAGAATCGAGCCGACGATGCCGTATTTCTGTGAGATCAAGGTGGGAAGGCGAAGGACCACCGCGTCGGTGCCCTTGACGCCGGCGAGTCCGGTGTAGAGCTCGGGCATTAGATTTCGGCCCAGTACTCCGAAGACCGGCGGGAAGATATAGAACACGCCGATGAGGATCATCACCCACATGGTCGTCTTCTTGGCCGCGATACCGTCCGGATTCGTATAGAAGCGGACGAGGATGTGCGGCAGGCCGGCGGTGCCGCAGACGAGAGCGACGATCAGCGAGAAGGTATAGATGAGCGAAAACGGCTTCTCGTTTTTAGCAAGGAACTCCGCGCGTTCCTCCACCGGGAGCACGGCGGCGGCGGACTTCACGGCCTTGGTGGTGAGCGGCCCGAAGGGCGCGAGCCAAGCGTCGTCTTTGGGAGCTTTTTCCGGCAGCGCCTTGCGTTGCATCTCAGCCGGATCGGCGGGCTGGACGATGGCGGGCTTCGAGGCGGCTTCGGCGGCGGATTGATTCAACGAGAGATGTTTCCCGTAGCCGCCATAAACAGATAGAAGAACAAAAACCGGCGTGGAAATGGCGAACATTTTGATCCAATACTGGACCGCTTGAATCAGCGTGATGCCCTTCATCCCACCGAGCGCGACATTTAGCGTGATGACCGCGCCGACGACGACAACGCCGACCCAATACGGCAAGCCCGGCAGAATGTAGGAAAGCGCCGTGCCCGCGCCTTTCATCTGCGGCATCGTATAGAAGAAGCCGATAAAGAGCACGAAGCACACCGCGATGCGGCGGAACAACGGCGAGTCGAAGCGGCCTTCGGCGAAATCCGGAATCGTGTAAGCGCCAAATCTGCGCAGCGGCCCGGCAATGAACAGCAGCAGGAACAAATAACCGCACGCATAACAGACCGGATACCACAGCGCGTCATAGCCGGAGGACATCACCATCCCGGCGATGCCCATGAAGCTCGCGGCGCTAAGATATTCACCCGAAATGGCGGACGCGTTCCAGCCGACGGAGACCGAGCGGCCGGCAACGAAAAAATCCGAGGCGGATTTGGAGGTCTTTGAGGAACGGAAGCCCATCCACAGCGTGACGACGACGGTGATGCCGGCGAAAGCGAGAATCCAGGGATCAACTAGGGAAAAATTCATGGGTCGTGAAAAATGTTAGGATTAACGCTTGTTGCCCTCGGCCGCATTGCGGACCTCGGCGTCTTCCAACGCCATGGAGCGGGTGATAAAGATGCGGGCGATGATCCAGACGTAGGGAAAGAACAACACGCCCAGGACCAGCCAGCTCACGGTGAAACCACCAACGCGGCGAGCCATGAATTCCGGCGCGAAATAATTGAGCAACGGCATTCCGAACAACAGCAGCAGAAACGCGGCGGCACACGAGATGGATAGCTTGAGCTGGTGCTTCATCAAGCCGTGGAGGAATTCCTCACTGTGGATGAAATCGGTTTCTTCGGGTGGGTTTTGAGACATCGGGTAAATAGCGGCCGGGTTTGGTTGGTAAACGAAAGGCATAAGAACAGAAACCCACGCGCCATGCGTCAAGAACCATTTCCCGCCGGGAAACGCTCCATGTCGCCAACAAGTTCGCCATTTATTCCTCCCGGATTTCCATTACGGTCCCGCCATGCCCTTGCTCGAACGCTTTCTCGATCTCTCGACCGTCTCGCTGAAAATCTGCGGTGTCACTACCCGCGATGACGCTGACCGCCTGGTCGCGCTCGGCGTGGACGCGCTCGGGGTGAACTTCTGGCCGCGCTCGAAACGTTTTCTCGCGCCGCAAGACGCCCGGTGGTTGCGCGATCTCGCCGGGAAGATCCTGCGCGTCGGGGTGTTCGTAAACGAGCCTGCCGAACTGCCATTGCGGTTAGTGCGCGACGGCTATCTGGACGCGGTGCAGCTCCATGGCGACGAGACACCCGCAGACGCAATACCATTTCGCGACGCGGGCATTCCCTTCATCAAGGCGATCGGCGTGCAGACCCGCGCCGACCTGCAACGCGCGACCGACTACGGCGCGGTGGCTATCCTCCTCGACGCGCACGCGCCGGGCATCTACGGCGGCACCGGCGAGGTGTTCGATTGGGAGGTGGCTTCGGATTTCCGCAGGCTTCATCCACAGCTCCCTATCATCCTGGCGGGCGGCATTGTTCCGGAAAACGCCGGACTCGCCGCGATGAGCATGCAACCCGCCGCCCTCGACATTGCCTCGGGCGCCGAAGTTTCACCCGGAATCAAAGACTTTCAAAAAGTCGCCGCGTTCCTTACCGCCTTGCACCGCTGATTTCCATGCTAACCGATTCCCACTGCCATCTCGCTTCCCGTCGTTTCCAGCCCGATGAAATCCCAGACCTTCTCGCACGCTCGCGCGCCGCGGGCGTGAGCCGGTTGGTGACTCTCGCGACCAGCCTTGAAAACGTGCAGGCCAACCTCGACCTAGCGGAAAATCCGATGGTCCACAGCTGCATTGGCATTCATCCGTGCGACGTGCATCACGCGCCGGACGATGCGGTGGATCAGCTTTCCGACTTCATCAGCGATCCACGGGTTTGCGGAATCGGCGAGACCGGCTTGGATTACTATCACCCCGCGCCGGAAGGCTGGGATGAGCAAGCGTTCCGCGACCGGCAACTCGATTTCCTGCGCCGGCATTTCGAACTCGCGTCCGCAGCACGTCTCAACATCGTCATCCACACCCGCGATCAGACAGGGCACGCCTCGTTCGAAGAGGCCCTCGCGATCTATCAGGATTTCCACGCGTCGGTCCGCGCCGAGTTCCATTGTTTCATCGGCCCGTGGGAGAACGCAAAGCGCGTGCTCGATCTCGGCGGGCTCGTTTCATTCGGCGGTGTCGCCACCTTCAAGACCGCGCATCAAGTCCGCGATACCGTCAGCCGATGTCCTGCTGGATCGTTCATGATCGAGACCGACGCGCCTTATCTCGCGCCGGAACCGCATCGGGGAAAACGCAACGAGCCGGCATACGTCCGCGAAACCGCAGAACGTCTGGCGGCGTTGCGCGGCGAATCGCTCGAAGCATTGGCACTCCACACCGACAACACCGTCCGCGCATTTTTCCGGCTTCGCCCGGATTCCATTTGCAAAAAAATCTGATTCTCGACGTTTCATTCCTGAAGTTGGACCGCCAACTTCCGCGCTTCACAATTAAACTCAAATCCGCTACATCCACATCATGACTTCGATCCGCATCCTCGCCCTATCCCTCCTCGCATTCGTCCTCGCATTCGTCCTCGCATCTTGCGCCGCGCAAAAGGCCGACACTTACGACACCGCGAATCCCTACGGCACCGCAGACCCAAGCCAGGTCAACGCGCCAGTTACCGAATCCGCAAACCCGGTCTATGACACTCCGGCGGCTTACGAGGAAAGCACAGCCACCGCTCCCGCCATCGCCGACACTAACACCCCGGCTGCTGCGGTTCCCCAAGCTCCATCAAACGGCGCCGCCATCATTCACACCGTCGTCGCGGGAGACACGCTCTCCGGCATCAGTGCGAAATACAAAGTCCCTGCCGCCACGATCAAACAAGCTAACGCAATGACCAAAGACACCGTCGTGCTCGGCCGGAAAATGGTCATTCCTCCAGTCCGCTGATTGATTCAATCTGCCGCCGGGAGACTCAGGTCTTTCGGCGGCTCTCTTTTTTACACCATGCGCATTCCAGCCTGCCTCACCTTACTCGCCCTCATCGCGGTCGCCGCCGCCGGAACTCCTCGGGAAGACGCACTTGATAACCTCCTCTCCGAGCGCAGTTCAGATCAAGCCTTCGCGGCCGTCATCGAGGCGGCGAGAAAAACTGGTGCCACGGAACAAGCCGTTCTTGAAGCCCGCTTTCTCTATCATATCGACCGCCGGGAGGACGACGCCATCGCTGCGATGCTTCCCGAGTTCGTCAAACAGCGCGAGGTTTTCAAGATCCAAGACTCCGCGATTTTCGAAGTGAAGGAAGACTGGCTCGCCGTTGTTGAGTACGTCCACGCCATCGCTTCGCTCAGGAAAGGCGACAAGGATGCCTTTAAATCCCACATCACCGAAGCGTTCTGGCTAAGCCCGCGCCAAGCCTCCGCCTTCGCTCCCCACATCGAGCGCATGCGGCTTGAGGAAGCCATGCAAGCGGTGAAGATCGATTTTGAAACCCGACTCGTCGCACTCGGCGGAGGCGATGCCGTCGTGCTCAAGAGCCTGATGGCAGATAGAAAAGCCATGCTTCTCCACTTTTGGTCGCCCGCCAGCAAAGAGTGCGAGGCTAGCCTGCCAGACTTTCTCATCACCGCCAACGCGCTCGGGGAGAAAGGCATCTCGATGGTTTCCCTCCTTCCCGAAAATTCGCCGGAACTTCTAACTAAGGCCCGCGAGATGCTTCGTCCGCTCGGGGTGAATCCGCCAGGAGCTTGGCTCATCGATCAAAAGGAAAAATCGCTTGCTCGCGAGCTCCGCGTGCAGACGCTACCTGTTTTCATTCTTGTTTCTAACGAAGGACGCGTCCTCTTCAACGGCGATCCTACTGACGACGGCTTGTGGGACGCGCTGAAGAAGCTTGACCCGCAAATTGTCCGTCCGGAAGCGGGTCACGCAACCGAGTGACGCGTTTCTCCCAGCTACGACTTTCGTAGTAACAAAAACTAGGCCCGTTAAAATATTTCGGGTTTCTTGAAAATCGACACCTTTCAACTTGACGGATATTCAAACTACTAGTTTCCTCGTTGTCAGCGAAGAGACAGTCCTTATGGCGCGGCCAACCCATCCATCCAATCTCGAACTTCAAGCCCTATCCGTTTTGTGGCATGAAGGTCCATCGACGGTTGCTGAGGTGCACGAGACATTGCCTGATAGAAAAGACCGGGCCTACACCACCGTGCTTTCCGTGATGCAAAGTCTCGAGCGCAAGAGTCTGGTAAAACGCGCGCTGGTCGGCAGGGCGCATGTTTACGCGGCTGCATATTCGCAAGAAGTCATCGTGCAACGCGCGACCCACGACTTCCTGACAAACGCTTTTGGAGGACGTCTCGGAGAGGCGCTCCTCGCTATCCTCTCCGCCGGCACATTAACGCCGGAAGAGAAAACAAACATCGAACGCGAACTCCAACGACACAAAACTATGGCTGCAAAAAAAGCACCGAAGAAAGCTGCCAAAAAGGCACCCGCAAAGAAGGCCGTGAAAAAAGCTGCAACCAAGGCCCCGGCCAAGAAAGCAGCTAAAAAAGCGGCGAAGAAAGCCCCCGCCAAAAAGGCTCCTGCTAAAAAGGCAGCCAAGAAAGCGGTGAAGAAAATCGCAAAAAGCGCCAAAAAAACCGCTAAAAAAGCGGTGAAAAAGACGGTCGCCAAGAAAGCCGCCCCTGCAAAGAAGGCAGCCGCCAAGAAAGCCGCTCCTGCGAAGAAAGCCGCTCCTGCGAAGAAGGCGGCTCCTGCGAAGAAAGCCGCCAAGAAGGCCGCTAAGAAATAATTAAAAAACCCTCGCAGTAGGCTCCAGATGTCGCGCTTTCGACTCGGCCTGTTTGCCCACCACCGAGAGGTTGTCAACGGCGGGAGATTTCCGGATCTCCCGCCTCTTTTTTTAACCTAAAAAAGGGGTTGCATCGAGAGGTTGGCCCATCCTAGCTTCCCCCGCCCTGAACAGGCATCACCTTTGCGCGGTTAGCTCAGTGGTAGAGCACCTCCCTGACACGGAGGGGGTCACTGGTTCGAACCCAGTATCGCGCACCATTTTGTTCCAAGCATTTCATGGGCTGAGCCAGTTACCTCCCATTCGCCGGACCGTTGCGGCGAAGGGTCCCTGCCATTTTTAAGACAGCCTCTAAGGAATAGTCGCAGCACCCTCGACTCGGAAAAAGATGCTGTTGACCGGGCCCAGCGAGGTTTCATAACGGCGGCGCACGTAAGAAGTTCCCAAGGTCGAGACGCCATCGATGTTTGCGGTAAACCCGCTGTTAAAGAATTCGGTCAGATTTTGCGACCATTTCGGCGTGATGGTGAATTCCGGGTCATCCACGCGCACGTCCACTGTGAAGGCAGGGTTTGATCCACCATTGGGTAGGACCACCGGCTTGGGCGATGACGAGGGGTCCTTGGCCAAGCCGCCATAAAGATACTCTTCGAGATTGGTGGCACCATCCTTGTCGGGGTCGGAATTTTCCAAGGCATCCTGTCCGGTCAATCCCTGGCCGAGAATCCAAGCAACAATCTTGCGCGGGTCGAGATTGCTCGTCACAACAGGCGCATTCCCGTTAGTGACAGTGCCATTTTTGAAAAAGTAGCTGTTGTTATTCCCCTCCGTCCAACCCGGAAGAGTGCCGGCTGTGATCTCCACGATGTTGCTGCTCCCTTCGCCATCGGCATCATTCCCTTCCACAGACCGGATTGCGATAGTGATGTTAGTCTGCCCACCCGCATAATAAGCTTGGCGGATCGACCAGCCATAAGCATTCCAAGGATTACCGCCTCCGGGGCTCTGATGACAGGTCGCACAACCCACCACGTCGTCGCTGGACGACCCGGGATAGACTCCTCGCCATGTGGTGAGGAAGCCATTAAACCCAAAACTCGTTTGGTTCGCGATGAGTAGGATGCCAGCGCTGACCGCTAATGTATGCCATGTCTTTGATTTTATTCGGTGAATCTTAATTGATCGTTTTTGGGAGGAGGACGTAGAAAGCAGACTGCTTCCTTTCGGACTTCACCGTGAGCTATATGCACCGCTGAAGTTATGCTGCAAGAAATTTGCTTTTGGAGGGAGGTGCCTGAAAAGAGGGCTCGGAATTGGCGGGTGCGGGAAAGAGGGCTTTGCTGCGCTACTCCCCATTACCCCATTACCCTGAGCCCATTACCCACCGCTGCCACGACGGTCTCTTTAAGCGGATTCGGGCTCGTTCACGATGGCACCGAGTCGGATATGTTCACGTTCCTTAGCCGTCCTGTCTTTGGCAGTTTTGCCAACGACACGCTCCGAAAAAACAACCTGAGTGCCTTCGTGCAATGCATCGATACCGGCACCGCGCCCGCCACCGGATACGGGCGGACCGTTCGCGCGACCACGCTCGCAGCGACGGCCACGGATTGGACGCTGCTTGAGTCGCAGGCGGCGGCGGGGAATATTGATTTCGTGCTGCGCGGCCTTTTCGCCGGCGCACGCCACGGCTTCCGCTACCGCCCGGCTACGAACAACTACGCTAGCGACCAAGCCGGACTGGGACCTTTGACCCGGGCCGAATTGCAAGCGGCGATCGGCACGGGCGGCGCGGTGATGACATTGCTCGGCGTGCCGCCGGGCACCGGCGAGCGAATCGGCGTCGATCGCGATCAAGATGCCATCGCGGATTCCAATGAGCCGTTGCCGGAGCTCGCGCTCAGCCTTTCCTCGAAAGTCCCCACACTCGCCTGGCCCGTCGGCCAATCCGCACTGGTGCTCGAGTTCAGCGACACGCTCGATCCGGCGGCGTGGCAACCGGTGACCGACCCGCGCTCAATTGTCGGGTCGTCCGTGGTCGTGGAGGATTCCGCGGCTGCACCCCGGCGCTTCTATCGTTTGCGCGTGCCTTGAGATGAATAAGGATGCGGGCGAAACCGTAAGAGCTGATTCAGGGACAGGCCGCCGGGAGAATAGATCCCATGGCGGCCTTGTTGTTAGGACGTGCCTGCGGCGTGTGGTGCGGCACGGGATTTGTTTCGGGGAGAATGTTTTTCGCTGGTATCTGCGAGCGGGCTTTGCTGGTTAGGCTCATCACATGAAAAAGCTCTCGTTGATTTTCATCCTGACTGCGGCCGGCTATTTCGGGCTGATGCAGTATCGCCAGGCTTCTGGGGATATCCGCGAGCCGCCCGTCCTTGAGTCGATGGATGATGGCGCAATCACCAGCGCGCTGGAGAGCAGGGCCAGTGGAATTCAACTTAAAGGCCAAGGGGCTGTTATAAAGGTGCTGCCTGACGACAATAACGGGAGCCGCCATCAGAGATTCATTTTGAAACTGCGATCCGGCCAGACCTTGCTGATAGCCCATAACATCGACCTCGCATCAAGGATCGGCTCCCTGCGGGTGGGGGATCCAGTCGCCTTCAACGGCGAGTATGAGTGGAATTCCAAAGGCGGAGTCATTCACTGGACCCATCACGATCCTAATGGTCGCCATGCTGCCGGATGGCTCAAGCATGGCGGCCAAACTTACCAGTGAGCATTCCAACCCGCTAACGGACTGGAGCGCATGCCGTCTTGGCTATGTTCCAGGGTCGGTGATGATCCGCGCTCCGCGCTTGTAGCGGACGTAGGAATAAAACCATTGCACGAGGACGGCGACTTTGTTGCGGAAGCCGACCAAGAAAATCAGATGGACGAACAGCCAGAGCAACCAAGCGATGAAGCCGCTGAATTGCAGGCCGGCCACTTGCGCAATCGCCGCAGAGCGCCCAATGGTCGCCATGGAACCTCTATCCCTGTAGGTGAAATCGCGCGGCGTCACTGAGGTGCCATTCATTTCCGCCCGCAGCAGCTTGGCCACATGGGTCCCCATCTGGATGGCTCCCGGAGAAACACCAGGAACTAACACGCCCTTGGAATCTGTTAATGAAACGATATCGCCGACCGCAAAAACATCGGGGTGCCCGGAGAGGGTCAGATCCGGGAGGACCGGGATGCGTCCGCCGCGAACCAGATCGATCCCGAGTGTTTGGGTGATCGGGTGGGCCATCACACCTGCCCCCCAAATGATGTTTTCCGCTTCGATGCGTTCGCCGCCTGCTACCAAGAAGCCAGCCCCCATGTCCGTCACCCGGCACGATGTCCTGACTTCCACTCCCAAGGCTTCGAGTTGCGCGCGGGCTTTGTCCGGCAGGGGCGAATCGAACATGTCGAGCACGCGGTCGCCGGCCTCGATCAGAATGATTTGGGCGTCGAAAGGATCGATCCGGCGAAAGTCGCGCCGTAGGACATGGCGAGCCAGCTCCGCGAAAGCACCCGCCAGCTCCACGCCTGTCGGCCCGCCACCGACCACGACGATGGTCATGAGTTTGCGACGTTTTTCAGGATCAAATTCCATCTCGGCCTGTTCGAACGCCCGCAACACATTGCGCCGGATGCGGATGGCATCGGAGAGCGATTTAAGGCCGGGGGCGTGCTCCGCCCATTCGGAATGCCCGAAATAACTGGTGACCGCGCCAAGACCGATGATGAGGTGGTCGTAGTCGAGTGTCTGTTGTTTGCAACGGATCCTGCGGGATGTCAGATCAACGCTCACTGCCTCGTCCATGAGCACGGTGATGTCCTTGCGATTGGTGAAAATCGAGCGGATCGGCTGGGCGATCTCCGGTTGGGAAAGGCCCGCTGTAGCCACTTGATAGAGCAGAGGCTGGAACAAGTGGTGGTTTTGCCGGTCCACCACAATAATCTCCGCATTCTCGTGCTGAAACGTTTTACAAAACTCCAAGCCACCAAAACCAGCGCCCAACACCAACACCCGCCTTTTGTTTCCATTGTTCATTGCCACCGATATTAGACGAGCTGGACTCCGTGGTCAAAGGCCGTGTTCGCCTCATCGGGCTTGGCGGCGGCGGATTTGAAATCAAGCGGAATGGAATATTGGCAGTGCTGTCAGAGAATGTTAGTCGGAAGGACTTCGCTGTCGCCGGGGTGGCGGATGTATTCGCTTTCGCGGAGGACGCTGGCTTTGCGCTTGGTGAGCAGCAGCCAACACTCGCGGGCGGTGCCGAGCACGATGATGGCGACGAAAAACAGGAAGGCGATGGTGATGACCACGTCGATGCGGGCGTTGAAGAGCGAGGTCTCGGCCGCTTTGAGCGCCTTGCCCGTTAGGCCGGCGGCGATCTGTGCTTCCAGTGTGCGGATGGCGGGGAGGAAACCGGCGGCGTTGGCGGAGAAAAGTTTCAGATAGCCGGCGGTGAAGGTGACGACGGTGAGGAAGACCATCGGCACGGCGGTGACCCAGCAATAGCGGGCCTTGCCCATTTTGATGAGGATCACGGTGCCGAGGCAGAAAGCGATGACGGCGAGCAGTTGGTTGGAAATGCCGAAGATGGGCCAGAGGGATTTAGCAATCCCGGCGGGGTCGAGCGCGCCTTGATAGAGGAAGAAACCCCAGGCGGAGACGAGCAGGCCAGTGGCGAGGATGTTGCCAAGCCAGGACTGCGTGTTGCCGAGCCGGGGGGAAATATTGCCAAGCAGATCTTGAAGGATGAAGCGGCCAACACGGGTGCCGGCGTCGAGCGTGGTGAGGATGAACAACGCCTCGAACATGATGGCGAAGTGATACCACAGCGAAAGCGCGGTGTTGCCCGGGATGACTTTGGCGAACATCTGGGCCATGCCGACGGCGAAGGTGGGCGCACCGCCGACCTTGCCGATCATGTTTGGCTCGCCGAGGTCTTTGGCAAGCTGCTGCATGTGGGCTTCGGTGACGGCGTATTCAGGGCCGTAGGAATTGATCTTCGCGATCTGCGCGGTAACCGCGGCGGCGTCGTTGGGGTCGATCGGCGAGTTGATGGCGAAATACTCGCCGGGCTGGAGCGCACAGGCGGCGATGATGGCCATCAGCGCGACTAACATTTCCACCACCATCGAGCCGTAACCGATGAGGCGGATGTCCTTCTCGCGGGCGAGCAGCTTGGGCGTGGTGCCGGAGGCGATGAGCGCGTGGAACCCGCTAACCGCCCCGCAGGCGATGGTGATGCAGACGAAGGGAAACACCGGCCCGGGCACCACGA
Organism: Akkermansiaceae bacterium; assembly: GCA_043716765.1. GTDB lineage: Bacteria > Verrucomicrobiota > Verrucomicrobiia > Verrucomicrobiales > Akkermansiaceae > Luteolibacter. The sequence continues at coordinate 23,443 of JAYSYA010000047.1, forward strand.
AGCCACCACCACTGACAAACGGCGTGATCGCGGGCATGTGCAGCGGCGGGGCGAGGATGACGATGAAAGTTCCCAACACGGCAACGGTGCCGAGTTTCATGAAAGTGCTGAGGTAGTCGCGCGGGGCGAGCAGCATCCACACCGGCAGCACGCTGGCGGCGAAGCCGTAAATCATGATCGCCCACGCAAGCTGGGTGGAGCTGAGGGTGAGCGCGGCGGTCCAAGCGGGTGATAGATATTTCCCACCGACAACTGCGGCGAACAGGCCGACGACGCCGAAGACGGAGGCGGCGGTGACGCTGACTCTGCCGCTCTTGATCATAACTCCCATGACGAACGCCAGCGGGATGGTGGCGGCGATGGTGAAAAGTCCCCACGGGCTTTCCGCCAAGGCTTTCACGACCACGAGACCGAGCACCGCGAGCAGGATGGTCATGATCGCTAACAAACTGATCATGGCGATGAGGCCGATGACAGGATTGAGCTCTTCCTTAAGCATTTGTCCGAGCGATTTTCCGTTGCGGCGCATGGAGGCGAAGAGGATGACCGCGTCATGCACCCCGCCGCCGAGCGTGGCCCCGACGAGCAGCCATAGCGTGCCGGGAAGATAGCCGAATTGAGCCGCTAGAACCGGGCCGACGAGCGGGCCGGGTCCGGCGATGGCGGCGAAGTGGTGGCCGAAGACGACCCACTTGGGCGTGGGAACGAAGTCCTTGCCATCGCTGCAAGTCACGGCGGCGGGGGCGCGGAGGTCGTCGATGGTGAGGACCTTGGCGACGAGCCAGGCCGAGTAAAACCGATAGGCGACGGCGAAGGTGCAGACCCCAGCAACGACTAACCAAAGCGCGTTGACAGGTTCGTTTCGCTGGAAGGCGGCGATGCCGACGGCCGTGGCTCCGAGAAGCGAAACGGCAATCCACAGGATAATGCGGGCGAGGCGAGGCATGTGGGCTTTAGTGTTGGGAGTGTCCGAAGCTGGCGCGATCGGTCAGGGGAAACTCAACGAAACAAGAGGGGGGCGTCGAGCGTGGATTTGAAGGGTCGGGTTTGGCGCACCGAGCTTGAGGCGGGTCTGCTCTAAACGTCCAATTCGCACCGCATCCAAGAGAACATTTAGGAAAGTCGCGGCCGCGAAGTGGCAGCCCACATCTTGGCATACAAGCCTCCGGCCTTGAGCAGCGCGTGATGAGCTCCCTGCTCGAGGATCCCACCTTCGCTCAGCACAAAGATCCGATCACACCCGATCACCGATTTGAGCCGGTGAGTCACCAGAACAACTGTCCGGTCTCCCTTGAGCGCCTCCAAGGTCGCGATCAGACGCTCCTCATGTTGCGGATCAAGCGCGCTGGTCGGTTCGTCCAAGATCAAGAATGGCGCATTGGTTAGGAGCGCGCGGGCGATGGCTAACCGTTGCCGCTGTCCGCCGGAAAAATTCTGCCCGCCCTCCGTCAACACCGTCTCGTATCCCTCGGGCAGGTCGCGAATAAAGTCGGTCGCACCTGCCATCTCCACCGCCGTTTTGATCTCTGCCCGGCTCGCCCCTGGCCGGCCATAGGCGATATTGGCCGCCACGGAGATCGGCAACATCACGCTCTCCTGGGCCACCAAGGCCATATGGCTGCGCAAATCGGCCAGGCGAACCGAGCGAAAGTCGAAACCATCAAGGGAGACCTTGCCTTGGGTCGGATCGTAAAAACGAAGAAAGAGGGCGAGCAATGTGCTTTTGCCCGTCCCGCTCGAACCGATAAACGCCACCATCTTCCCCGGCTCGATCTCGGCCGAAATTTCCGCAAGAACCTGTTGCCCAGGCCGATATCCAAAGCTCACCCGCTCAAGGCGGAGAGTTCGCGCCTGCCGTGGCAATGGCAGCGCGCCCGGGCATTCGGTGATCGGTTCGGGCAGATCGACAATCCGGAAGACTCGGGCAGTAGCCGCCTGGAAGATCCGGACCCGGGCCAGAAACTCGGTCAGCCATTTGAGCGGGTCCCATAACTTGCGCACATAATCCATGAAGATGAGGAGCATCCCGATGGTCATCCCGCCGGAGACGGGAAAAAGGAACTGATCCCGATAGACCAGATAGCCGCCATAGCCGAGAATGATCGCCCCGCCAACCGCAAGGATGCTGTCGCGGGCCAGCGGATAAAGCGCTTCCTGCCAATTAAGCCGCAACAAAGCGCGCACACTCCGGCCCACCGCGACCCGGAACCGCCGGAATTCTCCTGACTCCCGCCGAAAAGCCTGGGCCAAGGGAACACGGCTGATGGCCTGCTGGATGCAACTTGTTAGGTCGGCGTCGATTTGTTTGGAGGCGAGCGCCCGCTGGAGAATACGCACCCCAAACACCCAATTGCTCCAGATCATTAGAGGCGCGACCGCAAACGCCGCCAACGTCAGATGCACATTGCGGGAAAGAAGAATGGTCGTCATCACCACCAGCGTGAACGCGGCCACACTCGTCCCGATCACCGTGTCCATGATCCCCCAAGGCCCAAACGCATCGGTCGTGAGTCGATAGATGGCATCCCCTTGCGGGTGGCTTCGATGGAAGGTCAGCCCGAGTTGCTGAAGTTTGCGGAAGAGATCATAGCGAACCCGGGTGGTGCCTCGGTAGTTGAGGTGAAAATTGATCATCGTCCGACCCATCCAGGCGAGGTATCCGACGAGCTGGAGGCCCATGCCCATCAGCACCAGCCCGACCACTTGCCCAACTTTGCTTTCCGGCAGCAGCGAAAGAAAAACCCCGTTGATCCCACTGGTGACTGGCGCACGCGTGAGCACGCTATCGATGAGCACGGTGAGCGGCCACGCCTCCAGAAGCCCCACCCCCACCGAAACGCCGATCAACCCGACCAGCGCAACGATCCTGAGCCAGTCGGGGGTAAAATACGACAAAGCGCGGCGATAGACCGACATACAGTTTCAAGCGGGGGGCGGAGTTCAATTCTTCAAGCGCATAAATGGTGGCACCCGCTACCGGTAGCGCTAGGGGGGAACGATGGTGAGGGTTGTAGTCAGAAAAGTCACGTTGAGAAAATGCGGGTAGCACGGTACCATGGCGCATCCAGTTCGGCTATGAGTCGTTGATCGACATTCGTGTGAAGCCAATCGCCCGCGCCGCAATAATGGAAAAGGCGGCGTGCCGTGCCGGTTGACAGGAGCGGGATCGCGGCGTTTGCTTGCGCCGATGTCGCCCGATTCCCAGCAGGACTTTGCGCTCGCCTTCCTGAGCATTCTTTTCGAAGGCGCGCCGTTCATTTTGTTGGGCACGCTGATCAGCGGATTCATCGACATTTACCTGCCGGCGGGGATCATGGACCGCTTCCTGCCGAAAAATAAGTTTTTCGCGGTGCTGACCGCCGGGTTGCTAGGCGCGGTGTTTCCCGTTTGTGAATGCGCGGTAGTGCCGGTGATCCGTCGGCTGGTGAAAAAAGGCCTGCCCGTCTCCTGCGCACTGACTTACATGCTCGCCGCGCCAATCGTAAACCCCATCACCGCGTTGAGCACCTGGAAAGCCTTCCAAGGCCAAGGCGCGGCGATGATGACTAGCTCGCGACTGCTGCTAGGTTTCCTCATCGCGGTGGCCGTGGGAATCATCGTTTCCAAACTTTCGCTCGCCTCGGTGCTGAAGCCCTCGCTGGTAGAAAGCTTGGAAAACGACCGGGCGAAGGCCGGCCACAGCGACGACACCGCCTGCTGCGGCCACGACCACGGCGAACCAGCGGGGGACAACCGGTTAGTCGCCGCCTTCCGCTCGACGATGAAGGACTTTGTCGATGTCGCCGTCTATTTCGCCATCGGCGTGTCGATCACCGCGCTGTTCAACACCGGCATCGCCCCCGGCGCGCAATGGCTCGACGGCCTTGCGAAAAACCCTACCGCCGCACCGGCCGCGCTGATGGGCCTCGCGTTCATCCTCAGTCTCTGCAGCACGTCAGACGCCTTCATCGCGGCCACTCTGGATAAATTCTCATGGGGCGCGAAACTCGCCTTCCTCACTTTCGGCCCGATGATGGACGTGAAACTGCTTTTCCTCTATCAGACGGTGCTCCGCAAGCGCTTCATCGTCCTTCTCGCAATCGGTCTCTTTTTCGCCATCGGCGGGATCTCGATTTACTGGCAACAACTTGTTTTTGAAGCGAAATGAATCCGCGGAACCGCCGTATCCTGTTTTCCCTCGCGGTGCTCGTCTGGAGCGTGGTGCTGTTATATTTCTATGGCAGCGGCCGGATCAATAAATACCTCGCACCGGACTTCAGGATGATTTCCTTCGCAGGCGGACTCGGACTTGCGGTGCTCGGACTTTTCAACCTTTTTACGGCGGGGCAAAACGCCAACGACTGCTGCGATGACCACGGCGGCGAGGACCACGGGCACGACCATGAAAGCGGCGACATGCATCCGCTCACCGCAGTGCTCCTGATGATCGTGCCGGTGCTTCTATCAGTCGCATGGACCAAGGACGAATACTCCGTCGCGGCTCTTTCGCGAAAGGGCCTCTACGACTCGCCTTCGGCGGTTTCCTTGCCGTTTCTCGCCTCATCGCTGCCCGCGCTCACTCGTGGGGAAATTGAGAAAAGCCATCGCAAGACGCCTGATGGATTTCTCGAGTTCAATCTGATGGAATTATTTTTCTCCAGCGGCGACCGCGAAATGCAAGGCCTGCTCGACGGGCTTAAAATAGAAACCGAAGGCCGTTGGATGGACGAGAGAGTCCGCAATCCACACGGCTCGCGCAAGCGCCTCTATCGGTTGTTCGTGACCTGCTGCGCCGCCGACAGCCGGGCGATCCCAATCATCCTCGAGTTCGGTAAGATGCCGCCCGAATTTCCCGAAAACGGCTGGGTGAAAGTCGCGGGGACCATGCGCTTTCTGTTGGAAGAAGGCGTCATCCAACCGGTGCTAACCGTCGATCGCGTGCTAGCCGCGGAGCCGCCCTACGAGGAGAGCTTCATCCGGAATAAGTGACCATGGTAAAAACCGCACATCCTCGACCGGACGGCCATGTGTTAGTTCCGGGTTCCATTATCGGCTCGCTCTCGATCCTACTCGTCGTCGGATTGAGCGCGCTCCGGATTCTGGACCGCGCGGACATGGCCATCGCGAAGTGGATGTCACTAGGAAACCCGGCAGGTTTCCCCAATGCCTTGCCCGAGTGGCCGGTGTGGCTAGCGGTGGTTTTGTTAGCCTTCGGGCTGGCCTTCGCGATCCTCAGCGTGGCCGGCACTTGGCGGCGTGTCGTGTTGTGGATCACCTCAGCGGCTTTGGTCGCGGCGTGGGCGCCGGTGCTGGCGCTGGCAGCGCGCGCGCCTGACATCGGCGCGCCGCTCATCGCCGCGATTTGGTCCGGGGTCTGCGCCTTGGTTTATGCAGGAAACCACCAGATGGCCTGCGACGAAACGGTAGTTCTATCTAAAAAACTTGATGAAGCGCGTTGATTTTCCGGAACCCGTCAAAGCTCTTGTCGGCGAACTCAAGCGTCTGCCGGGGATCGGCCCGCGCAGCGCCGAGCGCATCGCGGTGTGGCTCCTGCAAAGCCTGAAAGCCGAGCCCGCGACGCTCGCCGGGGTCTTGTTAGCTGCGAAGCAAATGGTCCGGCCCTGTCCGGTTTGCGGGTTCTTCGCGACCGAATCCGGCTGCGATGTCTGCGACGACCCCACGCGCGACAACAAGACTCTCTGCGTCGTCGAGCAGGCGACCGACGTCCTTCCGCTAGAGCGCTCCGGCGCGTTCCGCGGCCGCTACCATTGCCTCGGCGGCAAACTTTCGCCGCTCGACCGGGTGTCGCCCGAAGACTTGCGCATCCCGCCGCTGGTCCGTCGGATCGAAGCCGCGCCCGAGGAAATCGAAGTCATCCTCGCGCTCGGCTCCGATGTGGAAGGCGAGGCAACCGCGAATTACCTCGCAGAACTACTGCGCGGCCGGAATTGCAAGCTCACCCGCATCGCCCAAGGCCTCCCTGCCGGCGGTGGGCTCGAGTACGCGGACGACCTCACGTTGATGCGCGCGATGCAAGGCCGGCGTAGCGTTTAAATTGCAAATCGCGATGACGAATCATTGTCGAAGATAACTGTGAACCGACACGCCATGCGTGAATCTCGGCAAGTCCCTCCAACCCGGCTCGAACACTCTTGAAATTTTGGTCGTCAACTCATGGCGCAACCGCCTCATTGGCGACACATCATTGCCCGAGCACAAACGCCTGACCAAGACCAATGTCCGAGTCATCGCGAGCGGTCCGGGAAAATGGCCACTCGAGCCCTCGGGACTGCTAGGCCCGGCGACTTTGGTTAGCCGCAAGCCCTAGTCGCTCCGCGAAGCATGGAGCTGCTATGATTACTAACACCCGTAAGGTTCACGATGCCTAGATGACCGGTAGCGATTCGGCCAAGCGTCTTTTCTAATCCATTTTGTACTCTCCCAATCCCGCGCATGCGACTTTCACCGCCGCCATGTGGGCGGCCACGCGTTGGCCGAGAGCGGCATGGCTGGGGGTCTCGAAGGTGAAGGAGATGGGGCAGCCCATTTTCGCCAGATAGATCGCTTCCGGCCAGCCTTCCGGCAGGTCCGGCTCGGCGGCGTGATAAATCCAGCCGGCCGCGCGCGGTTCGTGGCCATCGATTTCCGGACCGGTCTCCGGCTGAAACCACGGACTGACCGCCTCGAGTATCAACCGCGCGCGGTCCGGATCATCGTCACCCAGATTGATCTCATAAAAATAGAAGCCCGTGCTTTCCCAATCCTCATGCAGGGAAATGAACAGATCCGGCGTAGGCCGCGCGTTAAGCCAGAGCGCGTGAGCGACGACTTCCAGGGTGGCGCGCAGCCAGTAGTCGCGGTTGAGGTCCACCCCGCCGGCGTTTTCGCGGGTGATGGCGGCGAGCCCGGAGGGGTTGAGCGCGGGGCAGAGCGACCAGTGGACCTCCGGGGTGAAAAATCCCTCGCGCATCAATTCAAGCACCGCGAGCGGACCGGCTGGTTCGTCGCCATGAATCCCGGCAGATAGATAAACGCGCGGGCCGCCGCCGGGGCGCTCCCAAGCCACTAACGATCCGCTTTCCAGATCCGCCAGCAGAGTCGGCATGAAGCCAGCCGCTTCCGCCGCGTGGCGGAACGCGGTCTGGTAATGCTGCCAATCGAAGACCTCGCTCATCGCCGAAAAGATGCTTGCCTCGACTCTATTTAAAAAGCTCCGTGAAGAACGACTGCATCGCCTTCCACGAGCGGCGGTCCGCGGCCTCATGATAAGCGACTCCCTTGCTAGAATCCGAACCCGCTTCCATCTGGGTGAAGGCGTGCACAGCTCCGCTGTAGATAATTATCTGCCAGTCTGCTTTGGCGTCGGTCATTTCTTTTTGGAAACCGGCGACCTGCTCGGCGGGCACGTAGGTGTCCGCCGCGCCGTGGAGGACGAGGATTTTCGCCGGGATTTTCCCCGCCTCGGCGGTCATGCCGGGTGCGGAATCCAATCCGCCGTGGAATGAAATGACGCCCGCGATCTCGGTTCCGGACCGTGCCATCTCGAGCACGCCAGTGCCGCCGAAGCAGTAACCGATAGCCGCGACTTTCTTAACATCCGTGCGTTCGTCCGCTTTGAGCCAATCGAGCGCCGCCGTGAGGCGTGCCCGATAGAGTGTCCGGTCGCCCTTGTATTTTCCGGCTTCCTTGCCCGCTTCCGGTGGTTGCGGACGGGTGCCTTGGCCGTAAATGTCGGCGGCAAGGACGTTGTAACCCATTTCCGCGAGCATGCGGCTGCGGCGCTTTTCGTATTCAGATAGACCGGTCCATTGATGGCTGACCAAGACGGCCGGGCGCTTGCCGGTCACCGCGTCTTCATAGACATGGAAGCCCTCCAGAGTTGCGCCACCTTGTTGATAGACAACCAATTTCTCGACCAGCGCCGCTTGGACACCGGTGATGTGGAGAGAGGCGAGGAGGAGGATGGTTGGAACTTTCATAACTGACGAACAATGCCCCGGAAGGCAGTTCCGTCAAATTCCTAGATGACTGGCCCTTGGAGTGATGTGGAGAGGCGGACGGAAGTCCTCGAGTACTTTTCTGCTCACTCAGCGTCGAACACGACGCGGAAGCCGAGGTCGGGACGGCGTAGTGAGCGGTTGGCGGTCCACTCGCGGGTGAGCGCGTTGCTGCCGGGTTTCAGATAGGAGCCGCCGACGACGACCCAGAGCTTTTCACCGAGCGGGTTGGCCGGGTTGGGCGCAGGCTTGGCCGTCCACTCGCAAACCGAGCCCGCCATGCCGATAAGGCCGGCGGGGGTGCGGTCGAGGGTTTGGGAAGTGACGGGCGCCCACGAACCGGGCGGAATGTCGGCGGGCTTTTTCACCTCCAGATCAAGCGCGGCGAACCATTCTTCCTGTGTCGGCAAGCGGGCTTTCTTCCACTCGGCGTAAGCGGCGGCGTCCCACCAATCGACTCCGGTGACGGGGCAATCCAGCGTGAGCGGCTGGTTCTGCCAGATTTTGTTAGCCTTGGCGGCGGCGAGCTGGGCGGGCCAGTCGGCCGGCTCGTGAGAGGTTTTTTCCGCCGCTTGGGAGGCGGGATCGAAAGTGCGCTGGCGACCGTTCTTGGCCAGCATGCCGAGAATTTCGAGAAACCCGGCGTATTGGCCGATGGTGATTTCGTGAGCAGAAATGCGAAAGGCTCGGTGGCTCGCCGTGCTGCCATCCGGCGTGGGATAATCCCCGGCAACGACGGTGACGGCATCAGGCAAGCTGGCGCGGGGCGGAGCTGGCGGGGTGAGCGGTCTCATCCGGCTGGCAAGAACGACGATACCGACGGCCAACACGGCGGTGGCCAGGGCGATTAGCGCGACGGGTTGCTTTTTCCTAGCAGGAGTTCCCGCGCGGGTGGGTGTTAGCGACAAGGCGGGATCGGCGAGCTGCTGCTCGATCTGCATGCAGAAATCGCGGACTTGATCCCAGGTGAGCGCGGCTTCGAGACCCTCGCCGCGCATCCAGGCGCACAAGGTGAGCATGCGGGTGCTGCCGGGTTGGTCGGCGGCGACCAGAGGCACGAGGGCGTTGCCGAGATGGACGATGTCCCGCGCGGATTGATCCGGCGTGCGGAGTCCGGCGACGGCGAGATTTTCCAGGCGGACGACGCCGTGTTCGTTTTGATAGATCGCATCGAGCCCTAACTGCGACGTCGCTTGACCGAGCGCTTCATGCTGGAGGTGGGCCTCGGAAACCCGGCGCAGCAGACTGGCGAGGCGGGCGGGGGCCAAGCGCTGCTTGGTCTTCTCCCGCTTCGCGAGGGTGACGCCGGGCAGGAGTTCGTGGGCGTAATAACAGACCCCCGATCCGGCGACGGCTTCATAAACGGATCCTATCAGAGGATGATCGACGGCGGCCTTGGCGCGGACATTTGCTAGAAAAGCGTCTTTTTGAGCGGACTGGTCCTCCCGCAGTTCATCGACGAGGACAAGGCGGGAAATGGAAATCTGTTCGGCGAGCCAGGTCTTGGAGACGGTGTTTTCCGCGACGAGTTCCTTGAGTCGGTATTCGCCTAGCAGGCGTTCTTCAGGGGCGGAATTCATGGGGTTTTGAAGACATCACTTGGGCGGCAGCAGCGGCAGGTTCGGATCGAAGCCCGGCGGCAGCGAGTCTTGGAATTCCGGCAGCAGCGGATCGCCGGAAGTCGCGGCGGGCGAGCGCGGAATTTTCGCCGCGAGGTCGCGCGGCCAAGCTTGGACGTCGAGAATTTCGCCTTTATAAAGTAGGGACACGACTTGACCGTAATAGCTGCGGCCGCCGAAAAGGTGCACGGTTTGGCCGTCCTGCGGCGGAATCAGGTAGGTCATCCGCAGGCTTTCCTCGTCGCCGGCCCAGTCGAAGGGCATCGTCACCCATTGCTCGGTCACCCAGGATTTGTCCTCGATCTGGACGATTTCGCCTTTGAAAGTGCGGTTGAAAAAAGTGACTGAAACTGCGATTTCTGCGACGTCGATTTCTTCGCCGGGAGCTTTCTGCACGGGGATCGTTAGAATCACCCGCTCCCCGGCTTCGTTTTTCGTGTCTTTGAAGATCCGAACCCGGCTCAGCGAGAGCTTGCCGAGCATCGCGTCAGGCTGTTCGAAGCCGTCACGCAGCTTGCCGGCGGCGAGCGCGTAAAGCGACCCTGCGCTCGAGACGCCCATTTGGAAAACTTTCTCGAAGTGCGCGGCGGCGGTGTCGAACACGCCCATCTGCTCGTGGACGAGTCCGAGTTCATAGTGCACGCTCGGATCGTCCGGCGATTGGGAAAGGGCTTCTTCGAGTTTCACGATGGCGAGCCCCATGTCGCCGGCCACGCGCGCCTGGCGGGCTTCTCGAACCATCCGCTCCGACCTTGGATCGCCGACTGGAGGCACGGTGACGGGCGTCGGCGGTGGTAGCGAGGCGACGGGCGGCTGCACGGGCGGATGGGAGACGACCGGCGACGAACGATCCAGCCCGGCCCCCGCAGTGGGAATCCGCACGGCGATCAATTTCGGCACCTCCTTTATCACTGTCCGGATCTGACGTGATTCCTCGAATCTCGTCGCCAATGCGAGGCTCGCCACTAACAACTGCGAAAATGCCATCAGGGCCAGCACCCAGCAACATATCGCGAAAACCGGCGGACGTCCCGCAAGCTGCACGTTGGGCTTCTCGGATACCATGCGCGGGAAGATGCTGTTCCGGGTTCCCCTTGTCAATCCGAGCAAGGGGCATCGAGCAGGCTTATGGGAAGACGATTTCCTCGTTGTGCTCCTTGGTGCGGCCGAAGCTGTCGCCAATGTCCTTGCTGGTGACGAAGAGCATTAGCGAAATCAGCGCCAAGGCACAAAGAGTCTGGAGGATTTCCAAAGGCTTGGCTTTGACCGGGCGACCGAAGATTTTCTCGAGAATGGCGAGGGTGATGTGACCGCCGTCGAGCACCGGGAAGGGCATCATGTTGAGGACGGCGAGGTTGACGTTGAAGAGCACCATGAAGGCGAGAATCCGCCGCCAGCCGTCGTCCATTTGCAGGAGTTGATACTGCAACTTGGCGATGCCGACCGGACCGCTGAGATGACCGACCCCGATGCTGGAATCCGAGGCAATCACACTGGTGATCGTGGTCCACATCATTTTCAAACTGTCGGTGACCTGGCGAATCGGGCCGGGATGGACGATCCGGGTATCCACCTCACCCCCATCGGCCCACTGGATGCCGACCATGGGATCAAACCCGCTGGGCTTGAGAGGGCGTTCCGGGGTGAGTTCCACATCGCGGGCTCCGCCGGCGGCGGTTTCCAGGCCGAGCCGGACCGTCTTCCATTTCTGATCGCGGAGATATTGGGAAAACTGTTGGAGACTGTAGAGCTTGAAGCCATCCACCGTGAGAATTTTGTCGCCCGCAGTGACTCCGGCGTCGGCGGCCGGACTGTTCGGGCTGACCTTGCCCACGATGGCATTTCCCGCCGGCATGATCCCGACTTGACGGAGGCCGCCGCGCTGGAACCACTGGGTTTTCTCGGTTTCAAATCCCGAGCGCAGCGTGATGGGTTCGGAAGCTCCCTGGCGTTCGACCGTGTAGCTGATTTCCTTGCCACGGCTGAGCACAATGTTTTCCGTTACTGAATCGAGGGACCCGGCGAAACCACTGACTTTGGCACCATTGATCGCGATGATTTTATCGCCGATGAGAAGGCCCGCTTTTTGCGCGGGACTGTCAGGGATCAAAAACCCGACCTGCGTGGTGGCGATAAAATCGGCGGGCTTGCCGATTTGCCAAACGAACACAGCGGAGAGCAAGGCGAGCAGCATGGAGAACAACGGCCCGGCGAAGGCGACGATGATTTTGTCCAGCGGAGTGATCGGTGGCAGCGGCTTGTCATCCTTGCTGCCACCTTCGAGCGCTTCCATCGGCGCCATTTGCGGCAACGCGACAAAACCACCAGCGGGAATCCAGCCAAGCCCGTATTGGACGCCGTTGATTTTCTTTTTCCAAATCGGCGTGCCGAACCAGATTTGGAAGCGGTCAATCCGCAAGCCACGCCATTTGGCGGCGAGGAAGTGGCCGAGCTCGTGAACGAAAATGATGATGTTAAAACTCATCACAACGGCGAAGATGAGCAGGATCACTTGAAAAATGGCGGAAATGGTGGGCATGAGTAAGGAAATAACTTCGGAAAGCTAGCGAAGCCGGACCTTCCGGCAAGTTCATTAAATTTTAGTAAAAATTTCCCCGCGAGACCGAGAGGCTAACCGCAAACCTACCTTGGGGACCTCATGGGTTTACGTGATTGTTCATCCTGTCCCAAACGCGCGATGAATCCATCCGGCCGATCAAGACCAGCGTCGAAAGCGTCTCCGCCAACACCGTGGGTGCCACCGGCCAACACGGTCCGCGTGCCGCTGGTGAGCCAAACCATTTCCGGCAACCTCAAAAACAACTTGGCGCAGCCCGTCATCATCGGCTATCAGTTGACGCCCGCCGTTGCGGAACAGCCGTAAGACTCGCCGCTCAACGAAGGCCGACGGGAGGATCGAGGATTTCGCGCATCACAAACGCGTGGCGGACTTCCGCCGGATTTCGTAAGCGGGCGCGGACGCTCGCCGGAACTTGCACCGAAGCCTTGGCAACGCCTTTGCCGGCGATGCGCGCGCGGGTTGCCGCAGCCCCGCCGGTGGTGGTGGCTTTGGTCTCGCGAATCTGGCGCAGGCGCTCGGCAAGGTCTTGCTGGTGCTTGAGGGCTTGGGCGGTTTCTGAGGCCACTTCCATCTCATATCCCGCCTGCCGCAAGGACGGTGGCACGGATGGCATGGGCCGCCGCTGCGGTTCACCGTAGTCTTCGTCCGGCGCGAAGACATCCTCGGGATTGTAAGTTTCCTCACGCTCGCGGGTCGCTTTGGCTTTGCCTTCGAGCACGCTTTTCACCAACGAGCCCACACCTAGCAGGACGAGGACGACGATTTGAAAATTATCGAAAATCCAGTTCATGGCGGTGAATTAGGCACCCTCTGGCTTGGAGATGTTGGTGCGCATCTGGGTGTCGGCTTTGACGTTTTCCATTTTGTAATAATCCATCACGCCGAGACGGCCGCTGCGGAAGGCTTCGGCGATGGCGAGCGGCACTTGGGCCTCAGCTTCGACGACCTTGGCTTTCATTTCCGCGACGCGGGCGACCATTTCCTGTTCGAGCGCGACGGCGGCGGCGCGGCGAATTTCCGCCTGGGCTTGGGCCATGTTTTTGTTAGCCTCGGCTTGCGCTTCTTGGAGTTGGGCACCGACGTTTTCGCCTACATCCACGTCCGCAATGTCGATGGAGAGGATTTCGAAAGCGGTGCCGACGTCGAGGCCGCGATGCAGGACGACTTTGGAAATCGAGTCCGGGGACTCGAGCACGGTTTTGTAAGATTCCGCAGAACCGATAGTGGTGACGATGCCCTCGCCGACGCGGGCGATGATGGTTTCCTCTTTCGCGCCGCCGACGAAGCGGTCGAGATTGGTGCGGACGGTGACGCGGGCCCGGACTTTCACTTGGATGCCGTCCTTCGCCACGCCGTCGATCGTGGTGCGGCCGGACGCGGGATTCGGGCAATCGATGACTTTCGGATCGACCGAAGTGCGGACGGCTTCGACGACGCTTTTTCCGGAACCCTTGGTGGCGAGATCGATCGCGCAGGTGCGGTTCCAATCCAACGCGATCCCGGCTTTCTGCGCGGCGATGAGCGCTTGGATGGACGGGATGACATTCCCTCCGGCGAGGAAGTGGGCTTCGATGTCGTTAATTGGAATCTCGATGCCGGCCTTCTTTGCGGTGATCCGTGCATCGACCACCATCCCGTAAGGCACTTGACGGAGACGCATGGCGACAAGCTCGGTGAACCCGACATAAGCGCCCGCCAGCCAAGCGCGCAGCCAAACACTGAAGAAGGAGAGGATGATGCCGACAAGCAGGATGCCGGCAATGGCGATGACGACGAGGATGATGGTGGGGAGCATGGTGGTGTTTTCGATTAGTTTTTGGTGAGAGCGACGATGAGACGGAAATTGTCCGCGCCGATAATTTCGAGCGCGGAACCTGCGGGCACTTGGCCGGACTGGCAGAAAGCTTCATAGCGGCGGCCATCAACGCGGACATAGCCGCTAGGAGAGAGCATGGTGAGCGCTTCGGCAGATTTCCCGACCAGCTCAAGCGCTTCCTTGCCCAAGGCCGCGCTCACCGCGGTGATTTCGTGAGTGAGAAAAGCGCGTTGGCCTAACCTAGTCTTCGGTAAAATGCGGAATTCCAAAAAGATCGCGACGCCGCCAATCGCCAACGCCGCGATGAAAGCGATGATTCCGCCAGCGGTGCCGTATTCCAGAAAGGCCATCACGCAGCCGCCGAACATCGTCAGCGCTCCCATCGAGCCAAGAATGCCACCAGGCAGGATCACTTCCACGGCAATGAGCAAAATCCCGATGACAAACAGCAGAATGATCAACGTCATGACAAAACCTCCACAATCAGGCCGAATTCCGCAAGCCCAGTGACCAACACCGGCGTGCCCGCCTCGGCGAAACCCATCCCCAGCCGCGCTTCGTAGCGCTTGCCATCGATTTCCACCTGCCCGCTAGGAAAGAGCGCGGTGGCGGCCATGCCGATCTTGCCCAGCATATCCGCGGCGCTGGCCTCGCCATTTCCTATCAGTGGTCGTGCTGCCACCGGCTCGCCAGCCACGGCGGAATTTAGAACCATCCTGTTCCATAGTCCGCCTTTGGGAACAAATTTTAACAGAGCGATGAACAGCAACACCGCCAAGGCCACGCCGGACAAGACGTTGATCAACGGCATCACGAACACGCCGCCGGAAGTGGAAATAGGCTCGCTTGGCCAGAGATCAGTCATCGCCCAAACCAGCGACCCTAACATCAACGCGGCTCCCGACACAGCAAACAGCATCACGCCCGGAAAGAAGAACAACTCGGCAGCGACGAGGAGCAGCCCTAGCATGAAAAACAAGATCGGCTCGTGTCCTGAAAGCCCAGCGACGAACTGCCCGAAAAAGACCAAACCAAGCAGGGTGATTCCGAAGATCCCGAACACCCCGAATCCCGGAGTTTTAAATTCAATGAACAAAGAAACCAGCCCCAGCCCGAGCAGTAATGGAGTGATCTGCGTGAGGTATTGCGCCAGTCTTTCTGACCAGGTGACTTCGAAGTTTTTTACCGAATAATTCCCCGCTCCATGCAAGCGGTCCAACAAAGCGCCGAGGTTTTCCGCGATACCGGCACCGAGCAGCGGTTGTGGTGGATCGCCGTAGGGTTTCACGGCTTCCTGCGCGGTTAAAGAAAGCAATTCGCCTTTCTGTTTGATCACTTCGTCCCCGATTTTAAGTTCGGATTCCGTGTCGATCATCGCCGAAATGACTTCTCCCCGGTATCCTTTGCCCTCGGAAATCGAACGGACTCTGGCCTTGAGATAGCTGACGATTTTCTCGCGCATGGTGCCTTCGATTTCCATGCCGGTAGCGAGCACTGGAGCGGCCGCACCGATAATCCCATCCGGCGCGAAATAGATTTCATCGGTCCCGGCGGAAATGAGCGCGCCTGCGGAAATCGCTTCGCGATTGATGTAAGTCACGGTCTTTCCCGGAAATTTTCCGAGCGCCTTAAGCATCTCGAAGGTGACTTCAAGAGAGCCGCCGGGCGTTTCCATATCCAGGACAATGGTGTCCACCTTTTGCTCGATGGCCTCTTTCAAGCCGCGGCGAAGAATGTAGAGCTCGGGTTTTGCAATTTGCCCGCGGATCGGGATTACCACGACCTGGGCGGGGGTGTCTTTGAAAACAGGCGGATCAGCGGACGAAATCCCAGTGGACAGAAGCCCGAGCGCTCCTGTGACAATGCTGAAAAACCCACGTCTCACCCCTAAATTTATGTCCGGAAGGCGGCACCCATGCAAGCTCGCCGTTATTGGAAGATGGGGCAAAATTTCCATCTCCGTCGGCCTGTCCACAGATGCCTCCGATGACCGGCGACAACTGTGGATGAGTCCGACCCGGATTTTCAGAATCAAGCAGGCTTGTTAGCGCCGGCGTTGCGGATCTGTTCAAACGTACCTTCGATGAGTTGTTTGCCTTGCTCACCGATGTTGTGATAGATGGTGGACATCGTCTGGATCGTGCTGGCGGCAGGGCCGGCGAAGGTGAATTCGCAATTGATGACCTCGCATTGATTGAGGGCGAACGGGCCGTAGCCAAGAACAACGAAGCGGCAGTTCGTGAACTCGCAGCTTTCGTATTCATGGAAATCGAGGACCACTTCTTCGTTGGTGAATTTGTTTTTGGTAATTTTCATTTGGTTTTTCAGGATTCGTGTTGGGGATTGTCGCGTCCATCGCTATCCACGGAGGAACGAGTGCGGGGATTCAAGACAGTCACAAAGATTTGTCCAACCCTTTGAAATTTATTCCTACCGGGAAACCCGACTGTCGAGTTGGAAAACTTGGCCGGAGGTGTGAGGAAGATCCTCATGGAGGTGGCGGATGAATTTGGCGACTGCGGTGGCAGTATTGAAGCGGCCCAAAGCGTGGTCTTTCAGAATCTCGGGTTTCCTAGCGGCCGTTACGGTCTGTGTCATCGGCGTTTCCATGAAACCGGGTAGAATGGCATTTACCCTGATGTTCGACTGGCCATGCCTGCCAGCTAGACTGGCGACCAACCCGAGCAATGCCGCTTTCGACGTGGCATATGCGGCTTGGCCTGCATGTGGATGAAGCGCGGAATAACTCGAAATGAAGACAATATGGCCACCGGCCTGCCGGATCATGCCCGGCAAAACCGTAGCCGCACAATCAGCCGCGCCTTGATAGTTTACCGCCAAAACTTCCTCCCATTGATTCTCCAACATACGGGCCAAAGGTGCGTCTCGGGTGATACCGGCGGCACACACGAGCAAATCAACTGGTCGTGACTCAAAATAGCTTTGTATCCCTGCTAAATCAGCGACATCAAGTTCACTGTGACCCGGTGTCCCGACATCCCAACCGGCATCGGTAAAAACCGCAGCAAGCGCTTTTCCCAAGCCGCCTTCGGCTCCTGTGATGACCAAGTTTTCCACGCGCGGAAATGGTGCAACGGTTCAATGGAATTCCGCAACTTTAAGAACTCGGGAAAAGCGTGGGAATAACATCAGAACGAGTGGGTGAAACGAGCTTCGAATCCCAAAAATAACGAATCATTCCGATCTCATGCAGCGCCATCCGCAACTTGTTCTCGCCGTGGAACCCGCATGGTGACGCTGGGGAACAAGCAATTTCCGGGGTTGTTCACACTATGAAGAAGAAGATCTTATAGGTTCAAAAATGAAGAATTCATCGATAAAGAAAGGGGGCCGTTAGTTTGGGTTGTGGTTCTGAATGAGGTTTTCGAAAGGATGGCTCTTCACGAACAAAGCCTCCCTGCGCATGGCTGGGAGGCTTCGAATGATCGGATTGGAGCAGAGTCCGGTGCTCGCTATGCGGGCCGCTCAGAGAAGCATCAGAGCGGGCTGTTCGATGAGCTTCTTGACCTCCGAGAGGAACTCGGCTGCGACCGCGCCATCGACGACACGGTGATCGCAGGACAGACCCAAATTCATGCGCAGGCCGGGAACGATCTGGCCGTTTTTGACGACGGGTTTTTCGAGGGCGGCACCGACGGATAGAATGGCGGCTTGTGGTGGGTTGACGATTGCGTCAAACGATTCGATTCCCCAGGCGCCGAGATTGGAAACGGTGATGGTGCCGCCGTCGAACTCATCCGGCTTGAGTTTCTTGTCTTTGGCGCGGATGGCGAAGTCTTTGACCGCGCGGGAGATGGCGAGGAGTGATTTGGACTCCGCTTGTTTAATCACCGGTGTGACGAGGCCGTCTTCGATAGCGATGGCGACTGATAGGCCGACGTGTTTGTATTTCACGATGTGATCGCCGGCGAAGGAAGCGTTGACAGCGGGGACGGTTTCAGCGGCGTTGATGACGGCTTTGAGAATGAAGTCGTTGACGGAGTATTTGTTGCCGTGGGTTTTTTCCGCCTGGTCGTTCACTTGCGCCCGCAGCGCCATGAGTGGCGCGGCGTCGACCTCGACGTGCAGATAGAAATGGGGGATGGTCGTCTTGGATGTGAGCAGGCGCGAGGCAATGATTTTGCGCATCGAGCTGAGCTGGATGATTTCGTCACCTTCCTTGGCTGAGGGAAGAATCGTCTGGGGTGCGGGAGCGGGGGCGGCCGCTTTGGATTTGATCGATGCGGCGAGGGCGGTGGCGGCGGATGCTTCAGGCGAGGGAGCGGCGGCGGGTTTAACTGGTGAGGCGGCGGCAACTTGGATGTCATTTTTGACAATACGGCCGGCCGGACCTGAACCGGTGATGATGGATAGATCGACCCCCAGATCCGCAGCAATTTTGCGAGCAAGCGGCGATGCCTTGACGCGGTCTCCGCTAGCAGAAGTTGACGGGGCGGCAGCGGCAGCGGCGGATGCGGGAGCCACGATTGGGGGAGCGAGTGTGGTTTGAGCGGCAACGGCGGCATGAGGAGCCGGTGTGTGGAGGGATTCTGAATCTCCATTCAGCACGGCGAGAACTCCTCCGATCGGCGCTTTTTCTCCTTCTTGAATGAGGATTTCGCTGATGACGCCGTCATCGAAAGCTTCCATTTCCATGGTCGCCTTGTCGGTTTCGATTTCGGCGAGGATGTCACCGATTTCGACAGAGTCGCCGACTTGTTTGTGCCATTTGATAAGGGTGCCCTCGGTCATGGTATCCGAGAGTTTTGGCATTTCGATGTTCACAGACATGGTGTTGATAGGTGGTGGAGTCGGGGTGAGAATGGGAAAATGTCAGGGCATTTCCAGCCTTTTTACGGAAACAAAAAGCGCGGGGAGTTCAGGACTCCTCCGCGCTTTGAAAAATGATTAAATTTTCGAGTCAGGGTTTGATGACAATCGGGCCGAGTGGAAGTGGCCTCATGGTTGGAATCAAGCCGAGGTTCGGGCTGCCGACGGAGCCTTGAACGCTAGCCATCCGCATGGTCGACTCGGAAGTGGTGCCGCAGCAGTCCTTTTTCGGGCAATAGTAACGGGTGCATTTTCCGCAAGGGATACGGACCTTTTTCGTCACGGTTTTATAACGCGGCACTCTTTCCTCGATGGTTTGAACTGATCCACCCATGCCGCTTTTTGCGTCACCGGGTGTCACCACCTGTTTGGTGACGATGTCATAGCTACAGGTTTTCACTTGGCGGGTCTCCGTGCGGTAGCCGGCGTTTTGGCTGCTGCCCGTGCCGAACATCGAGCAGCATGAGGAAAAGCTGAGGGAAACGGCGGTGAGGGAAACAAGTAGTAGCAGGTTTTTCATGGTGACTAATGGATTGAGGAAATTGAGGGAAAAATTACAGGCAGCAGCACGAGGTCAGGCTTAGAGCCAAGGCAGCGGCGCTGGTGGTGATGATGGTGAGGCGGGTGAACATAGCAGTCATGCTAGAATCGAGACCTGGCTTGGCAACCAAAAAGACCGACCGGATGGCGATCTTTGGAATTGTTTTTTTATGAATCAGGCCAATGTCAGAACTTTGTCCACGATCCGGCGTGGATTTGGAAGTTGTTCATGCTCAATGTGTGGTGAATAGATTGCGGGGGCATCGATCGAGCAGACGCGCTTGATGGGAGCGTCGAGGTAGTCGAAGGCGTGTTCTTGGATCAACATGGCGACCATGGCTGAAACTCCGCCGAAGGGCTTGGACTCATCGACGAGGACGACGCGGTTGGTTTTCATCACCGATTTAAGAATGGCGTCTTGGTCGAGTGGGCGGATTGAGCGGAGGTCGAGGACCTCGGCGTTGATGCCGTGTTCGCTTTGGAGGATTTCGGCGGCGGCCAGTGCGTGAATAACAGAACGGCCGTGCGCTATGAGTGAGACATCGGAACCTTCGCGTTTGATATCGGCGACTCCAAGTGGGATGACGAAATCTCCATCAGCCGGGTCTGGAACCTCACCGGTGGTGCCGTAGAGCAGGGTGTTTTCCATGACATAAACCGGGTCGTTGTCGCGGATGGCGGCTTTGATCAGGCCTTTGACGTCGGCCGGCGTGGCGGGCGCGCAGACTTTCAAACCGGGGAATGCGGCGAACAATCCTTCCGGAATGTGCGAGTGGGTCGCGCCAACACCGGTGCCGCCGTTGGCCGGGCCGCGGACGACAATCGGACAATTGCACAAGCCGCCGGACATGTAACGGACGCAGGCAGCGTTGCTGACAAGTTGGTCGAAAGCTACGGAATGAAAGGACCAGAACATCAATTCCATCACCGGGCGGACGCCAAGCATCGAGGCGCCGATGCCCATGCCGATGAAGCCAGCTTCGGAAATCGGAGTATCAACGACGCGTTTGTCGCCCCATTTTTTCCAGAGGCCTTCGGTGACTTTGTAGGCACCGTTGTATTGGGCGACTTCCT
The DNA here is from genome assembly GCA_043716765.1 of Akkermansiaceae bacterium. GTDB lineage: Bacteria > Verrucomicrobiota > Verrucomicrobiia > Verrucomicrobiales > Akkermansiaceae > Luteolibacter. Next base: position 43,879 of record JAYSYA010000047.1, read on the forward strand.
CGCCCATCAGGACGACGTTCGGGTCGCGGGCGAGTTCCTCATCGAGGCCTTCACGGAGGGCTTCACGGTAGGTAAGAATGCGAGACATGGAAAAATGCGGAATGTAAATGGTAAAATGTGGGCTCAATGAGCGTCAGTCATTGAAGAAGTGGCGGCCTATTTTGGACGCTGGCGTGTTGTTGTCGGTCTCCCAATAAACATCGGTGCTGATGTCCGCGATGGTCGGAGCGAGGGATTCTTCGGCAAATTTTACGGAAGCGGCGGCCTCGTCGGCTGCGGCTTTATTGATCGCGGTCGCGCTTTCCTCGGTCAAAACGCCCTCGTCGATGAGACGGCGACGGAACACGGCGATGGGATCGTGGTTCTGCTTGTAGTTCTCGATTTCCTCAGGAGTTCGGTATTTTTTGTGGTTCGCGTCCGCGATGCTGTGGCCGTAGTAGCGGTAGGTATCGATTTCCAAGACCGTCGGCTTGTGCTGTTTGCGGGCGCGTTCCATGGCGATGTGGGTCTTGGCGCGGACTTCGTAGATGTCCGATCCGTCGATCACGTCCCATTCTATGGCGTAGGCTTCGGCGCGTTGGGCGAGGCAGCCGCTGTAGGCGGAAGAGCGTTTTTGGGAGGTTCCCATCGAATAGCCGTTGTTTTCGATGACATAAACGACGGGGATTCCGAACAGGGCGGCGATGTTCAGCGATTCGTGGAAGGCACCTTGATTGACTGCGCCGTCGCCGAGGTAGCAAAGGCAGCAGCCTTCTTTACCAAGGTATTTCAGGCCATAGGCAAGGCCGAGGCCGAGGGGAGTCTGGCCGGCGACAATTCCGTGGCCGCCCCAGAAGTTCTTGTCGGGAGCGAAAAAATGCATCGAGCCGCCTTTGCCTTTCGAGCATCCGGTTTGCTTGCCATACATTTCAGCCATGCACTCGTTCATGCCCATGCCGACGGCCAGCGCGTGTCCGTGGTCGCGGTAGGCGGTGATGAAGTGATCGTCCGCGCCGCCGAGGGAAATCGTCCCGACGGCCACTGCTTCCTGGCCGATGTAGAGGTGGAGGAAGCCGCCGATTTTGCCGGCTTGGTAGTATTTCAGGCCGGCCTGCTCGAATCTTCGGATCCGAACCATTTGCGAGAAGAGCTCGATTTTCCGCTCGGTCGTGAGCGCTTGGTTGATGGGCGAGTTGGCGAAATCAAGTTTGTTGGAGCTGGCGCTAGTCATGATGGCGATGAGAAATGAAACAGGGCGGATTGCTTACTTGGCGGCAAAGACTCGCACAGGAAGCGAGAATCTAGGAAGCCGGAGTTGGGCGATGGCGAAGACGGCGGTGAAAAGCACGTTGGCGGCGGTCAGGTTCCGAAGGAATACCCAGGATGGGATTTGGCTACCAATCGGGCCGGCCCAAACGGATTGGTAGAGACCTTCGAGATTTTTGGGGTAAAGAGGATCGGTGATCCACGCCGCACCGCAAGTGATGAGATGGAAGGCGAGCGCGGACGCGGCGGAACCGAGAAGGAGGGTGGGTAGGCTCCGATGGGCGAGGGCCTTGCCAATGAAGAAAATGGCGAGCAGGGCGAGGCTGGTGCTAGCGAAATCCATCGGATTGGCGGTGTGGCCGAAACCGAGTGGAAAAGTCACTACCCACACGCCGAGCGGGAGCGCCAATCCGCGCCAACCGGGGGCAAGCATGGCGCCGCAGAAAAACAACGCGGCGAGCGGTTGGAAATTTGGTTGAGACTCGGGAAGCACGCTTCCCAGCACACGAAAGGCGATGATGAGTCCGACGATGAGACAGACTGGGAGATAGCGGTGCATGACGGTTGAAGAATTGTGGATTTTTCGGAGCGCGGCTAGATCAAAATCTCGATTTGGCTGAGGTTTTTTCATCTCAAGTGGTTTTAGAAATGGATGGAGATTGGTGCTGGCAGAAAACATTGTTCCACGTGGAACGTCGTTTCCGGGCTTGAGCCTCGGTGCGGAAGCACTATGTTGCGCGTCCCGCGATGTATCGATACCCAAAGTGCTATGATGTGATTATAATTGGTGCTGGTCATGCCGGTGTTGAGGCTGCGATGGCCGCCGCCCGGCTGGGTGCGGAAGTGGCCGTGCTCACCCAGAATCTAGACACGATTGGCCAGATGTCGTGCAATCCGGCGATCGGCGGCTTGGCCAAAGGCCACATGGTTCGTGAAATCGACGCGCTTGGTGGAATCATGGGATTGAACACCGACGCCACCGGCATTCAATGGCGGATGTTGAACGCCTCGAAGGGCCCTTCGGTGCGGGCACCGCGGGCGCAATGCGACAAGAAGGCTTACCAATTCCGGATGAAGCGCGAGCTTGAGGCGATGCCCGGCGTAGAAATCCACCAAGGCAACGTGGCTGACCTCTTGGTGGAAGATGACCGAATCACCGGAGTCACGACTTCACTCGGAATGCAAATTTCCGGAAAAACGGTGATTCTTAGCGCCGGAACCTTCATGGGCGGGCTGATGCATGTCGGCCTGAGAAATGAAAAAGGCGGACGGATGGGCGACGCGACCTCCAATGTTTCGGAGGCGCTGAAGCGTCTTGGCTTCGAAGTGGAGCGCTTCAAAACGGGAACCCCCTGCCGCTTGAATGGCCGCTCTATTGATTTCTCCCGCTGCGAGCGTCAGGAGGGTGACACCCCGGTTCCCAAGTTCAGCTTCATGGCTGACACCCTGCAAAGGCCCAAGGACGACATTTTCACGCTCAACCCGTGGGGTAACCCGCTGTTCCACGTGGAACAATTGCCGTGCTGGATTACTTACACCAACGCCGCTACCCACGCGGTGATTGCCGCGAATTTGCATCAGTCCCCGATGTACTGCGGAGTGATCGAGGGCGTCGGCCCACGGTATTGTCCTTCGATTGAGGACAAGGTCGTGCGTTTCGCCGAGAAGGAACGCCATCAGGTGTTCCTCGAACCGGAAGGCCGCCACACGCTGGAATTCTACGTAAATGGCGTGTCCACCTCGCTGCCTTACGATGTGCAGCTCGAATTTCTCCGTTCCATCGGCGGCTTGGAAAATTGTGAAATTCTCCGCCCCGGCTACGCGGTCGAGTATGACTACTGTCCGCCCACCCAGCTTCGCCCGACTTTAGAAACTAAGCGGGTCGAAGGTCTCTATTTCGCGGGTCAGATCAACGGCACGTCGGGATACGAGGAAGCAGCAGGGCAGGGGCTCATCGCCGGTGCGAACGCCGCGCTTAAAGCCCTTGGAAAGCCCGAGTTTATTCTCGGCCGTGACGAAGCTTATCTCGGCGTGATGGTGGATGACTTGGTCACTCGCGGCTGCACCGAGCCGTACCGGATGTTTACTAGCCGGGCGGAGTATCGTCTGCTGTTGCGCCAAGACAATGCCGATGTCCGGCTCACCCCGAAGGCCGCCGCGATTGGTCTCGCGAGCGGAGAGAGAGTCCGTCGGGTTGAGGAAAAACTCGTTGGGCTTAAGAAAGCCGAATCTTTCATGCGCCAAGCAGTGCACGAAGGCGTCAAGCTCGACCAATGGTTCCGCCGCAGCGAGAACTCATGGGAAACCCTGCCTGAATCATTGCTCGCGGAGTTCCACACTGACCTCTGGCCATTAATAGAGACAAATTTCAAATACGAAGGTCATCTCGGTCGTCAGCAAATTCAGATCGACCGCATGTCGCGGCAAGAAGGAAAGCGATTGCCGGATGATCTCGATTATTCGATAATCCACGGCCTGAAAAAGGAAGCCCAAGTCCGTTTCACTGAGATTCGCCCGGCCACTCTCGGCCAAGCCGGCCGCATTCCCGGGATCACGCCTGCGGATCTGGCGATGCTGCTAGTTTGGCTTGAAAAACTCGGCCGCGAGGGAGCTCCTGACCGCACCCAGGCGTCCTAAATCACTGAAAACGTGACACTTGAAACTGATATCGGCCGTTGAGGACATTGACGTCGGGCGGAACGCGGTTTTTCTCGAAGAAATCATAGCCGGCCGCCAGATTCCTCCAGAAGGCATGGTTTGGATTGGTCGCCGCTTTCTCCATGCGCGCCGCAATCATGCGAAAAGGGAATAGATGGACGCGGAAGTAGGGTTGGCCGCCATGGTGGGCGGCGGCGCAGAGCGTGTAGATTTCCTCGATTTTCGCATCAGTCATGGCAAGGCAGCCGATCGAAACGTCGTTACCGTGAACCATGATCGCGCTGCCGGTGCGCTGATGGGCGCGGTCGAATTCGTTAGGATAACCGATGTTGAACGAAAGGTGGTATTGGCTGGCTGGGTTCATCCCGGCGGGCGGGACATGATAGAAACCCTCCGGCACCTGGCCGTCGCCTTCCTTGAGTTTCGGGCCCAAGATGCCGGACGCGGCGGCGATCGGATAGGTGCGGAAGAGATCAAATTTTCCGCTCGCGCGGTTGCGGACGAACAATTCCAGCTGTTTTTCCTCCTTGAATGCGCGGATAAAAACCGGGTCGCCGAATTGCAAACCGGCTGCGGTTAGGTCGCGCTCCAAGTGGGGGCGCACGTTGGCGGCCGCTGCGGTGGCGCGGGCCTCGCCGAGCGCGGATTTTTTTCGCTCCTGGCAGGAAGCGAGCGAGGCGATGCCGAGCAGGCAGGTGATGACGATGGGTTTCATGGGAATCGAAGGGCGAAACGTCCGTTCCTCTTAAGTTCCCCGATTTGCCGGGATTGGCAAGTCTGGGGGAACGTGCGAGGGTGCGGCCATGACGCTCAAGGCTCTCGGCGATTCCGCTTGGTTGGTGGAGTTCCCGGGTGAATTCGGCAAGGCGGCGCTGGCGCGGGTGATGGGCCTGGTGGCTGCTTTGGAAAACGGCCGGCCGGCCGGAGTGCTGGACGTGGTGCCTTCGTTCGACTCGCTGGCAGTGCATTTCAACGAAGTGGACGGGTTGGAAATTTTGGAATGGATCAGGTCGGTGGAGGTAACAGATAGATGGTGCCAGGGGGATGAGCGCGAAATTCCGGTTTGTTATGGCGGCTGGCACGGGCCGGATTTGGAAGAGCTTGCGGAGCGGACGGGCTTGTCGACGGCGGAGGTGATCGCGCGGCACAGCGGTGCGGTTTACACGGTGGCGGCGGTGGGGTTTGCGCCGGGATTTCCCTATCTGCTGGGTTTGCCGGAATGCCTGAGCGTGCCGCGGCGGGAGACTCCGCGGTTGGCGGTGCCTGCGGGATCCGTGGCGGTGGCGGGCGGGCAGGCGGGGATCTATCCGTCCGCGTCGCCCGGCGGCTGGCACGTGCTGGGACGGACGAACGTTAGTTTGTTCGATCCGCAGGGGGCGCGGCCAGCTTTGTTGCAGTCCGGTGACCGCGTGCGTTTCGTGCCGGTGGAGAAGCTTGAAATGGCCGAGGAAATTTCTTCGCTTGCGGAACTATCAGGTGAGCGCTGGATCGAGGTGATCGAGCCGGGCGCGATGACGACGGTGCAGGATTTAGGGCGGCCGGGTCATGAATCATCCGGCGTTTCCCCAGGCGGAGCGGTGGATGGGCATGCATTGAGGGTGGCGAATCTGATGGTGGGAAATGAGGGCGCGGCGGCGTTGGAAATCTGCATGAGCGGACCTGTCCTAAAATTCCATGCGGATTCGACGGTGGCTTGGGTTGGCGCGATCGGGAAATCGCGGCACGTGGTGGCGGGAGAGACGGTGAATTTCTCGAAGCTAACAGGCGGTGTCCGCGCCTGCCTCGCGGTGGCCGGCGGACTGCGGGTGCCGGAAGTGTTGGGCAGCGCAGCCACGGATTTGCGGGGAGGTTTCGGCGGCTTTCACGGGCGTGCGTTGCGGCCGGGTGATCGCTTGCATTTCGGCGAAGCGGGAGAGGTGCCGCGGTGCGGCGACTGGCATCTCGGGCGGGCAGATAGAATTTCGGAGGTCGAACTGCGCTTTCTGCTAGGCGTGCAGCAGCATTGGTTTTCGGATGCGGCGCGGCGGCGGTTTCTCGCGGAAACCTATCAGCTTACGGCTCGATCAGACCGGATGGGCGCGCGTCTGGCAGGTTCGGCGCTGGAACTCGCCGAGCCCCGTGAAATGGTCTCGCAGCCAATGGCCTGCGGCTCGGTGCAAGTGCCGCCAGACGGGCAGCCTATCATTTTATTGGCGGAGCGGCAGACCATTGGCGGCTATCCGCAGATCGGCCATGTCGTTTCCGTGGACTTGCCGAAGCTGGCGCGGGCGTGGCCGGGAGCTGCCGTGAGGTTTCGGGAGGTGACTTGGGAAGAGGCGCGAGAATTGCTGTGGCGGGAAGAGCGGAATTTCGCGAGCTTGCGAACGGGACTGAAACTGTTGTAACATAATGGCAATGCGATTCATCGATCTGAATGCCGATCTCGGCGAGAGTGGGAGCGAGGACGAGGAACTCGTTGGTTTGGTGAGTTCCGCGAATGTCGCCTGCGGCGGGCATGCGGGGGACGAACTAACAATGAGGCGGGCGATCAAGCTGGCGATGGCGGCGGGCGTGGCGATCGGCGCGCATCCGGGTTACGAGGACCGCGAGCACTTCGGCCGGCGGGCGTTGGTGTTGCCGCTGGATCAAGTCACCGGTATGGTGGGACGGCAGGTCGGGAAACTATCCGCGTTGGCCGCAGAGGCGGGGGCTCGGCTCAATCACGTGAAACCGCATGGCTCGCTCTACAATCAGGCGGACCGCGATGCCGCGTTGGCCGCGGCCGTGGTGAAGGGAATTGTTAAAATTTCGCCGGTGCTGACTCTCTACGCGCCTCCAGCGGGCCAACTCGCTGCGGCGGGTCGGGCGGCGGGTCTAACGATCTGCGCGGAGGGTTTCGCGGACCGTCGCTATCTGGAAAACGGCTCGCTGATGCCGCGGGCCGAGCCGGGCGCGGTGATTGCCAATGTGGAGGACGCGGTGGCGCAGGCGCTGGCAATTGTAGCGAATGGCAAAGTCGATTCTCTTTGTGTCCACGGCGACGGCCCGACGGCGGTGATGATCCTGCAAGCCTTGCGCACCGCGCTGGAAACGGCTGGTCTAACTATTAGCAGCCAGCCGTGGGATTGATGCGAGGAGGCGCTTGGTGTAGTCGACCTGCGGTTCGTGGAAAACTTTCCCCGCTGGGCCGGATTCGACGATTTTTCCCTGATACATCACGGCGATGCGGTCCGCGATGTAGTGGACGACGCCGAGGTCGTGGGAAATGAAAATCATCGTCAGCCCGAGGTCTCTCTGGAGCGAGGTGATGAGGTTAAGGATTTGCGACTGGATGGAAACATCGAGCGCGGAGACCGGTTCGTCGGCAATGATGAGTTTCGGTTCCGGAGCGAGTGCGCGGGCGATGGCGATGCGCTGGCGTTGGCCGCCGGAGAATTCGTGCGGGTATTTGCGCATGACTTTCGCGTCGAGACCGACGGTGGCCATGAGCGTTTCCACGCGGCTGAAGAGCGCGTCGCCTTTCAACTCCGGGTGGCGCTGGCGGACGGCTTCGGCGAGGGTGGAGAAGATTGTCATTCGCGGGTTGAGCGAGGCGTAGGGGTCTTGGAAGACCATTTGGAAATCGAGCCGTCGCTTGCGGACTTGCGACGGGGTGAGTTTTGAAAGATCCTCGCCATCGAGCACCACCGAGCCGGATGTCGCGGGGATGAGCTGCATGATTGTCCGCGAAAGCGTGGATTTCCCGCAGCCGGATTCGCCAACGAGGCCGAGGATTTCGCCCTTATCGAGACTCAGACTGACTCCATTCACGGCGCGGACGACGTGCTTGCCGGGCGAAAACAGCGAGCCGGTCCGCTGGCTGAAATGGGTGTGGAGGTCTTTGATTTCCAGATACGACACGCCCTGAACGATGCAGGAAATCGCCCGGACCGCACGTGAAATCCCGCCTCGCCACAGGCAATTTATGCAATTTCAAGAGACAAGGTTGCGGCCGGGCGGCTTTTGAGCGACAAGAAGTCGCCACTCATGACCCAGCTTTTGATCGAACCTGCCCGTCGCACCGGTTGCGAAGACATTCCCGCGCTAACCGAAGTTCTTCGAGGCGCAGCCCAGCGCCAGCGCTCGCCCATTGATGATGTGCTTGACGCCGGGGTGGTCGATGAGGAGCGCTACATGCGCGAGCTTTCGCAGGACCTCGGCATCGAGTGGCTCGACAGCATTCCGTTGGCGGAAGTGCCGCTGCCGTTGCGCGAGGCTTGCGGCCCGCGGCTAGCGCTGCGGCACCGTTTGTTGCCTGTCGCCATCACAGGTGAAGGCGACCTCAAGCGACTGAAACTCTGCACGTTTGATCCCTTCAATCTCGTTGCCCGCCAAGCCGCCGCGCAGGAACTCGCGCTGCCCATCGACTGGTGCATGGCTTCCCGGAAGCGGCTTTACGAAGCGCTCCGCCGCCTTTACGGGGTCGGCGCGGACACCTTCGAACAGATCCTTGAAGGCCGGGATTTCGACTACGACCACCTCGAAGGCGGCGAAGACGAGGCCAACGTCATCGACCAGGACGACGACGAGGAAGCCAGCGTGGTCAAGTTCGTCAATCAGATCATCCGAGAAGCACTCGACCAGCGTGCGACCGACATCCACGTCGAGCCGCTCAGCACGAATCTCCGCATCCGTTATCGGATCGACGGCCGTTTGATCGAAATTGCCGTGCCGGAAAACATCAAGGCGCTGCAGAGTTCGGTCATCGCTCGTTTGAAAATCATGGCTCGCCTCGACATCGCCGAGCGCCGGGTGCCGCAGGACGGCCGGATCAACCTTCAGTTCGAAGGCGCGACCATCGACGTCCGCGTCGCCACCGTTCCAACGGTTGAAGGCGAAAGCGTTTCCCTGCGTCTCCTCAACCAAGAGAAATTCAACATCGCCAAGCTCGGCATGGAGCCGTTCGTATTGAAAAAAATCGAGTCGCTGCTGCACTTGCCTAACGGCATCATCCTCATCACCGGCCCGACCGGATCGGGTAAATCCACCAGCCTCTACTCCTTCCTCACCGAGGTGAATCATCCGGAGCGGCGGATCGTCACCGTCGAGGACCCGGTGGAAAACAAGCTCACCGGGGTGATGCAGATCGCCGTCAAAAACGAGATCGGGCTGACTTTCGCCACTGCGCTGCGCTCCATTCTCCGGGCCGATCCTAACATCGTCATGATCGGGGAAATCCGCGACCTTGAGACTGCGGAGATTGCCATCCGCGCCTCGCTAACCGGTCACTTGGTTTTCTCCACGCTCCACACCAACGACGCGATGGGCGGCATCAGCCGGCTCATCGACATGTGTGTGGAACCGTTTCTCGTCTCCGCCGCCGTCCGCGCGTTTCTCGCCCAGCGCCTTGTGCGCAAACTTTGCCCGCATTGCAAAACCCCGCGCGAAGTCAGCGACCAAGACCGCCGCGATCTCGGCATCCCGCTGCACATCCCCGGCCAAGTCTATTCGCCGAAAGGCTGTGACCGCTGCCGCATGACCGGCTTCTCCGGCCGGCTCGCGATTTACGAAATCATCCTGCTCACCCAGCCGATGCAGGAGCTAGTCGCCCACCGCGCCCAAGCTGTAGAGCTCCGCGCCCAAGCCGTCCGCGACGGTTACATCCCGATGCGTGAATACGGCTGGCATAAGGTGATGAAAGGCGAAACCACCATCGAGGAAGTCATCTCCGTCACCTCCTCCGACATCGGCGGCGGGGAATAATTCTGAAAGTTCACATTCCTCATGCCTCTGTACGCCTACAAAGCCCTCGCAACTAACGGCTCCGTCACCACCGGGGAGATCGCCGCCGCGGATCGTCCCGAGGCTTTGCGGGTTTTAGATAGAAAAGGCCTTCAGCCGGTCAATCTCAGGGAAACCGCTGCGGCCGTTTCCGCCAAAAAATCCAGTGGCGGCACCAAGACGAAAACCGAGGAGCCCGGCCGCTCCAAGGCCGAAGCCAAGGAGGACGTCATTCCCCAAGGCCCCATTAAACTCAAGCGGCAAGAAGTCGTGCTCTTCACCGAGGAACTTTCCGACATGCTCAGCGCCGGCCTCCAGCTAGAACCCGCGCTCAAGTCCATGGAAAACCGTCAGGAACTCGGCAACCTTAAGGCCGTTTCCTTCAAAATCCGCCAGATCGTCCGCGACGGCGTGAATTTCTCCGTCGCCCTCAAAAAAGTCAGCCCCAGCTTCGGCCCGCTGTATTGCTCGCTCGCCGCCGCCGGCGAGGCGTCGGGCGCGCTCGACGACATCCTCAAACGGCAAGCCCACTATCTGAAAACTCTCGCTGAACTCCAGGCGCGCCTCATCCTCGCGATGATCTATCCAGCGTTCCTGATCCTGGCAGGCATCGGGGTTTCCATCATTTTCATCACCGTCCTCATCCCGCAGCTCACCGCGCTGATCCAGACCAGCGGCGGAAAAATGCCGCTCGGTGCCGCCATCCTCATCGGCGCGTCCGCCTTCATCAAAAAGTGGTGGATCGTCATGCTTCTCACCATCATCGCCTCGCTCATTTTCTTCAAAGCTTGGAAAGACAACGACGCTAACAAGCCCGCCTGGGACCGCATAAAACTCCGGTTGCCGCTCATCGGCCCGGTCATCACCAGCCGCTTCTACGTCCAGTTCCTTGAAACCATGGCTAACCTTGTCGGCAACGGCCTGCCGTTGCTCCGTGCCCTGGAACTCTCCCGCGACGCCACCCAGAACCGCGGCCTACGCGGCGAGTTGGACAAGGTCATCGCCCAAGTCGGCGACGGACGCTCGTTTTCCAAAGCGCTCATTCGCAACGGTGCCTTCCCGCCGCTGCTCATCGACATGATTTCCGTCGGCGAGCAAACGGGGAAAATCGACCTTTCCCTGCGGCGCGCCGCCGAGCGCTACGACAAGGAACTCGACAAGAGCCTGCAACGGATTATGGCGCTCGTGATGCCCACCGTGCTCATCATCATGGCCGGCCTCATCGGCACCATGGCCTATCTGATGATCACCGCCATCTTCCAGACCATCTCGAATCTGAACTAACAAGTTGTCGTCCGTTTAGCCCAACAGTTAGCGGATCCTAAATGGTCTAACCTTGGGTGTTGATTCCAATCTCCCCTCAGTCGCGCGTTCAAAATCCGAAGCGCTGGCGGAAGGCGATTGACTGCCGCCGGGAGAACTCGATTTCGCCGTGGCCGTCGAGTTCACCCACGAAATTGCCGGCTCCCGCACGCCGGCGGATCTCTTTCAAGCAGAGCAACTGGACGACCCGGTAACGGTTCACCCGGACAAATTGGCTCTCGTTGAGCAGCTCCTCGATTTCCTTCAAGCTGCGGGGGATGGGAATCGGTTCGCGGTTCTTCAGATGGAGCAGCGCGTTCTTGCCCTCGGATTCCACCATGACGATTTCATCCTGACGCAGTGGCCAGCAGCTGCTCTGGTCGCCAAGCATGATGAGCGGGTCTGCCGGATCGCGGCCGCTGAGCTTGCGGATGCGCGTCAAGGCCCTTGCCAGGCGGGACTCCTCGACGGGCTTTAACAGATAGTCCACGGCATCTCCGTCAAAGGCGTCCACGGCGTATCTTTCATGCGCGGTGACCACCACCACGGGCACGCCCATCGCCCTGATTTCCGGCAGCAAGATCATGCCGCTGCCGCCCGGCATTTCCAAGTCGAGGAACACGCCATCCACCCGCTGGCGCAGTAGCAGCTCACGAGCTTCACGGATGTTGGCGACCTCGATGCAAGTAACGGAGGCCAGCAGCCCACCGATTTGGCGGCACAGGATCGTGCGGGCGAGATCCTCGTCATCGACGATGAGAAAGGTGAGGAATTGGTTTTTGAGGTTCATATCAGATAGCTGTGCGAAAGCGGTAGATCGACATCTGCGGACACGGTTTTCTCGTCCATTTGTGACAAAGAAAATCTCGCTTTGCCGCCGAAAAGCATTTCGAGCCGCTGCATCGCGTCTTGGATGCCGTTACCGCACGTGGCTTTCCCGTCGAGCTTTCCCGAGTTTTGGATTGAAATGCGAACCTGTCCGCAGGTGGATTCGGCGCTGATCGAAATCGTCCCGCCGAGTTCCAAACTGCCAATCCCGTGGGTGATCGCGTTTTCGACCAAATTGAATAACAGCATCGGAGGCACAAGGATTTCCAACAGGTGATCCGGCACCTGGACGTGCGTCTGCAAGCGGTCGTGGTAGCGCAGCCGGGCCAGCC
>JAYSYA010000048.1:0-17549 GCA_043716765.1 Akkermansiaceae bacterium
TTCCCTGTCCCAGTGACTTTGAAACGCTTGGCGACGGCTTTCCGTGTTTTTGCTTTTCCTCCGACTCTTGGCATGGGACGGGCAAACTAGGGATCAGCACTTCCTTGGCAAGAGGAAAATAGGAAATTTCCGGCCGGCAAAATTAGGCTGAATCCCCTCGCCCGAAGTCTTTTCTGGCATCGGTGAAGCGGATGCTTAGCTTCGCTTCCAAGCCACTCATGCTATCCTCACCACTTGCTGATATTTTCTCCGACCCGGCCTCATGGTTGGTTGTCGCCTCGGGTCAGGCAAAAGGCCTCCTCACGCGCACCGAGGGACCGGACGGAAAACCGGCGCTGCGGCTCGACTACGATTTTAACGGCGGCGGCGGATTCGTGGTGGCGCGGAAGGAAATCCAGCTCGCCCTGCCGGAAACGTTCAAGCTCGAATTCGCCCTCCAGGGCGAGGGTCCGCCGAATCACTTCGAGTTCAAGGTCGCCGATCCAGGCGGCTCTAACGCGTGGCGCTTTCTGCGGGAAAATTTCGATCTGCCCATTACTTGGACAAAGATCCGGATTCGCGAGCGGGACCTCCCGTTCGCCTGGGGGCCGGCGGGCGGCGGCGCGCCCTCGGCCATCGGCGCGATCGAGCTGGTCATCGCCGCCGGTCCGGGAGGAAAGGGCAACGTGTGGTTTTCCGACATCTCGCTGGAGGACCAGACGCTCTATCTACCCAAGGAAATCACTGCTTCGAGCCATCTTCCCCACTGCCCGCCGGAGTCGGTGTTCAAGGTGGAATCCAGCGGATGCTGGCAGGCCGCGGCGGACGATTCCGCACCGCGCTGGTCGGTGGACTTCGGCCGCTTGGTGCGCTTCGGCGGCTTGGTCATCGACTGGCCTTCGCCGGAGCCGCCACGAGTGTACGACATTGAAATTTCGGAGGACGCGGAAGATTGGACGCGGATTTACCGGGCTTCCCATGCGCTGGGATCTCGCAGCCACATCCCCGCGCCGGGGGCGGAAGCGCGCTATCTGCGAGTGAATTTCGCCAACGCGGAGTCCGCCTCGCTGGCGGCTTTGCAGTTGCGGCCCGACGCGTTTTCGCGCACGCCTAACGAATTTATCCACGCGGTGGCGGCTGATTTTCCGCGCGGCTGGTTTCCGCGCTACTGGCACCGCGAGCAATCCTACTGGACTCCGGTTGGCAGCCCGGAAGGCAATCGCCGCGGACTCATCAACGAGGAGGGCATGGTGGAGGTGGACGAGGCAGGATTTTCGCTAGAGCCGTTTTTACTCATCGGCAAGACAATGGTCAGCTGGGCGGATGCGGAAATCCGCCTCTCGCTGCCCGAGGATGGCGCGCCGTTTCCGGCCGTCTTTTGGCAGGCTGACAAGGTAAGGTTGAGCATCCAGCCATGGGTCGATGGCACGGGCAACCAACTCGTCCTGCGCGTGACCTATCAGTTGGAAAACCAATCGAACCACGAGCTGCGCCTCGCAGTCGCAGTGCGGCCGCTCCAAGTGAATCCGCCGTGGCAGGCTTTCCGCAATCTCGGCGGCCGCAGCCCGATCCAACGGATCATCTGCGCCAGCGAGTCATTGACCGTGGATGGCCGCCAAGTGAAAGCGAATCTTGTGCCGGATGCACACGGTGCGGCGGCGTTCGAGGAAGGCGGTGTGATGGAATTCCTCGCCCGCGGCGATGTGCCGACGCGTGATGCGGTGAACGACGAATCCGGCCTGGCCTCCGCCGCGATGGCTTGGAACGTCCCGCCGGGAAAATTCCAAGTCACGGTATCGGTTCCGTTTTTCAAGGACGCGCCGGAACCTGCGGAAAACGGCCTCTCCCACGCCATCTCCCGCTGGCGCGAAATTCTCGCACCCGTCGAGTGGCAGGTGCCGTCGATCGCTAGCAGCGCAATCGAATGTTTCCGCACCGCAGCGAGCCATATTCTCATCAACCGCGACGGTCCGGCGTTCCAACCCGGCCCCCGCCGCTACACCCGCTCGTGGGTGCGCGACTGCGTGATCATGGGCGCGGCGATGGCCAAGGCAAACCGCCCGCAGGTGCTGCGTGATTTCCTGTTATGGTATGTGCAGTTCCAGCGCGAGGACGGCTACGTGCCGTGCATTGTGGACCGCGATGGCGTGGACTGGCTGGTGGAAAACGACAGCCACGGGCAATTGATCTGGGGGATCTGCGAGGTTTTCCGGAATCAAGCGGATCTGAGTTTCCTAGAACCCATGTGGTCTCCCGTTAGCCGGGCTGCCGAATATATTCTGCGATTGCGCGCGGAACGGATGACTCCCAAATACTTCGAGGCCGCGCACTCCGCCTGTTACGGATTGCTGCCGGAATCGGCCAGCCACGAAGGCTATCTGGCGCATCCGGTCCATTCCTATTGGGACGATTTCTGGGGGATCCGCGGACTCGAAGCCGCTGCGGAAATTGCCAGCGCGCTCGGCCACCACGACGATGCCGTGCGCTGGCGGGAGGAAGCGAAGGCGTTTCTCGGCGACGTGCGGCGCTCGATCGAGCAAGTCATCAAGGAACGGGGAATCAACTACATCCCCGGCTCCGTCGAGTGGGCGGACTTCGATCCGACGGCCACCTCCAATGCGATCGCGCAGCTTGACTTCGCCGACGACCTCCCGCCGGGGCCGCTCCAACAGATGCTCCAAACCTATCTCGAAGGATTCCGCCGCAAGCACCGCGGCGAAATTCCGTGGCTCAACTACACCGCTTACGAAATCCGCATCATCGGCGCATTCGTGCGGGTCGGGAAACGTGACGAGGCGAACGAACTGTTGGAGTTTTTCCTATCCGACCGCCGACCGGTCGAGTGGAACCAATGGCCGGAAATCACCTGGCGCGATCCGCGCTCGCCCGGCCATCTGGGAGATGTGCCACACACTTGGATCGCCGCAGAATACATGCTGGCGCTGGCCTCGATGGTCGCCAGCGAGCGCGAGGCTTCGCGGAAAATGGTCCTCGCCTCCGGCCTGCCGTGGCCTTGGATTTCCGAGGAAAGCGGATTTTCCGTGCGCGGACTGATGACTCGCTACGGTCCTCTCGATTTCAAAATGATTGTCAGCGAGACCGACTGCATCACCTTCGAAATCGGCGACCGCATCTCGCTGCCGCCCGGCGGTCTATCGGTCGCGCCGCCCCTCCCATCGGGCCATCGCATCCTCCACGCACTCACTTCCAGCGGCCTGCCACTCGCGATCAATGCCGCCGGCGCGTCCGTCGTCGTTCCAAATCTACCCGTCACCGCCACGCTGTTTCTCGGCCCATCGGATGGACCCGCCCTCGCATGAACCGCTGAAAATCGACGATTAGCAACTCAGGTCGTGCAACTCCTTGTGCGCGTCCGCAGGCGCTTCATGGCGCACTTCCCACGCGCCGTCCGCCTTGATTTCCAAGACTGCGTCGTAGCGCAAACGCGACTCGCCGTTCTTGGAAAGGATTACCGCGCCGATCCCCTGCTCGGTCAACATGTCGAGGATCTTGGAAATCTGGCTCTTGGGAAGCGCGCTGCCCGGGCGGTCGAGAAAGACGAACGCGGGCTTCGCCAGAAAAATTCGCGAGACGGAGAGAAGATGCTGCTCGCCGATCGAGAGCAAATTATCCCAGTCGTGATCGGTATCGAGGCCGTTAGCGTGCTTCACCACGTCTTCGAGACCCAGTTTCATTAACACATCCATGATCACCGAGTCCGGCGTTACCAGCTCCATTCCGGTCCGCAACAGGGCTTCGCGCAAGGTTCCCGGCGGCAGATAGGGCCGCTCTGGTAGAAACAGAATATCGTCGAGCCCGGGACGGATGATTTGGCCACCACCGCATTCCCACACGCCTGCGGTCGCACGGAACAAGGCGACTTTCGGCGCGTCGTCTTTGCCGACCACCAACCAGCGCGAGCCGCGGGCGATCTCAAGATTGAGATTCGAGACCAGCAAGCGCGTTTGGTCCGCCGAGCGCAGGGTGACATCCTGATAGGATACCCGGTCCGGCGATTCCTCGACGGCGATCGTGCAAGGTGATGTCCGCTGCACGTTGTCGATCGCGTCACTGAGCGTGTGAAGGCGGGCGACGACCGCAGTGAACGCCGAGATCGATTGAAACTGCGTCACAATGAGGGAAAAGGCACCTAGCAAGGTTGCGAACGCCATTGTCGACTGGGTGATCACCCCAAACTCCCTGTCGCCCCAGATAAACATTGGCGCGATGATCAATGCCGGGATGATCTGGATAAAATAGTTATAGCCGTTAGTGAAAAACCCCAGGTTGCGGTTGATCCGGATCAAGCGGCGGAAGTTGGCCGTCAAAGCGTCGAGCCGCTTGTTCAAGCGGGCCTTGAAACGGCCTTCCCGATGGGCCAGCGCGATGGACTCGGAGTGTTCCCGCACATGAATCAGGTCCGAACGGAAATTCGCCTCCATGTCGAGCTGGTTGTAATTCAACCGGATCAAGGGCTTGCCGAGGAAAATCGTCATTACCGAACCACACAGCGCGTAAACCACCGCGACGGTGAAGAGAAACGGGCTGATGGTCCATAACACGCCGGAGAAGGAGACGGCAGTTAGAGTGCCGTTGACGATCAGCAGGATGAACGAAAGCGTCGTGGTCGTGAAGGCACGGACATCGTCGGAAATCCGCTGGTCCGGATTGGCGACACCCATGGCCGAATCCAACCGATAATACGTGCGGTCCTTCATGTAGGCCTCCGTCAGGCGCCTTGTTAGCTGCTCGCGCCACAAAATCCCCAGCCGCTCCTCGGTGAATCTGAAGAAGGCCAGCACCACCGTCGAGGCGATGAAAACCCCCACGTAAAACAGCGCCTGTTGTTTAAAGACATCCATGTTGCGGTTTTCGATCGCCGACATGAAATCCCGGCCGACGTAACTGTTGAGGACGTTCAAGCCATTGATCGCCACCATTAGCAGTGTCAAAGTCACGGCGAAAATCACCGCCTTCGGTCCCTGTTCTGAGCGCACTAACATCCGCAAAGCGCCGCGAAGGCGCTTCCACGTGAGGCGGATGATTTGGACTTTATCGTGAGACATTCGTAATGAACCAAGTTGGATTAAGCGTTCCGATAATACGGAAAAGTTAACAACTTTCTGGGGCGGGGATGACAAAAATTTCCATGTCTGGCAAAGACAATCACCGAAATCCGGCAAAAAGCCAGCCCCCTCGCCCGCCTTCTAGCAGGAGATTGTGCCTGTTTTTCCGCCGAGACCGACGCGGATGCCAAGGTTGGGTGCCAAAAAAGTCACCTGCCGCCGTTTGCTTCAAAAAGGCAGATGGTTCAATTTCCTTACGCAGTTCGCTCTATCAGCCAACCCCGCAAAACCTTGTGCCCAAGCGCTGGCACGGGGGCTGCTTGACTCAACAACGACACCCACCCCAATAAAATGAACACCACCGAACCACACAGACCCTATCCCGACGTCTCTACCGTGCCGTCCGAGTTGTCTTTCGCAGACAGCTGGGACGGCGAGGCTGTATCGGAATTGATCCGCTCCAAGTGCGATCACGGAGAAACTCCCGCCTTCCTTTTCCTCGGAAGAAAGGAGTCGCTCCTGTTGAGAAGCCATCTCGCCGAGTCGTTCGGCGAAGAAGCGGTTCCCACCTTGTATGGCACCTACTACATGGGGCTCGACGTGATCACCATCGATTGCGAGAGCTTCATCGCGACAGGCGGCCGCAAGGTGATCCGCACGCTGCAAGACCCGATGTCCCGCCGCCCCGCATGGCGTGACCGCGAGACCGAGGCGCTCTGGCAGTTCCGAATCTGACGGCATCTTGTGACCCCCGCTCTTCCTGATCCAAGGGGGAGCGGGGGTCTTAAGACCATCAGCTAGGCTTCGCCCCCGAAGAAAAGGCTCCCTCGCGAGGGAGCCTTTTCCATTTTGATCGGACCTTGAAATGAACGACACAAGGCTGGCACTTCCCCCAATTTTCACCAAACTCCCTGCAGCCACCGCACCCATGCTCGCCTTTTCTTCATGCTGGAATAACAGCCGCCACACCGACGGCGAGTCGATGATCGAGGAAATTGTCGAACTCGGGTTTCCTAACATCGAACTCTCGCACGGCATGACCATCGCCAAGCTGCCGGGCATCAAGAAAGCCTACGAACGAGGGATTTTCACGTGTTCGGGGGTGCACAATTATTTCCCGTCGCCCGTCGAGGTGATGATCGACGCGCCGGATGCCTACGAGTTCACGTCGCACCGGACTTTCGACCGCCAGCGCGCGATGGACATGACCTTCCGCACGCTCGACATCGCCGCCGAGTTCAACGCGCAATACCTCGTCCTCCACATGGGCTCGGTGCCGATGAGTCCGAAAAAATGGACCCGCGCGCTGACCACGACCGTCGCCGAAGGCGGCCAACACAGCGCGGATTATATCAAACGCAAACTCGCGTTCGTGAAGAATCGGGAGAAGATCGGCCCGCTGTATTTTCATCGCGCCATCGAGGCGCTCACGACCATCGCCGAGCGGGCGGCTGAAGTCGGCGTGAAGCTCGCGGTCGAGTCCCGCTCGCGCTTCGAAGACATGCCGACGGAGCGCGAGATGATCGCGCTGCAAACGCATTTCGCCGACAATCCATGGGTCGGCTACTGGCATGACTTCGGCCACGTCCAGCTCAAGCACAACCTCGGCCTGCTCGATCACGAAGAGTGGCTCGAAAAAATTTCCCCTCAGCTGATAGGCGGACACGTCCACGACGTCCAATGGCCTGCCAGGGACCACCGCACGCCGTTCAGCGGGACGCTGGATTACGCCGCGCTGTTGAAATTTTTTCCCGCCGACTGCCCACTCATCTGGGAACTCAGCCCCACCCGCGAAGCCGCGGAAATCCGCAGCGCGCTGGCCCGCTGGAAAAGCGAATTCCCGCAGCGTGCGTAAGATCCAAGACAGTTCTCAAGCAGTGCGCCGTTCTATGGGCAAAAGACGCCCACCCATTTTCCAATTCATGAAACCTCATTTTAAACTTCTCCTTCCCGTTGGCGCCGTCAGCGCCAGCTTGATCACCTTCGCCTCGGCCTTCGGCTTCCGCGGCGCGGACCCGCTCGACGCCCAGGCGACCGATGCCGCCGTCACCGTCCTCACCACCAGGATTTTGGAAAAATCGCAGTTCGCCCACCAACAGCTCGACGACAAGCTGGCCGGCAAGTTTCTCGACCGCTATCTCGACACGCTCGACGGCAACCACATGGTTTTCCTCAAGAGCGACATCGACGAATTCGCAAGCTTCCGCAAAGCGCTCGCCGAAAGCACTCGCAAGCAAGGCGACACCAAGCTCGCGCACTTCATTTTCAAGCGCTACCTCCAGCGTCTCGACCAACGCGTCGCCTTCATCGCGTCCGAATTAAAAGACACCAAGTTCGATTTCACTGTGGAGGAAACCTATTCCTACGACCGCGAGGAGTTACCCCACCCCGCCGACACCGAAGCCGCGCACGCTTTTTGGCGCCAGCAATTGCGCTACGAATACCTCCAGGAGAAACTTGCCGGAAAGAAAGAAGAGGACATCGTCAAAACGCTTGGCAGCCGTCCGATCCGCCTCGCTGAGACGATGCGCAAACTGAGCGACAAGGCTGTGCTCGAGATCTATCTGAACGCGCTCGCGCAGATTTATGATCCGCACTCGGATTACATGGGGCCGGAGCAGCTCAAAAGCTTCGAAATCGGCATGAATCTATCGCTCACCGGCATCGGCGCGACGCTGCAATCCGAAGATGGCTATTGCAAAATCAAGGAGCTCGTCCCCGGTGGTCCCGCCGCCCGCAGCGGTCTGCTAGTAAACGGCGACCGCATCGTCGGCGTCTCCCAGAAAAAAGACAGCGAGTTCACCGACCTCATCGACTTGCCGCTTTCGCAAGCGGTCGAACTCATCCGCGGCAAGAAAGGCACTGCGGTTTTCCTCAACATCATCCCCGCCGCTGCCACCGACGAAAGCACCCGCAAGACCATCACCATCGTCCGCGAGGAGATCAAACTCGAAGACCAGCAGGCCAAGGCGCAAATCATCGACCTCCCCGCCGGCGACAAGACCCAACGGATCGGCGTTATTGAACTACCTGCTTTCTACGCCGGCGAGGGCGACGGCAAGGGAGCCCCCACCTCCGCCACCGCGGACGTCACCCGCCTCGTCACCAAGCTCAAACAGGAAAACGTCACCGGCATCATCCTCGACCTCCGGCGCAACGGCGGCGGCTCGCTCCAGGAAGCCATCGATCTGACAGGACTCTTCATCCCCTCCGGCCCGGTCGTGCAAACACGCAACCTCGAAGGCCGCCTGGAAGTCGGCAGAGACCGCGATGGCGAAGTCGCCTATGACGGCCCGCTCGTCGTCCTAACCAGTCGCTTCAGCGCCTCCGCCTCCGAGATCGTCGCCGGTGCCTTGCAAGACTACGGCCGCGCGGTTATCGTCGGCGACACCTCCACGTTCGGCAAAGGCACCGTCCAAACGATCATCCCGCTCGACCGGATCATGAAGGGCGACGGAATCGTTCCCGGCTCCGACCCCGGCGCGTTGAAGGTGACGATCAGCAAATTCTATCGCCCTAGCGGCAAGTCCACCCAGCTTGAAGGCGTCAAGGCGGACATCGTCATCCCCTCGCTCACCGACCTGCCGGAAATCGGCGAGTCGGACCTCGATAATCCGCTGCCGTGGGATACCGTCCCCGCCGCGAGATTCATGGAAGCCAACCGCGTCAGTTCATCTCTCGCCACCCTTCGCACCCGCTCCGACGAGCGCGTCGCCAAGACCCCGGATTTCATCGAACTGAAGTCCGACATCGAACGCTTCCGCAAGCTCCGCGCGGACAAATCGATCTCTCTCCATGAAGCGCGGCGCCAGAAGGAAAAAAGCGAACTCAAAGCCCGCGCCGAGACCCTCAAAAAGGAACGTCTCGCCCGCGCCGCAACGCCACCCGCCGCTTACGAGGTCACGTTGAAAAACGTCACCAAACCCGGCCTCGGCGAGCTGGTGAAACCGAAGAAACCTGAAATCGAGATTGACCCGGAAACCGACGATGAAATCGCCGCAGCAGCCCCGGCCGAAGACATCATCCTTCACGAGGCCCAAAACATCCTCCTAGACTACAGCAACCTCCTCAAGGACCAGCCCGTGGTCTCCCAGCGCTGAACTTTATTCGTTTGGCGGCGCGTCCTTCTTGATCGGCGTCACCAAAGTCATCCCCTTCAGCGAGCGGCAGAACTCCTTCTTCGGCAAAACCGCCAAACTGCCCTCGCCCTTGGGGTCGCCGCTCATCGTCTTGAACTCCACCTCGTAGCGGTCAAGCCGCACGATCCGGATGAATTTCACGCCCTTTTGGTATACCTCGTCCTGATAAATCCTCATGGCGCAGGCTGGCGGGGCTTCCACGATCTGGCAAGCTGGCAGAAAAACGCTCAACTTCGCGGGAGCGATTCGGGAAATAGCCTCACAAGGGCTCGAACCTTGAATAACAGAATCAAAATCTGCGGTGTTACCATTACACTATGAGG
The DNA here is from genome assembly GCA_043716765.1 of Akkermansiaceae bacterium. Taxonomy (GTDB): domain Bacteria; phylum Verrucomicrobiota; class Verrucomicrobiia; order Verrucomicrobiales; family Akkermansiaceae; genus Luteolibacter. The sequence continues at coordinate 9,508 of JAYSYA010000048.1, forward strand.
CTTTTTGCCTGCGGCGGCCGGAACCTAAACCGCCCTCGACGGGTTTGGCAACTGGGAAAATCAATCAAAGTACCGAGATTTCCACTGCCTTTTCGATCATCGCCTCCGCCATCTCGAAATCCACTGCCGTGCGCGCGTGGATGCGGCAAACCGCTTGGCCGGCGTGGATCGGCTCGCCACATTTGACCAACCGATCGAAGCCAACGGCGAAATCCACGCCATCCGTCGCCTTTGCCCGACCCGCTCCAAGCTGGAGCGCCGCTTGGCCGGCCAATCCGGCATCCACCCGGGAAACGACTCCACCCGCCGAGGCGATGACCTCGCGGATCAGCGGGGCTTTGTGGATTTCCGCGAGGCGCGGCAAATCGGCGGGATTTCCGCCTTGGGCGGCGACCAGTTGGTCGAACCGGCGGCGGGCGCTGCCATCGTCGAGAAAAGTTTCCAGTCCGGCGCGCGGGATGCCGGCGATTTTCTCGGCCAAATCGAGGACGATCCCGCGCAGATCCGCCGGGCCGCCACCGTCAAGACATTCGAGCGCTTCAACGACTTCCAGAGCGTTTCCCACAGTACGCCCCGTCGGCTCGTTCATCGGGTTCAGGACGGCATGGACTTCCACGCCCATTTCCTGGCCCACGGCGACCATGCTGGCGGCGAGCGCCTCCGCATCCTGCCGCGTCCGCATGAAAGCTCCGCTGCCGAATTTTACGTCGAGCACCAGTCGGTCCAGCGTTTCCGCGAGTTTTTTGGACATGATCGAGGCGGTGCTCAAGGCGATGGACGGCACGGTGCCGGTCACGTCGCGCAGGGCGTAGAGTTTCTTGTCCGCCGGGCAGAAACGGTCGGTCTGTCCCATCATCACCACGCCGATTTGTGCGAGCTGAGCCGCGGCTTGATCGACCCCGAGGTGGACATTGGGGCCAGGGATGGATCCCAGTTTATCGAGCGTCCCGCCGGTGATACCGAGCCCCCTGCCAGAAACCATTGGCACCCAGCAACCGGCACATGCCACCAGCGGTGCGAGGATCAGCGAAACCTTGTCGCCGATGCCGCCGGTCGAGTGCTTGTCCACCACTGGCGGGTGGCCCGGACGGTGGGAAAAGCATTCGCCGCTCTCCATCATCGCGCGAGTGAGCGCGGCGATTTCCGCAAACGTCATGCCTTGGAACAACACTGCCATTGCGAAGGCGGACATCTGATAGTCCGGGACCTCGCCCTTGGTGTAACCATCGACCAGCAAGGCGATTTCACGCGAGGAAAGCTCCTCGCCCTCGCGCTTGCGGGAGATCAAGGTGGGAATGTGCATCCTGTGCATTTACAAGCGGACCTCCCTTTGCGCGAGTCTGCTTTTTGCCCACAATGAATTGTCCTCCGATTTTCCGTCGACGATTATTTTCGGAGAAGCGAGAGGAGCGCCAGCACCAAGAAGATGACGAACAAAACCTTGGCGACCATCGCCGCAGTGCCGGCGAGAGACCCGAAGCCAAGTGCGGCTGCTATAATGGCGATGACAAAAAAGATGATGGCGTAACGGAGCATGGTAGTGGTGGTTTGAGGTGATGATTTCGATAAGAATATTGAAGCACGGATTTGTGCTAACCCATCGCCATGGCGCGGACGGTGGAACCGCCGGCAATTATGGTCAGCCCGACGAGAAACAGCTTGATTCCCAATAGAATCCCCATGGCCCACGCGCCGGACCAGGGAAACTGCGCCCAGACCATCGCACCTAGCAGGATTGAGACAACCCCGGCAAAGACCAGCCAACCTTTGCCCGATCCCGTGGCTCCGAAGCCCGCGCCGATCTCGGCAATAACGTCGAGAATGAAATAGGCGGCCAGCACGATGGCCAGCACGCCGGGAGTGAAAAGCGGATTAGCCAGCAGCGCCAGGCCGGGTGCCATCAGTGCAAGTATTCCAAAAATAATAGAGACCACCCCGAAGATGGTCATGTGTCTGCCGCCGGACCGGGCGGATTTTATCAAGTGATTCATGGAGTTAGATTTAGATGAAGCCTTGGAACGCTGCAACATGACTCGCCGCGTTATAAAGATCACGCACCAAGTGTATGCCGATTCCGCAAAATGCGGATGGGCCATCATGACAAGCTGGCGTTTCGGCAGAGAGTCTCCGAAGGCTTTTCCCCGAAGAACTTCCGATACTCGGCGGAAAACCGGCCCATTTGGACAAAACCGCTTCGGAGCGCAGCCTGCTTGACGGAAATTTTCGCCGGCGTGCCGTCGCGCAGCAAACGCCTCGCCAGACGGAGGCGGCGCGCCTTGAGGTAGCGCATCGGAGTCACCCCACAGATCTCTTTGAAAGCGTATTCCAAACTGCGCGCGCTCACGCCCACTGCCACGCAAACCTCCATGAGATGCACCGGCCTGTCGCCGTGATCATGGAGAAATTCATCGGCTCGGTGGATGACGCGGGCGTGAGTGAGACGAGTCCGAGCCACGGGCTTGCCAAGGTTGCCGTTGGTCTCGATCGAGTGCATCAAGACACAAGCCAGGCAGGACTCGATCGTTTCATCTGCCTCCTTCGCGGCCACCATTTCCGGCGACCCGGCCATCAGCTCCAGAAGATGATGGAGGCATGCAAGACTCTCCGCAGGAAGCGGGATCATCACTTGCGGGCCTGTCCAAAAGCGTTCCCAGTCATCGCCGTGCCGCCCGGTCCAGCTCCTAACCGCCCCTTGGAATGCGGCCGGGTCGAAGGTGATGTGGAAGGCCTGCATGTCATGGCCGGTGAGGACGTATTCCCGATCTGCGCCCGGATTGACGATCACAGGCCGGGTGATTTCCTGGCCGTTCCAGTGGCGGCCATCTCCGCGCTGCAAGGGAATCACCGCATGCCGCGTTTCCGGATCGCCGGTGGCCCGGCACAGCGTGTCGCCAGAACATGCGGTGTGCGAAAGCGTCACACCCCGCAGATCCAGCCGGGTAATCCTACCCTGGAATCTCCCCGGACTCAGCTGAATGAACACCGCCCTGCACGCGGGGATAAATCCCGACAGTTGGTCGCAATCGACAAAATCCCGGGAATGCAGGCGCGGTGAGAGACGCCGCGGATCCGGGCTAACGGAAACAAACCCGTCCGTCGGGGGGAAATCGGACTTGTACATGATTCAGCGACTTTCTCACGGTCCACCGGAGCGATCAAGTCGCCTTTTTAATCCCTAGGCTTGCGCCCGGCTGACGAATCACTTCTTGAACACGATCTGCCCGCCGTCGACGTCGGCTTGGATCACGTCACCGTCGCTGAACTTGCCTTCGAGCACGTCGAGGCTGAGCGGGTCCAGCAAGAGATGTTGGATGACACGCTTGAGAGGCCGCGCGCCGTAAACCGGATCGTAGCCGAGCGTTCCGATGTGTTCCTTGGCGGCTTCTGTCAGCGCGAGAGCGAGATTTTGTTTGGCGAGACGCTGGCGGACACGCGCGAGCTGGAGATCGACAATGGTGGTGATGTCCTCGCGCTCAAGGCGGTCGAAAATGATGGTTTCATCGATGCGGTTGAGGAACTCGGGGCGGAAATGACCTCGCAGGGCTTCGGTAACCTTGGCTTCGCGCTGCTCGGCGTTTCCCTCGTGAAGGATGAACTGCGATCCAATGTTAGAAGTCATGATGAGCACGGTGTTTCGAAAGTCCACGGTGCGGCCCTGGCCGTCAGTGATGCGGCCGTCGTCGAGGACTTGCAGCAGGACGTTGAAGACATCCGAGTGGGCTTTTTCAATCTCGTCGAAGAGCACCACGGAGTAGGGCTTGCGGCGGACCCGCTCGCTGAGTTGGCCACCTTCTTCGTAGCCGTCGTAGCCGGGAGGCGCGCCGATGAGCCGGGCGATGCTGTGTTTCTCCATGTATTCGGACATGTCGATGCGGATCATCGCGCCCTCGTCGTCGAACAGGAACTCGGCAAGTGCTTTGGAGAGCTCGGTTTTGCCGACGCCGGTGGGGCCGAGGAAAATGAACGAGCCGATCGGGCGGTTCTCGTCCTGCAAACCGGCGCGGGCGCGGCGGACGGCGTTGGCGACGGCTTTGATGGCTTTTTTCTGGCCGACGACGCGCTCGCCTAACCGCTGCTCCATGGTGACGAGTTTCTGTTTCTCGCCCTCTTGCAAACGGTTCACCGGAATGCCGGTCCACGAGGAAACGATGCGGGCGATGTCGTCCTCGGTGACTTCCTCCGTTAGTAACGCGCCTTGAGTTTGCAGCGCGTGGAGCTGGTCTTTGGCAGCTTCCAATTCGCGGTGGGCTCCGGGCAGATCGCCGTAGGTAATTTGCGACGCTCTGGTTAGATCGCCGATCCGCTGGGCGCGTTCGACCTCGTTTTTGAGCGTTTCGATTTTTTCCTGGGCGGCGCGGACTTGGTCGATGATGGCCTTTTCATTCCGCCACTGCGCCATCAGTCCGGAGGATTTCTCGCGGAGATTCGCCTGCTCCTCCTTGACCTTTTCAAGCCGGGTGACGGAGGCCTTGTCGGTCTCCTTTTCAAGGGCCTTTTTCTCCATTTCCAACTGGAGGATCTGGCGCTCCAGCACGTCGATCTCGGTGGGCATCGAGTCGAGCTCGATCTTCAGGCGGGCAGCGGCCTCGTCGATGAGATCGACGGCTTTATCAGGCAGGAAACGGCCGGAAATGTAACGGTCTGACAGCATGGCGGCGGCGACGAGCGCGCCGTCCTGGATGCGCACGCCGTGGTGGACTTCGTAGCGTTCCTTGAGGCCGCGCAGGATGGCGATCGAATCTTCCACCGACGGCTCGCCGACCATGACCGGTTGGAAACGGCGCTCTAACGCGGCGTCCTTTTCGATGTGCTTGCGGTATTCGTCGAGCGTGGTCGCGCCGATGGTGCGGAGCTCGCCGCGGGCAAGCTGGGGCTTGAGGAGGTTCGACGCATCGACCGCGCCCTCGCTGGCACCGGCACCGACGATGGTGTGGAGCTCGTCGATGAAGAGAATGATCTGGCCCTCCGAATCGGTGACTTCCTTGAGAAAGGCCTTGAGCCGTTCCTCGAACTCGCCGCGGTATTTCGCGCCGGCTAACATGCCGCCGAGGTCCATGCCGATGATGCGCTTATCCTTCATCGAGTCCGGCACGTCGCCCGAGACGATGCGGCGGGCGAGGCCCTCGACGATGGCGGTCTTGCCGACGCCGGGCTCGCCGATGAGGACCGGGTTGTTCTTGGTGCGGCGGGAAAGGACCTGCAGCACGCGGCGGATTTCCTCGTCGCGGCCGATGACGGGATCGATTTTCCCGTCGCGGGCACGGGCGGTGAGGTCGGTGCCGTATTTTTCGAGGGTTTGGTATTTGCCCTCGGGAGAGTCGTCGGTGACTTTTTGCGAGCCGCGGACGCCGGTGATGGCTTCGCGGGCTTTTTTCTCATCGAGCCCGGCTTCTTTGAGCAACTTGCCGGCCGGCGAATCCCTTTGCAAGGAGCCGAGGATGAAATGCTCGACGCTGAGGTAATCGTCACCGAGCGATTCGCGGGCGGCGTCGGCGGCATCCAGCGTGGAGCGCAGGCCGACGCTGATTTGCGGCTGCGTGGACGCGCCCTGGACGCTGGGTTCGTGGGCGAGCGCGGCGGCGACGGACGCTTTGAGACGAGCGATGTCCACGCCGGCTTTTTGTAGGATCGGCGTGGTGATGCCGCCTTCCTGTTGGAGCAGGGCGAGCAGGACATGCAGACTCTTTAATTCGGAGTGAGCGGATTTGGAAGCGATGCTTTGTGCCGACTGGAGCGCTTCCTGGAGTTTTTGAGTAATTTTTTCGAGTCCCATGGCCGTTAGTTTTTTACAGGGTAAGCAAGAAGCGGGTTCGTGGCAATGCATCGCTTGGCCTATTTTGAGCAAGAAAAATTCAGCCCACGATAAAGGATGGCACCACCGCCGGTGAGCGATAGGATGCCGCCATGGAACTGCGCCAACTGAAGCATTTTCTCGCGGTGGGTGAGGCCGGCAGCATCACTGCGGCGGCGAAATCGCTGCGCCTCACCCAGCCGGCGCTCAGCCGCCAGATCAAGGCGCTGGAAGAGATTCTGGACACCTCGCTGCTGGAGCGCGGCGCGCATTCAGTCACCCTCACGCCGGCCGGTGAGGTGCTGCTGGTGGAGGCGCGCAAGCTGCTGCGGGCAACTGAGACGATGATCGAAAAGGTCAAATCCACGGCAACCGGCGAGCCGCTGCGCGTCGGTTACGCGCCGTCGTTGGCCGGGGAATTCCTGTCGCTGGCGATCGAGCGCTTTACCCAATTTCACCCGCGCGTGCGGGTGAGCCTTTACGATTGGTCATCGGCGGAAATGCACAACGGTCTGGCGGCCGGCAAGCTGGACTTGATTGTCGCCGCCCCGTGCAACGGAGCGCAGGAACCGGTCCGCTGGGTCGCGCTGCGCGAATACGGCTGGCAGTTAGTGATGCCGGCCAATCATCCGCTCGGAAAAAAGAAGCGCATTTCCGCCAAGGACCTCTCCGGCCAGCGGCTGCTGCTCTACGACCGCGAACACTATCCCGACTACTGGGACCGAGTGACCGGATTTTTCCGCGCGCACCATCTCCAAGCAAAAATCGCGGGCGAATTCGACGGCGTCAGCAGCCTGACCGCCGCGCTGGAGGGAAACCTCGGGATCGCCCTGCTCGCCACCAGCAGTTGGATGAGCCACGGCCAAAAACCGCGTTTGATCGCTCGCCCGCTCGCCGAGGAACCCCGCCCGATCGAGGTGGCCGCAGGAGTTTCCGCGGCAACGCCGAGCTCCGCGCAGGTGCTCGCTTTCATCGAGGAACTGAAAACTGCGGCGAGCGAATCCTCCTCCTTGACCGCTTGAGGCGCGGCGGTAGTTTGCGGCGCTTCCTTCAGGCGTCCAAACCCATCCATCGTGAAAATACGAACCTGCACAACGGTCGGCGCATGCTTTTTCCTGATAGGAGCCACCCCGCTAGCAGCCGACTGGCGGGATGAAATCGGCTACACGCGGCTGAAGCTCCTCGCCGCCGCCGAGCTGCCCGCCGCTCCCAGCCAAGGAATTACACAAGTTGAGGCTCCCGATGACTTAGGAAATTTCGAGCCGGACACCACGGGTTCTCTATTTTCGGGAAAAACATTCACCAGCCTCTCTGGCACCTCGGGCGTTAGCAGCCACGCCCAGCACGTCGCCACCAATTTCTATGGCACCACCAGCAGTCTGATTTCCGGAAATTGTGGCGTCAGTCTCTACAATGCGAACGGTTGGATCGGCTCCGATTTTCTCAACACTGGCAGTAGCAGCTTGCCCGACGTGGAATCCCGCGCCGTGCAGAACCACAGCTGGGTCGGGACACTTAACGCGAATTTCACCCAGGCCAAGGCCACGGAAATCAACCGCCGTCTTGACTTCGCGATCAATCGCGACGGCTTCGTCTGCGTGGTGGGTTCTGACAACAGCGTTTCGGCCAACCTTCCGGCAATTCTCTCTCAAAGCTACCACACGATCTCGGTCGGTCGCGACGACGATGGCCACGGAGCCGGTTTCACGACCCTTGATTTCATCAACCCCGACGACCCGGGAAGAATCAAACCCGACATCGTCGCCCCGAGTGCCGCTCCCGAATACGCCACCAGTTGGACCACGCCCATGGTCGCGAGCGCGGCCGGGCTTCTTTACTCAAAACTCGGCTCTCTGACCGGCGCGGACAGACCCCGCGTCATTAAATCCCTGCTGCTCGCCACCGCCACCAAAAACACGGTCCCAGCCTGGTCCAACACACCTACCGTCCCGCTCGACCTCCGCTACGGGGCCGGCGAACTCAACATCAACCACGCTTATAACGCGCTCCTGGCCGGACGGGAAACCGCCTCCACCAGCGCCTGGCGCAAATCCCGCGGCTGGGCCGCTGAATCCGTGGCCGCCAGCGCATCGAAAACCTACTTCTTCAGCATCGCCCCCGGCGTGCCTTCCACTCCGTTCAGCGCGGCACTCAGGCACTCGGCCACAAATAAACAACCAATTTAGGAATTCAATGCGAGTGCGGCGACTAGCTCGCTCGCCTTGGCCGGGAGGATTTCCAGGAACCATTT
>JAYSYA010000049.1:0-17452 GCA_043716765.1 Akkermansiaceae bacterium
TGAAATCGGCCACTCGCTCGGCCTCGCCCACTCTAGCGAGAATGGTTCGGAACCGAATGCCATTCTGAAAGCCGCCACCATGTATTATATCAGTGCCGCCGGTTCAGCGGGCGCGACCATCCAGACCTACGACGTGGATCGCATCCAGTTCGGCTATCCAGCCGCAAACACGCCGCCATACACGTCCGACCGAATCATTCCGGCCGTGTCCACCAGCCCATCCTACGGGACGCTTCCCACCGGTGTTCTTGGGGTCAACCGAATCCAACTTCGAGCGTTTGATCGGGAAGGCACGGCTCTGACGGCCAGCTTGACTAGCAGCACCATAAATAGTGGGACATTCTCCTTGTCGGGAAATATCCTGACTTTCACTCCTGCTGGCTTCTACGATGGCGGAAGGCTTTCGGATTCTTCGATAGAAGCTGGCACCAACAGTGCTTTGGCCTCCGTTCAATTCAGTGACGGAATCAATCTAAGTCGCGCGGTGAACTGCATCGTCGCGGGATTTTCGTCAGACACGACACCCTCTGACGGACTCCCCGACGACTGGATGATTGCCAATTTCACAACAACCGCCGTTGGCGCGGTCGGCTCGTCCCGCCACCCGGACTCGGACCCCGACAAAGACGGCCTCACCAACCGCGTCGAGTTCTATCTAAATACGAATCCGAACTCCGCCGCCAGCGGTCCGGTGAATCCGACTTACAATCACTACACGCGTATGATTTCCTACACGCCGGTCCGCTTCGCGCCCTATCGGGTCGAATCCTCCAGCACGCTCGACAGCGGATCGTGGACGCTCCGACGGGTTGGCACGCGCTACCAAGCAGGCGGCACCTTGTCGTCGGACTTCAGCGGCAATGCCTCCCCGGCGAATGAATTTTATCGCGTTGTGACCGGTCCGTGAGCGGTTAGCGGAAATCACTCAACCGGCACCGCGCGGGGAATGGCGCGGGGGATTTCGGGGAGTGGCGGGAACTCCTCGACGGGATTCGCCCGCAGTGGCGCCGCCGCGGGCTCCTCTTCCACCAGCAGCGCGCGTCTCGGCTTTACGAGGATTGCCTTCGGCACGGGAGCGGGCGCGGGGGCCGGAGGCTCCTCGATGACTGCGGCCTTCTGCGGAACGACGGTCATCTGGTCCTTGGTCGGCGGGGTGTTCCGCATGCGGATTTCCACCCCGGCGGTTGGCGGATTGGTCCTCGGAGGTTCCGGTGATGATGATCGGTTCGTAACGCCCGAAACCGCGGGTGATGATTTTGGAGCGGTCCATCCGGAGCGAGGTCACAAGATAGATTTTGACCGCCTCGGCGCGCTTGATCGAGAGGTTGAGGTTGAATTCGTCGCCGCCGACGAGGTCGGTGTGGCCCTCGATCCAGCAGAAAAGACCGGGGTTGCGGTCCATCAGCAGGCCGAGTTTCATGAGGCCGACTTTGGCGCTCTCGCGAAGTTCCGAGCTGTTGAATTCGAACAGCAGGTCGCTCGGCAGCATGGTTTTCTTGCTAAGCAAGATGTTTGCGGGCAGGTCGAGCAGGCTGTCGAGCGAGATCACGCCGTCGAGAGTGCCGTTCTCGACCATGCCGTTGGCGCCTCGTTTGATAAGATCATCGGTGAATCTCCCGATTTCGTTGTCGTCCGCAAGAACCGCGCCGGGATCCACGGTCATCTGGCCAATTTCCGCAGGCTTGATATTGACCGGCTCGCGGCCGAGCTCGGGAACATCCGCATCCACTTCCAAGCCGGCGGAAATTTCCAGCGCCGCAGCCTCGGGATTTCCCTCCTTGGCCGGATTGTTCATCTGCAGCGCATACTCGGCCTCGACGATCGCCGGCTTGATGTCGATTTCCTGGTCCTTGGGCAAAATGTCCAGCAGCTCAACCTCGTCGAGCAAGGCCGCGCTGTCCTTGGGCGGCTGGATGACATTTTCCGGCGGCAGCGATTTTTCCAAATCCATCGGCCGCACTTGTATTTGGCTGACATTGATCGGGCGGGTGCTGAGTTCGCGGGCCTGCTCAAATTTAAAAGCGATCTTCATTTGATCGAGCGCGAAGAAAACGACGACGTGGAGGAGAATGGAAACTAACATCGCCACCGCCGCCCACCAGCCAAGATGGTTCGGACCAGGCAAGTAATAAGCTCTCCCGCCGCGCGATGCACTCCATGAATAGGCGTTTGCCACGGCGGGACTATACCGCGATCAAATGGGCTGGCAATCACCAGAACGCCTGATTATTTTCGGTTCGGCACCTTGTGTGCTGCCTTTACCAACGACCTCCCAATTTATGGCTGCTAAGAAAACTGCAAAATCGACCCCCGAATCCGCCCCGCAACAAGCGACGGCAACTCCCAAGCCCGCTGCAAAAAAAGCCGCTAAGAAGCCTGCTGCGAAAAACGCCGCTCCGGCACCCGCCGCGGTGAAGCCCACCGCTTCCCCCGCCGTGAAAAAGGCCCCCGCCAAGAAAGCTGCCGCGAAGCCCTCACTTGAAGCCGTCGCCCGCGCCGCTTACCTCAACTACCGGAACCGCGTGGAAAATGGCCTGCCCGGCGATTCCCACGGCGATTGGGTGGAAGCAGAGCGCCAACACGCCGACTTGGACTAATCGGCGGTTTTTTCCAACTCTTCCAGCTTGGACAAGCAGGTGAAACGCGATCAGAGTCGGCCGCGTGAACCCCTCCTGCTCATCTCTCGGCATCGGCCTGGCCGGCTTTGGAACCGTCGGTTCCGGCGTCTGGAACACTCTTCAACGCAACGGCGAACTCATCACCGGCCGCACCTGCGGAGGCGTGGCCCTGCACATCGCGAAAATTCTCGTCCGCGACCTCGCAAAAGTCCGCGCTACCACCGGTGAAGTCGCGCCCGGGATTTTTACCACCGACTGGCGTGCACTCGTCGCGGATCCGGCAGTGGACATCGTTGTAGAACTCATTGGCGGCACGACCGACGCATTTGAAATCGTCACCGCCGCCCTGCGCGCCAAGAAACCGGTGGTCACAGGCAACAAAGCCCTGCTCGCTGAGCGCGGCGTCGAGCTGTTCGCCATTTCCCGGGAAATGGACACGCCGATCCACTTCGAAGCCGCCGTCGCCGGCGGCATTCCGATCATCCGCACCGTGCAGGATTCGTTCATCGGCAACCGGATCCATTCCTTTTCCGGAATCATCAACGGCACTTCAAACTACATCCTCGGCCGCATGACCGATGCCGGACTCACCTTTGAAGCCGCACTCGGCGAGGCCCAAACGCTTGGCTACGCGGAGGCCGATCCGGCACTCGATGTGAACGGCTGGGACGCCGCCCACAAGGCGATTCTCCTCGCCACGCTCGCCTATGGATTTCCGATCAATCCCGCATCGATCCACGTCTCCGGCATCGAGCAAGTCCGCCCCGCCGACATTAATTTCGCCAAAAACCTCGGCTACGTCGTCAAGCTGCTCGCGGTCATCCGTGAACATGCCGACGCCTCGGTCGAGCTCCGCATCCAGCCGTCTTTCATCGCCCAAACCCACATTCTTGCCTCTGTCCACGGTGTTTTCAACGCGGTCGCCGTCCATGGCGACGCTGCGGGCGAGTCGCTTTTCTACGGTCGCGGCGCGGGCCAGGATCCCACCGCTTCGTCCGTGGTAGCGGATCTCGTGGAAGCGGCTCGCTCGCTTAAACAGGTTTCCGGCCACCGCGGTTTCTTGCCTTATCGTGAAAGCGGTCGGATTCTGCCAGTGGGGGAAACTTCCACCTCATACTACGTCCGATTCGACGTCACCGACCGCCCCGGCGTGGTCGCCGAAATCGCGCGAGTGCTGGCGGACCACCGCATTGGCATTTCCGGGACCCATTCACCGGTCAATCCCGCCAACCCGGACGCCGCCTTTGTAGACATGGTTTTCCTGCTCCACACCTGCCCGTTTGGAAAACTCCAAGCCGCCCTCACCAAAATCGAAGCGCTCGACTGCATTAACAGCACGCCGGTCGTTTTTCGCATCGAGAATCTCGGCTGATCCCGGCCGGGAAATTTCACTCCGCCCCGTCAGCCGGGAAGCGGAAATGGCGCTGGATGCTGTAGTCGAAAAGGATGTTCTCCCATTTCACGCCGGCGCCGATGTTGTGGATGACCCACATTTCATTCGCACGATTGCCTGGTCCGGGGACGACGATCCCGATGTGCGGCTCCGCAGTGCCGAGCGACCAAACCACAATGTCACCCGGGAGATAATCAATCGCATTGCGGGACGGAGTCAGCGTTTGTCCCTTGTGCTCAAAAAATTGCTGGAGGTTTGGAATCCGGCGGTGGTCGATGTTCGCGTCGGGAACCGAAGCATTCCAAAGCTGCGGATAAGTGCGGAAATTCTCGGTCATGTCCTCATGCACCAACACCTGCAAATCCATGCCCATCGCGCGGTAGCAACGGACCAGCACATCGGCGGCGACGCCTTTATTTGCTGGCACATCACCGTTAGGATAGGCTATCTTGTAATAGGACGGGTCGAAGGCGACGACATCCCCGGAGTGGGAAAGCGCTGCGGCGGCGAGGGCGTCGCCGAAGCTCTTCGATTTCTCCAGCGAGGGAATTAGCAGAGCGGCCTGATCCATCGAAGCGCCCACCTGAGCCGCCTTGAGAAAGGGCATCAAGGGCCGGCCAAACCAGAACCCCATTCCCAAAGCAATCGCGATGATCACCCAGCCGCCAAAAAAATTGCGGCGCTTCGGCTTTTGAGGGCGCGGGCCAATGTACTCAATGGTGCTGTAAAATCCGGATTTCGAACGTGCCATGAATAAATTTGTTAAGGGGCTTGAACCAAATGCCCGGCCAAAAAGCCACCAAATTTGCGATTTTTTTCCAATGGCGGAAATCGGACCTCATTTCGCGCCTCGACATCAAATCCTGGCCGCGCCCAAATTCCCGGCATGATGGTTTTTCGCAGCGAGCGGCCCTTGGTTTGGGGAGAATTGGATGTGCCTTTGTTCGGTTTGGAAAATGATCTGCACGGCGCTCCGCTGGAGGTTGCCGCGGCGTTCTCTGTCGTCACCGACGAGCGGTATTTGTGGTTTATTGCCAATCACCGGAAGCCCGCGCTCATCCATCCAAAGGCGCGACCCGGCGCTTTCCAGCCGGAACTCTGGCGCTACGACGTGGCCGAGCTGTTCCTCGCGGATCCTGCCAGCGGGCGGTATTTTGAGTTCAACCTCGCGCCTAACGGAGCGTGGTGGACCTGCGAGTTCACCGCCCCGCGGGCGCGGGCGGAGGAGGCGGAAATCGCGATGCCCGAGGTCGCCACGTTTTCGGAAATGTCCGCAGACGGTTCGTGGCTCGCCGCCATGGCGATCCCTCTCGACCTGCTGCGCGCGCGGCTTGATTTCGGGCCGGAGACCCGACTCAACGTGACGATGATCCTCGAATCCCCGCAACAAAAGTTTGTCAGCGCCAACGATCTGGGAGCCGGCAAGCCGGATTTTCATCAGCCGCAGCGGTTTTCGAAAATCCAATTCGCCCCCTTGCCGATTGCATCCTGACAGGCTGCAAAACGGCGTAATTCCGATTTGACATCGCTTTCATTGGTGTAGCATCCGCCGCAATGAGCGCTTCCATCATCCGCCGTTTGTCAGGCGATTTCATCCGTCTGACCGGGGGAGCTCTGATTCGTTGGATCTATCGAATTCAAGTGGTTCACCCCGAGCGGATCCCGGCGACAGGCGGGGCGCTGTTATTACCTAACCACATCACCTTCGCGGACGGCTTTTTCATCACCGCCGCCTGCCGCAAACGAGTCCGCTTCGTGATGGACGAGGCCTACGTGGCCAGGCGCTCGGTCCGCCTGTTCACCAGCATGTTCCAGACGGTGACGATCCGCGTGAACCAACCGCGCGAGGCCATCCGCATCACCATCGAGGCGCTGCAAAGCGGCGATCTCGTTTGCTTGTTTCCCGAAGGCCAGCTCACCCGCACCGGCGCGCTCAACGAGCTGAAACGCGGCTGCGAACTGATCGCGAGGAAGGCGGGCCACCCGCTCATCCCACTGTGGTGCGACGGCGCGTGGGGATCGGTTTTTTCCTTCGAACGCGGAAGGTTTTTCTGCAAGCGGCCCTATCTCAAACGGCCCGGAATCATCGTGGCGCTCGGGCATCAAATCAACCCGGATACCGTGGATCTGGAAATCGCACGGCAGGAAATGTTAGTCGCATCTGCGGAAGCGGTTGCCAAGCGCTTCGAGTCGCCCCGCTGGGGCGCTCGGCCGCCCCGGGGAAATGGCGCCGCGCTCAAAAAGCTCCGCGAAGCCGGCGAAGTCGCGGTCCACCGCGCGTGGGTCAACGGCCACCAGATCAGCCAGGTCAGCACCCTCCAATGGCGGCAGCCGTTTTCGATTTTGAATGACGACCCGGTGCCGGCAAGCCTGCCCGGCCTGCGGCTCGCGTTTCCGGAAATGGTTCATGCGGAGGTGAAATCCCACGACTTCGTGCCCGGCGATCTATCCGCAACCTGGGTCGGCGGAGACCGTTTGCGCGAGGTGCTCGGCCACACCCAACTATCAGTCGCGATTGTGTTTTACGACTTCGGGGAGCACGCACTGGATCCCGTCTATCGGGCGGGCTTGCTGCATTGCCCGTGCCTCGCCGTCGATGGGATGGTCATCGCGATGTCGATGCCTGATCCGACGAAACCCTGGGCGGATAGTGAGCCGCAGCCCGGCCACAAACCCGGGACTTGGGGCAAGCTTCTGCCAGGCTGGTATCTGCTCCCGTCGGAAGGCGGCGGCTTGCGGGCACACGGCCCCGCCGCCCCGGAAAACGGCCTGGATTTGCCGACGGGGACCTTCCTCGACGCGGAAGGATTCCTCACGCGGCCAGCCCCGAAGAACCGCCGCTGAGCTTACTCCGGCAGGACGGTGACGATGGTCGGCGCGACGGAAAAAACGCGGGCGGCGGTTTCGCGAACTTGGGCAGATGTTAGGGCGTTGTATGCCGCAGGCAGGCGGCGGTATTCATCGGCCGGATGCCCAAATAACAAATCGAGCGCGACGTGGCGGGCGATGGATGACGGCGATTGCTGCTGGATGGCGAGACCGCTGAGGACGGTGGAACGGACGCGGTCGAACGCTTCGTCCGGGATGCCCTCGCTGGCGATCTTTTCGATTTCGATGAGAATCTCGCGGCGGGCGAGCTCGACCTGCGCGGGCGAGGTGGCGACGTAGAAGGTGAAGAGTCCGGCGTCGTAGCCGAGGAACTGGGTGGCTCCCACTTGATAGGCGAGGCCGAGCTCCTCGCGGATGCGGGTGAACAGCGGACCCGCCATGTCGCTGGCGTATTCCTGGATCATCGCCAGCGCGTGGCGGTCCGCACCACTAACGGTGGTGCCGGGGAAGCCGATGGTTAGAACAGCCTGCTTCTTCGGTAGATGGCGGGTGAGGTGCTCGCCGGGAGTAGACTGGCTGGCCGGAGCCGACCACCGCTGGCCTGGCGGAAGCGCGGAAAATTTCCCGGCGATGAGTTCAAGCATCGCCGCCGGATCGAAATCCCCGGCAATGGCGAGCGTGACGTTAGACGCGTTGAAATGGCGCGAGTGGTGGGCGCTGAGCGCGAGCCGATCCAGCGCGGTAAGGCTTACCACCGAGCCGAGCGAGTCCAGACCGTAGCCACTGCCGCTGAACGCCGCCTCGCGCAATGCGCGGAAACCGGTGTGCAGCGGGTCTTGAAGGGCTTCTTCAAGAGCGGCGAGCTGGCTGGCTTTTTCCCGGCCGATCGCGTCGTCCGGAAGTGACGGCGAGAGGATGACCTCAGCGAAAACATCGGCGATCGTCGCGAGATCCGGTGCCAGTCCTGCGGCTTGGACGAGCAGCGCATTATTGCCGGCGGTCGCGCTGATAGATGCACCGAGTGACTCGAGGGTGACGGCGATTTCCTGAGCGGTGCGGGTAAGCGTGCCTTTGGAAATCGTCGAGGCGAGAAGCTGGTTGAGGCCGCTGGTTTCCGGGGTTTCGGACGGAAGTCCGCCGCGGACGGCGGCTTGGAAATGGACGAGCGGGACGCGATGGTCCGGAATGAGCGAGAGCGTGAGGCCATTGTTTAAAACGTGGACTTGGAGCTCCTCGCGAACGCGCGCGGTTTTCGCGGTGCGGGGCGGAGCCGGCGCGTCGAGCGGATCGAGGATGGTGAGGCTGAGGCGGCTCTCCGTTAGCGTGGCGGCGGCGCGGCGGATGTCCGACGTGGTGACCGCTTGGATGGCGGCGAGATAGCGGCGGGTGAAATCGAGATCGCGGGCTTCGTGCCAGTTGGAAGCGAGATCCGAGGCGCGGCCGGAGGCGGTGGTTAGGCTGCGAAACTGGCTGGCGGCGATCTGGCGTTTCGCCTTGGCGAGATCGTCGTCGAGTTCGGCGGTGCCGATGGCGGCGACTTCGGATAGAATCGCCTCGATCAGGGAGTCGCGCTTGGCGGGCTCGGCATCGGCGGAAGCGCCTAGCAGCCCTTCGCGACCGGGGCCGGTCCATGAGAAGGCGGAAATTTCCAGCGCCAGCTCGCGTTCCTCGCGCAGCGTGCGGTGAAGGCGTGACGAGCGGCCCCGGCCAAGGATGGTGGCAAGCACGTCGAAGGCGGGCGCGTCCGGATGGTCGAGCGCCGGAGCCTTCCATGAGAGGGATATCCGACTGGTGGGGACGGCAAAAGTTTCGCGCGCGCGGCGCGGTCCAATTTGCGGCGTGTCACGGGCGACAAGCGGATCGCGACCGCCGCCGGGAAGGCAGCCTGCGGTGAGCTCGGCCGTCATTTTCCGAGCCTCGTCTGGATTGAAATCTCCGGAAATCACCGCGAAGCAACGGTCGGGCGTATAACGGACGCGATGGTATTTAGTGAGGTCCTGATGGCGGATCGCGTCAAACAAATGGCGGTGGCCGATCACTGGATGGCGACGCGGATCGTGGGCGAAGGCGGTGGAAAATAACAGGCGTGAGGCGGCGTTGTCCGGATCATCGAGGCCCATGTCGATTTCGCGACGGATGACGTCTTTTTCCTTCTCGAACTCGGATTCTGGTAGGATGGGGAAGAAGACGAGGTTGGTCAGGGTTTTCAAAAACACAGGCAGCGAGACGGCCGGCCCGTCGATGTAATAGACGGTGCGGTCGAAGCTGGTGTAGGCATTCCAGTGTCCGCCGGCGGCCTGCACGGAGTCTGCAAGAGTGTCGGCATCGAAGTCGCGGGTGCCTTTGAAAACCATGTGCTCGAGGAAATGAGAGATGCCGGCACCGAGGTGCGCGTCCTCGTGCATGCTCCCGGTGGCGACCCAGATTTGGGCGCTAACCACCGGGGCGGCGGGGTCCGGATCAAGGATCAAGGTGAGGCCGTTGGGGAGCGTTTCGACGGTGGCGGCGGTAGCGGGGTATTCCATGAAGTTCTGGCTTGGATCAAGGGGTGAATGACGTATAAGCGACACCAATGCAACGGTGGATCGTAATGGGTGTGTTGGCAATGATGCTGATGCTCGGCGGCGGAGTGTTTGCCTACTCGACTTACAAACAGAATCGCCCGCATCCGATGTGGGTTCCGCTGCCGATCAATCCCGCGTTGCCCGGCGAAAAGAGACAGGAAATTCTCAAACAACTGACGTCGAAATTGAAGGACGAGGCGCTCTTGATTCAAGTGAGCAAGGACTTGGAACTGCCGAGGAAATTAAACCTGCGCTCCGATGAAGAAGCCGCCCGAGAAGTGTCAAAACGCCTTTTCGTCAAGCTGGGCGAGGTCGTCACGCCGATGGGTGGCACGGCTCCGTCGCTCAATGTGGGGATTTCCGGGAAGAGCAAGGACGCAGGGATTTCCGGAGAAATTGCCGTGCGCCTGATGCAGGATGTCTGGAAAATCCTCGGCATCAAACCGCCGCCGAAGAAGGACGAATTTTAGAGATGGCTGATAACCCGTGAGCGGTCAAAGCGGGCCTTCGGCATTTCCGCATAATTGTCGTCCGCAGCGCGATAGCCCAGGGCGCAGGCCACGACGGTCGCATAGCCGCTGCCTTCGAGGCCGAGCACGTGATCATAGCCCGCCGCGCTGATGCCTTCCATCGGGCAGGCGTCAATTCCTAGCAGCGCTGCGGCTGCCATCAACTGGCCGAGGGCGATGTAGGCCTGCCGGATGTTCCAAGCATGACGCGCCTCGTGGCTCATCGCTTGGGCGAAGCCGCGGATCATGCCGTCCAGCGGTGCGACCGCTTCCGGGCTGCTGCCTTGCACTTCGCGCATCCGCTTCATCCACGCGTCGATGTCGGTGGAATCCAAATCCGTGCGCGCCGTCAGGACGACGTAATGCGACGCTTCGGTGACCTGCGGCTGCTTCCACGATTCTGGTGATAGATTGGCGCGGACGCCGGGATCCTGGACGACGATGAATTTCCATGGCTGGAGACCGAAGGAGGACGGCGTGAGGACGAGTGATTCCTCGATGGCATCCCAGGTCGCGGCGGGGATTTTGCGGGACGCGTCGAATTTCTTGGTGGCGTAGCGCCAGCGGAGCGAGGCGAGAAGTTGGTCAGGGGAAATGGTCATAGCGGCGCTACTGTTGCCCATCGATTCCGAAAGGCAAGGCGACTGAGGAAAATCCCTTTAAAGCCAAGCTGAAAACAAAGCCGTATTCGGTTCGAATGCGGTTATCCACCAGCGTGACGCCGAGCCCGGCGACCCAGCTTCCCAAGTCACGGTTGAGGGTGTATTGCTGATAGGTGAGCGTGCCGTCGTCCAGCTCGTAGAGATGGTTCGTGCCAAGGCCCCAGCGGGAGTTGAGGGAGGTGTAAGACTCCAAAGTCACCTGGTTGGAGTCCGTTAGCATCGGGTGTGAGTTCAGCTGGCGGTAGCCGAGCGAGAATTTAAAATCCGGCGAGGGCATGAAGCGCAGGCTGGAGGTGAGTTCATTGAATCCCGGCCCGCCCATGACGATGGGAAACTGGGTGGTCACGTTGACTCCCATCCACGGCACCGGCTGCCAGGTCAGATCGTTGTAGAGGTTGGAGAAATCCCGCTGCTCCTCGGGATCGTCGATGAACCCGTCGATGTAAGTGTCCAAAAACAGCCACTCGAAGGCTTGGTTGTCGCGCTTGGTTAGGAGCCGGTTGCGCGCGCCCATGCGGACCACGTTCCAGCTCTGCAAATTATCGATCGCCGCGAACCGCACCGGATCCAGAGGCCGCGGGCGGGTGGTCGGGGTGAGCCGGTCCACGTTGGGATTGTTGAGGTCGAAATCATCCGTGGAAACGAACGACCACGCGGCATACGGCTGGAGGACGTGCTTGAGGCCGTCCAGCCCGAGTCGGCGATTTTGAGAGGAACCCAGCTCCTTGGAGAATTTCAGCGATGCTTCCGCACCCATGTGGAAGGTCGTCCGGTCCAAGTCGTCGAGCTTCCAGTTCGCTGCGGCGTGCCTTGTATAGCCGAGACCGGCCTGCGGCGTGACGTTGAGGAAGTTGCCGAAGGTCATCGGCATCGATAGCTCCTGATAGGTATTGAAGCGGGCGTAGCTTGAATCGAGCAACTGGGTGCGGACGTCCTCCCGCTTCAGATCGCCGAGCGGCAGGGCGAGGAGTTTTTCCGCCAGCTGCCGTTCGTAGCCGCTGAGCTGACGGAGCAGCGCTTGGGCTGCGGGATTATTTGCGGTGAGTTGCATCAACGGATTGACGATGGTGCCGCTCGTCAGGTCCGCCGCTTTTTCCCCCAAGTAGCCGAGCGACGTCTTGCCCTCGTGCAGCAGCGGCAGCCCGAAACGCGGCGCGCGCGCTTGATCGAAGGAAATTTCCGGCAAGCGGCTGTCCGCCCGATAGAAGTCATTGAGCTGATAGCGCGTGAACAGCGACAGCAGCGAGTCCTCGCCCCGCCGGTAAAGCCCGAGCGTGTTGTCCGGCGCGTAGTTGGTCCGGTATTGATAGAGATCGAAATCCTCGAGGTAATATTGGTCACTCAACAGCGAGACATTGGAGTCGATCCGCCAATCCGCTTCATCGGGTAGATCCAGTCCGTGGCGATGCTTGAGCTCGACGCTGTAGCGATCACTACTCACGGCTTCGCGCGGGAGTCCGGTGGTGCTGGTGTCAGGCGCGATGTCGTTGAGGTAGTAGAAACTCAGCCCGCTAAGTTCATCTTGGTCTGGCACCCGCGTGTCGACCAAATCGACTCCTGCCGCCACCCCGCGCTTGCCGCGGATGTCGAGATGCCAGCGGGAAAGCAGCCACGCGTCCTCGTTTTCCCCGCTTTTCTCGTTATATTTTCCGCCCAGCATCATGCCGTAAGTGTTGAGCAGGAAAGGCCCCCAGCTGGAGCGCGAGCCGGGGATGAAATGGTAGCCGAGCTCGGCGTTGAGCGGTTGGCTCAGATAGGGCAGCCAGAAAACCGCCAGGCCGCCCGCGTAGAGCCGGAGGTTTTTGAAAACGATCTTCTCATCCGGATAGATCGTGATTCTTTTGGCGCGCACCCAGAAATTCGGATCTTCCGTGTCATCCGTGGTGATGGCGGCATCCTCGCCCACGAAAACTTGTTTGCCATCCCGTTTCTCGGCGGTAAATTTCCCCGCTTCCAACAGAATGGGATCCAGCCCGGCGCGCAGTCCCCTGGTGTCCATGAACTTCTTCTCGTAGTAATACACCGCCCGGTCGCCCCGCTGGAGGATGCTTCCCTGATAGATGCTGACGTTCCCCAGCAACGTCGCGGACTTGGCCTTGAGATCCACCACCGCGCTGTCCGCGAAGGCCTCCATCCCGTTGTCGCCGGTGATCTTGATTCCCGGGCCTTTATAACGCAGCTCGACGTCCTTCGCTCCCTCAATGGGCCCGCCGCCATAGTTGCTGATTTGCAGATTCTTCGGCATCGCGAAAGCATCCGCCCCCGGCGTGCCGAACGGGATTTCCGGCTCGGGCACCGGGGTGATCAAATCCACCGTTGGAGCGCTGAAAGCCCCCTCCGGCAGGACTTGCGGCTCTTGAGCCCAAAGTGGCACCAACAGCAGCGGGGAAAGGATCCATGCACCAAGTTTCAGCATCGGCGTGATAAGAGAACTCCCGGCCCGTGAAGTAAAGGGCGAAAGCCCGTCCGCGCGATGCGTTAAAATCCCCTTTCGCCGCTTGGATTTCACGACGATAATCGGCCATGCAAGCCATTCAACGGACCGCCATCATCGGAGTGACCGGATTTGTCGGCCACGGCCTGCCCGCTTTGCTCGCGGAGAACGGCGTCGCCACCACCGGCGTCAGCCGCTCGGGGAAGGGTGAACTCCCCGGCATCGACCGTTGGCAAACCACTGAATCTCTCGATTTTGCCGGCCACCAAGCCGTCATCAACCTCGCTGGCGAACCCATCGACCGGCGATGGAATGAGAAAAACCGCCGACTCTTCCGGGAAAGCCGCGTCGGCCTAACTAGCCGCATCGTCGCCGCGATCGCCAGGCTGCCCGCCGACGAGCGCCCCCAAGTCCTGGTCAACGCCTCCGCCGTCGGCATCTACGGCGACCGCGGCGATGAGATTCTCACCGACACCTCCCGCAAAGGCAGCGGCTACTTGGCCGAACTTTGCAGCGACTGGGAGCACGCCGCGCAGGACGCCGAGTCGCTTGGCGTCCGCGTGATCCGCCTGCGGACCGGCATCGTCCTCGGGAAAGACGGCGCAGCCTTTGAGAAGCTCCTCTCCGTTTTCAAACTCGGCATCGGCGGCCGACTTGGCCCCGGCACACAATGGATGCCGTGGATTCACCTCGCCGACCACCGCGCCGCCATCGTCCACGCCCTTCTCGCGGAAACTCTCTCTGGGCCGCTCAATTTCACCGCGCCCCGTCCCGAGCGTAACCGCGATTTTACCCGCAAGCTTGCCGCCGCCTTGCACCGCCCCGCCATTCTC
Source organism: Akkermansiaceae bacterium (assembly GCA_043716765.1). Classification (GTDB taxonomy): domain Bacteria; phylum Verrucomicrobiota; class Verrucomicrobiia; order Verrucomicrobiales; family Akkermansiaceae; genus Luteolibacter. Next base: position 13,843 of record JAYSYA010000049.1, read on the forward strand.
CCGTCGCCCGCCTTTGCGCTCAGGCTCGCGCTCGGCGAGTTCAGTAGTGTGCTGCTAGCCAGCCAGCGCGCCCTGCCTGCGGCTCTCGAACGCGACGGTTTCCAATTCCGCTTCCCCACCCTGGAGCAGGCGCTCGCCGATCTCATCTGACCCGCAGATCCTGCATCAAGCCTTTATCGCGTGAATTTTGAGATGAAGCTGGATGAAATCGTTGACCACGTGCTTGCCCAGGAATGCAAAAAATTTTCCGGACCCGTAACGGCTGCCGAACAACGTCCGATTCAACTGAATGTGCGCTTGCGCCGTGACATGTTCCGTGTCCGCCGCAGCGATTACCGCCGGAAACGACAGCTCACGCGACACCCCGCGCAGCGTGAGACGCCCGGAAATCTGGTAGTTCGGCGCGCCTTCAGTCGCCCCTTTGATCGGTGTGGCGCCCGCCACCTCGTAGCTCGCCGTGGGATACTCCGCCGCTTGGAAGAAATCCGCCGTTCGCAAATGGCTCACCAGCATCGCCGCCATCGTACTGTCAGCGATGTCGCTGCAAGCGATGGAATCCATATCGATGATGACCTCGCCTTTTTCAAGATGCCCATGTGATAGGGCCACCGATCCCGCCGCCAGCTTCACGGTCCCTTCGTGATGACTCAACAAGTTTTGCCCCGTCCAGCGGATCACGCTGCCCGATCCATCGATTTGAAACGTGCCGTCCAACACCGGAGCCGACGGCGGCGGCAACTGGGCTCCCAGCGGAAATCCCGCCGCCTCCCACTCCCGCAGCCCCCCGCGGAAATCCGCGACGTTGGAATACCCCGCCGCGGTAAGTTTCGCCGCCGCGTCTTCGGAATCCAGCGAAGGTTCGCCCTCGCCATAGACCACCAGCCACGCATCCAAGGCGGGAGCCATCTCGCGAATCTTGGAGACAAACGACGTCTCGTAAGTGCAGGCGTTCACCGCACCGGCGAGGCGGCGGGTGGCGTAATGTTCTTCCGGCAGCACATGCACCAGCAGCGGCGGCGGATTGCCTGATAGGGAATCACGGAGCTCTGGTGCGGTCAGTGTTTTCATGGGTTGGTGAACATAGCCCGTCACCCATTCCGGTGCCAGTTGAATCGTGCTTGGACTGTCATGCCGACAAGGCCCAAACCATGGAGAGCTGGAACTGCAAGGCTCCGGCAAATCCACTCTTGCGCCCAAGTCAGCGAATTTTCATAGTCCGCAGATCGTCATGAATTCTTCACCCCATACCACGCGTCGTCAGTTTTTGAAGTCATCCCTTGGCACTGCGGGCGCGGTGTTCGCCGGGCCGCAAATTGTCCGGGCTGAGACGCTGGGCAATGCGTCCAAGGCTGCCGCAAATTCGCGGATCGGCATGGGCTTCATCGGCATGGGTTTGATTTCTGATGGGCACGTGCGGTCGTTTCCCGGCATGAAAAACGTCCAACCCATCGCGGTATGCGATCTGAAGACCGAGCCGTTAAAGGAGGCGGTGGCCGTGCTGAATGAAAAGGGATTCAAAGACATTTTGGCCACCTCGCGCTTCGAGGAAGTGCTCGCACGCACCGACATTGATGCTGTGTGCGTGACCACGCCGGACCACTGGCATGCGGCCATCGCGCTGGCGGCGATGAAGGCGGGCAAGGACGTGTATGTGGAAAAACCGATGACCTTGACGATCGAAGAAGGCAAAGCGCTGGTGGCGGCGGAGAAGAAATACGGCCGCATCCTGCAGGTGGGCAGCCAGCAGCGGTCGCAGGTTCATTTCCGGATCGCCGCCAACCTGGTGCGCAACGGAATGATCGGCGACATCAAGGAGATTTACTGCCGGCTTGGTGAGTTTCCGCTCGCGCCGGAAAAGGAGCTGATTGTCCCCGTGCCCGAGGGTTTCGACTACGACCGCTGGCTGGGACCCACGCCGTCCTTCGAGTATTCGGAAAACCGGGTAAAGGGGGATTATGGCGGCGGCTGGCGCTGCTACTGGGAATACGGCAGCCGCAAGTTCGGCGACTGGGGCGCACACCATTTCGACATCGTCCAATGGGCGCTTGATCGCGACAACACCGGCCCGGTCGAGTTTATCCCCAAAGGTCACGAGGGTGCCGAGCACCACCACTATCGCTATGCCGACGGCATCACCGTGTGGCGCGACAAGAAGCCCGACAACGGGCACATGATCCGCTTCATCGGCACCAAGGGCGAAGTGCTCGTCAGCCGCGGCAAGATTGCAACCTCGCCGGCGGATCTGGTCCGCCACAAGTTCGGCCCGGACGACGCCCAAGTTTATGAATCCATGGACCATCGGATCAACTTCATCGAATCCATCGCCACCCGCAAACCCACCATCTGTCCGGCGAGTGTCGGCCACCGCTCGGCCAGCATCTGCCAACTTTCCGGCATCGCCCAGCGGCTCGGACGCCCGCTCAAGTGGGATCCGCAGGCCGAGCAGATCGTCGGTGACGCGCAGGCGGCCGCCATGCAGGACCGCCCGCGCCGCAAGGGCTATGAATTGCCCGCCTGATGCGGCCGGATTAGATCCGTTCCGAGAAGGGCTGGAATGCTTCGCGGTGGCCCCGATCCACGGCGAAAGAAAAAATTTGTAACCCGCGCCAGAGCTCCGGCGTCTTGAGGTTCAGGCAGGGCACCCGGCAAAGCCACTCTCCGTCCTGACCAACCCGAATCCAAATGCTCATGAAAACCACCTCGATCCTGATCGTCACCTCGCTGCTGCTCGCGGCGAGTGCTCACGCGCAAATCACCGAACCGACCCTGCCGCGTCAATTCGGCACCGGCGAACTCCCCGAGTTCCTCAAGCCCTATGATCTTGACGGCGACGGCAAGCTCTCCGTTGAGGAGCGCCAGGCTTTTGAAAAGGCCATGCGTGAGGCCCGGCCAAAACTTCCCGGGCGACCAAATCCGTGGGACACCAATGGCGATGGTAGGCTTGCGCCCGAGGAAATCCAAGCCGCCCGTGATGCGATTGCCGCCAAGATGCGCGAAATCCGCATCAAGCGCTTCAATGAGCTCGATGTTAATGATGACGGCCAATTGACCGCCGAGGAATTGAGTGCCATCCCGGGAATCACCGCTGAAATGATTGTCCGAATGATTAGCCATCTCGACAAGGACACAAACGGCACCATCAGCCTTGAAGAATTCTTGGCCTTCCTCAGGCCGGTGACTCCCCCCATTCCGCCGTTCCCGTTCCCGCAACCTCTGCCTGAACCCTATCCGGTTCCAGGCATCCGTGTCATTCATCCGCTAGCCTCCTTTGACCTCGAACGCAACGGTTACTTCTCCCAAGCCGAAATGGCCGCCATCATCGCCGCACTCGACACCAACAAGGATGGCCGTGTGTCGCCCGAGGAATGGGCTGCCTACCTGAAGACCCTCATCCCTCCATTCCCGCTGCCGCAACCGCTGCCGAATCCGTTTCCGTTGACCGGCATTCCGTGCCCGCCAGCGCTCGGACCCTTCGACTTGGACCGCAATGGCAGGCTCTCGCAGGCTGAAGCCCAGGCCGTCATCGCCGCCCTCGACACTGACAAGGACGGCACGGTTTCCCCCGCCGAGTGGGATGCCTATTTGAAGTCACGTTCCGGGACGACGGGGG
>JAYSYA010000050.1:0-17370 GCA_043716765.1 Akkermansiaceae bacterium
GATTGAAACTTTTGCACGAGAGCATCGCTTACTTTCACCGGAAAAAAGATTAAGAGATCTCAAGTTGTTTGGAAAGTTTATTTATTTACGCTGCCTAACCTGCTGTCGGTGCTTTTCCACAGTCTTGATGCTGATTTTCAGTTCGTCGGCAGTCTCTTTGTTCGCTTTGCCTTCCGCGACAAGTTGAAGCACTTCCATCTCCCGCGGGGTGAGGCGCGGGCCTCCATCTTTCGGACGCTTACCCAAGGCAAAGGCCTTGCGTTGATGATGATCGCGGCGTCTCGATATGCTGGGGCTGAAGAATGATTTTCCTTGATGCACCTCGCGGATCGCTTCTGGCAGAACGTGGGACGCGGTTTGTTTGATTAGATACCCCGCAGCGCCGAGCGTCATAACCTGTTCCACGTAAGCATCGTCACCGTGCGCGGAGAGGATGAGAATCCTGACCAACGGGTTGGAGTGGAGAATCTGCCGCGTGGCTTCAAGGCCATTGAGCAGCGGCATCGCAATGTCCATGACGATCACATCGGGACGGTGTTTGGCGGCAAGCGCAACAGCCTCGCGACCGTTTCCCGCGTCCGCGACAACTTCGATGTCCGCTTCAAGCTTCAATAGGGCGCGCAGACCTTCGCGGACGATCAGATGATCTTCTGCCAGTAGCACAGTGATGGTTTTCATAGGAATTAGATCAAGGGTTAGGTCTATTTTTCGGCGGGGATTTTCGGGTGCGGATTTTCGGAGGGGGAATCTCCACCCGCACGGTGGTGGGGTGGCCTGGAGAAGACTCGACGCAGAACGTGCCGCCGGCCATTTCGGCGCGTTCCCTCATGCCGAGGAGTCCCAAACGATTTTTTTTGGTCGCGCTTGAATTGCCCACGACTTCGAAGCCTGTTCCGTTGTCTTTGATTTCCATGCGAATGGTTGCCTTGCAACGCTGGATGACTACTTCCACTTCGCTGGCCTGGGCATGGCGAACCACGTTGGTAAGCGCCTCCTGAGCCACGCGGTAGAGCATCGTGCGCACCGTGCCGTTGGATCGTTCGATCTCAGCAGTCACCTTGAGACTGGCGCGGACGCCGGTGGTTTCAACGATTCTTTTCATGAACGACTCGAGCGCCGGGATCAATCCGAGATCGTCCAGCACCGTCGGGCGAAGTTCCCGCGCGAAACGATGCACGATATCCACGGACTTCTCCACGAGGCGCTGGGTAGTGGAAATCTTCCGGTGAAGCAGCTTGGTGCTAACCGCGGATTCCGTTTTCAGGGCTGCCAAACGCACGTTGATGCCCGCGAGCGTTTGGGCGATGACGTCATGCAATTCACGGCTGATCTTCCTCCGCTCCGCTTCTTGGACGGATAAAAGCTGGCGGGACAAATTGCGCAAATCGTCCTGCATTTGACGCGAGTTCTCCAACAACTTGCTGGCGGTCTGTTCGCTGGCCCTGAGGCATTCCTCCACTGCTTTGCGTTGGATGATTTCGTGCTTCAGGCCATCAACGGACTCGGCAAGCTCCATGGTGCGCACGCTGAGCGTTTTGACGATCTGGTTCAGGTGGTTGTTAGCTTCCCGCGCGCCGCGATGAGTTTGTTCGATGGGAGTGATGGATTCCGCGAAAAACAATCCCGCCCGTCCCATCATGCTGTTATTCGAGTTGGAGGAGTATGCGGGCAGCACGAGCGAGACCAAGGCGATCTCGTGAATCCTGGCCATGTCCAGCGTCTCCAATCCGAGAGTCATGGCGTGACGCCCCAACTCCCGCGCCGGTTCCATGTCGGAATCCGGCCCTTGTTGCAGGTATTTCCGCAAGGCCGCATGATAGAGTCGCGACAGTTCAGTCCGCTGGTTGTTCTTGTGGGTTGCTGAATTCATCGGCGAGGCGGTTGATGAGGATGACACAGTCCTCGATTAAATGTTGGGTAGTTTCAATCTCTTCGGTGAGGTTTGCAGAGTTGGCTGTGGCCTCGTGCTTGAGGGTCAACAACCGGATATTGATGCCCATCAAAGTCTGGGCGATCTCGTCGTTGAGTTGACGGCTCATTTTTTTTCGCTCCGACTCGGTCGCGGCCAGGATCCGGTGGGCGACAGCCTGCAGATGTCGCTCACCGTTCCCGAGGTCCGCGCGCAATTCCCTGGAAGCCGTCTCGTTGTGCCTGAGTGCCGCCTCTGCTCGTTTGCGCGCGTTGATTTGCCGTCGCTTCTCTTGGTCGGAGTCCGCCAAGTCGAGCGTGCGCTTTGTGAGAGTTGTATTCAGTTCGGTCAGGGAATGAAGGGCTTCGAGCGCGGCCACGTGCGTTTCCTCGATGGGCATGATGGCCTCGGCGAAAAAATCCGCCGCATGGGATGTTAGAATCTGCTCTTGAACGGGGGTATCATTTCGCAATCGCAGGACAACCAGCGCCTGTTCGTGGATCTTGGCAAGGTCCAAAGTTTCCAGGCCAAGGGCAACGGCCACCCTGCCCAAGTCATGCGCTGCTTGCAGGCCGGCTCTGAGGCCTTGCGCGAAATGGGTTTCCAAGGCCGCCAGATATTGGGCTGACAACTGGTTGAGTGGGGTGTCCTTCATTTCATCATCGCTTCCATCCGTAGAGGCCATGATTCGAGAGAACATCTCTGTCTTGGAAACTCTCGCAATATGGTTCGGGCGCCGTGGCCGGGCCATGGGGTGAAACCCCACCCACCATCTCATCTCATCGCGTCGCGGGGGGGGGGGCGGGTGGGGATTTTTTTCCATGCGTCTAATTGCTGCAATCCCTTCCGCTGGGTTGGTCCGCAGCACCGGAACACTCCGATACCACCGTCCTAACGGTGTCGGATGGGACTTATGCTCGCAATCACAAACTTTCCATCCGTAAGTTCTTCCGAGCCATATCAGTCGTGGCTGATTTAAACGCAATCCAGCATCAGCCAAGAGTGCGATCGCCCCGCAATCGGCATGACCAAGTCCAGGAACGGACGAGGGGAAGAGTCGGCAGTGACGATGGGCAGTTCACCGGGTTCGTGACAGCGCGCGCGGCTTGATTGTTCCGAGGCCGTCCGTGGGTGTGCGGAGCCTTTCCTTGAGTTGGAGAGAAGTGGATTCATTGCAGTAGGGGCAGCGGAACTGGTTTTTAAACAGGATCGCGAGTGCGACCCACAGTCGATGGCTGCCAAGAAACGTTTTGGCGCGCCGGTGTCTCATGCAGGCTCTCGGCGCGAGCACCGGAGTCATGCATAACGGGCAACCGGCACGACTCGCCGCGCTCCATTGGGCGAGAACTAGAACCATGCTCACGATCCCGAGAACCGCTGCGATCATCGTCTGCTGCCGATCCTGGGTCATCAGTGAATGAATCAGCAAAACGGCAGAGACGGCGGCGAGAAGGCAATCACTTACTAACAACGATGCGGCCAAACGGAATCTCATGACAGCGACAACGGAGCGGAGGTGATGCATGACGTTTAATAGGCGAGGCGGGGGCGATTTCCTCGTTGGACTTCATCATCTCTCCAAGAGCGACCAAGCGATATGAGGTATAACCCGCAGTCATCGCCGCCCTGATTGTCCGGTTGGGCACTACGTCTTCGCGTAAAGCGGTGGCATTGACAGTCCCCGGCAGCGCTCTAAAATCGCGATCCCGCTGTGTCCGCTTGCGGTTTCCCCCGATCATGAGAATTGTCGTTCACGATTACGCTGGCCATGCGTTCCCCATCTCGCTGAGCCGTGCGCTTGCGGCACTGGGGCATGAGGTCGTGCATGCGTTTGCCAGCTCCCTGCAAACCCCGCGCGGCGACCTCGCACGAAGGGACGATGACTCCCCTACCCTGGAATTTCGGGAAATTCTGATGGACCCGGACTATCCGCGCTACAAATATTCGTTTCGCCGCCGTCGCAACATGGAGATCCGCTACGGCAGGGAGGTCGCGAAATTCATCACCGCGTGGAAACCCGACGCCGTTCTCTCCGGCAACACGCCCACCGAGACCCAAGAGCCGATCACCCGCGCCGCCATCGCGGACGGCGGGCGGTTCTATTACTGGGTCCAGGATTTTTACAGCCTCGCGGTGGACCAACTCCTCCGCCGCAAGATCCCCGTCGCCGGAGCTTGGATCGGCGCGTGGTACCGCCATCTCGATCGTCGCCAATTCCAACGCAGCTCGAAAATCATCGCAATCACCGCGGACTTTACGCCGATTCTAGCCGACGAGTTCGGGGTCGATCCGGCGAAGGTCGAGGTTGTGCCCAACTGGGCGCTCATCGAGGAAATCCCCGTCGTGACGAAGGACAATCCTTGGTCACGCCGCCACGGCCTGCACGATAAGTTCGTCTATCTCTACTCCGGCACCATCGGCATGAAGCACAATCCGGCGATGCTGCTGGAGCTCGCCCGCAAGCACGCGGAGGATCCCGAGGTGCGCGTGGTCATCGTCTCGGAAGGCATCGGCGCGGAATGGCTGCGAAAAGAAGCTGCCGCCGCGCGCCTTCCTAACATCACCATATTGCCTTATCAACCGTTCCACGAATTGCCAGCGGTGCTGGCGTCGGGCGATGTGCTGGTAGGCATTCTCGAAGAAGAGGCCGGGGTGTTCTCCGTCCCGTCGAAAACCCTGAGCTATCTGTGCGCCGGACGGCCGCTTTTGCTGGCCATCCCGCTGGAAAATCTAGCGGCACGCATCACCCGCGACCACCACGCCGGCCTGACCGTGGCCTCCCGTGATCTCGCGGGATTCCTCGATGCCGCCGCCACGCTCCATGCCTCGGAAACCCTGCGGGCAACCCTCGCCGCCAATGCGCGCGCCTACGCCGAAGCGACTTTTCCGATCGCCAAAACGGCAGCAGTCTTCGACAACATCTTCACCGCCGGTTCTCAAGCCGTCGATTTCCCGATCACCCCCCAATGTCTAAAGGCATCATCTACCTCGTAAGCGGCGGCCGCAGCTACCTTGGCGAACTCATGACCTCGCTGGAAAGCCTGCGCCGCGTGGAACCCACGCTGCCCGTGACGGTATTCTCGCGCTTCGAGTTGCCACGCCGCGCGAAGGCGGATTTCAAAAAATTCGAATCCAACGACCATCCACTGAAACTCAAGGTCCAAGTCCTGCGCCAGTCGCCCTATGAGCAAACCCTGTTTCTCGACACCGACACCTCGATCCGCAAGCCGATCGCGCAGCTGTTTGAGGAGCTCGAAACCCATGATTTCTGCGTCGCTAACAGCCATGACGCGGACTGGTCGGTGAACCCGCCGCGTTTCCTGAACATGGTCAAGCAACGCGACTACAACACCGGTGTACTCGTTTACAAGAAAGCGAGTCCGCCCACGCGCCGGTTCCTCGACCGCTGGGAAGAAGCCGTCCGCAGGCAGGATCCTGCCGACATGTGGGCAGGCCATAACTGCGACCAACATCACTTCAACCAGCTGGTAACCGCCGGCACGCTTGAAGAGTGCGGCGTCGCTTTCAAAGAACTCGACAACATCATCTACAATTGCCGCGGGACGATGTATGACGCCGTCATGAACTTGGGCCGCGCCGACGACATCCACATATTCCACCACCGGACCCGAGCCATGAAACTACGCAAACTTCTATACTCCATTTCGGATCCACAAACCTTGCGGGAAATCTTCCGCAAAGCCACCGCCCGCATCCGGGCCGTTTGAGCATTCCCGCCGTGATCTTTCCCGCTGCAGCTTCCTTGGACCCGATCCACGTACCGCAATCCTGGCAGGGGCCGTGGATCGAACGTCTGATCTGGGTCTTTATGCTCTCCTTCGCCTTCGATTACCGTGGCGAGCAATCTGGCGAGGCCAGCGGGGCCGGGATCGACCAACTGCTATTTCTCGCCACCTGCACGGGCTCCACCGCTGGTATATTTTTGTTAGGGTGGCGCTCGTTGATGGTCCGCCCCGGAGCTTGGCTGGTCGGCTTCTGGGGAATCTTCATTGCCTTCATGCTGGCGAACTCCGCGTTGCAGGGCGTGCCTTTCAGTCGCTCGATCCGGGTGGTCCTGCCCTTGGTATTCTGCCTCTTCGCAATGGTGAATTCCCATATCGCAGGTTGCGCCGGCATCCGGCCGTCGAGGATCGTCACGCCCATCTTCGTTGCTGCCTGCATCAATGTCATCTGGCGGATTGCCCACGGTTTCCTGTTCAAAAGCCTGACCCTTGCCACGGTCCGCGTCGAGGTGCTCAGCCCGGTCAACGACTGGCTCGCCGCGTGGATCGCCTGCGCGATCATCCTGCGGGGACGCTTCGATTGGAAACTTTTGTTAGCCTGCGCCGTCCTCTTCATCGGGATTTTCATCACCGTCACTCGCTCCTTGGCTTTCCCGGTGCTCGCAGCCGCGCTGGCCTCCTCGCTTTGCTTCATGCTGGGCGTGCACTGGGGAAATTTTAAATGGTCGAGCCTCGGCAAACGCCTGTTGCCGGTAGGTGCGGCTGGCCTGCTGGTGGTCGGTTCGCTGGTCCTGGTGGCGCTGTTCCAACCCTTGATGATCGAACGCTGGACCGAGAGGCTGTTCCACGACGTCGACGCCCGCAACATCAGCACCGACATTTCCTACCTCACCCGTAAGGCGGAAGCCGACGCGATGTGGAAACTCCTCGCGGACGACCCGGTGCATTTCATCCACGGTCGTGGAATCGGCAGCTCATACCATTGGGACAGCTCCTATTTGCCGGAAATCTGGATGATCATGCCGAAAGACGACCTTGAGGTGGGTGACATCTGGTTCGCCGGACATTCGGTCTGGACCTACGCGCTACTGTCCGGCGGGGTGATAGCGTTTGCAAGCTACGTCATCCTGTTAGCGTCAACCGCGGCTTTCAGCCTGCGGACGGCGCGATCTAACGCATCGGATCCCGGGCCCGATCAATGGCTTGCATTTCTCCCCTTTGTCGCTGTTTGCTGTCTCATCAGCTTGTCGATGACCTCCAATCCATTTCAAGAACGCCTCACGGGAATTTTCTTCGGCATGATGGCAGGCCTGCCGCAAGCGTTCATGGTCCGCGCGTCTTGGATCCACACCCGCACCCGGCCCCAGCGTCACGAATCGTCATGACCCCGCCCCGCGCGAAAACCATTGCGCTGATCGATCCGCTGTGGATCGGCCACCATCCGATGTATTTCAGCCAATTCACCGCCTCGTTCCTGCGGGCGGGCGTACGGGTCATCGGCCTCTGTCCCGAACCCGCAGATGCGCGAAAGGCCCTCGATCTGGCGCTTGGCGAAGACACCTCCCGCCGCCTTGCCGGCCAAATCCACTACTTTCCACTCAGCGATTGGAAATACAGCCTGCTGAGCGGCACCCATGGCAACGACCCCCTCCGCACCCTCTCCCGCTGGAAACAAGCCGCGGAAACGCTCTCACAGGCAGAAGCTGTTAGCGGATTGCGCGCCGATCTCGTCTATTTCCCTTATCTCGACAGCTATCTGCGCTTCCTGCCCTTTGCCGCCGTTCCTGAAATCTTGCTCAACCGGCCGTGGAGCGGACTCTACTTGAGAAACCACCACCATGGCGAGGCGCCGTCCCTCAAGAAGTCCCTGCGTCTTCTCGCCAAGGGCGACGCCCTCCTCCGCTGCCCGCTCTGCCGCGGCGTCGGCGTGCTCGACGAACGCTTCATCCCGGCGATGGAAAAATCCGGCCTTCGGGTCACCGCCTATCCGGATGTGACGCAGGCCGACCTGCCCGCCGAGCCATTTCCGCTCGCCTTGGAAATCCAGCGCAAAGCCGCCGGGCGCAAGATCATCGGCATCATCGGGCTCGAACGCCGCAAGGGATTCCTCACCTTTCTGCGCACCGCGAAATCTGCACGCGAGGCAAATCTCCCCTATTACTTCGCCTGCGCCGGCACCGTTCACCTCTCGCAATTCCGCGAGGCCGAGCAGGCGGAAATCCTCTCGGTGGTCCATGGAATCGCCACCGGGGAAATCCGCAACATCCACTTTGACCCCGCCGCCGGGCGGATTCCTAACGAGGCGGACTATAACTCGCTTTTCAATGCCTTCGACATCGCTTGGGCGGCCTACGAAAACTTTGAAGGCAGCAGCGGCACGCTGGGAAAAGCCGCCGCCTTCGAGATCCCCTGCCTCGCCACCGCCGGCGAATGCGTCGGCAACCGCGTGGAAATTTACCGCCTCGGCATCACCATCCGGGAAGGAAACGCGGAACAAGCCCTTGCCGCCATTCCGCATCTCGTCGCGCGCACCGACCTCAATGGTCAACCGCTCTCATCCCGCTTCGCAAACTACCGCGAGCATCACTCGCAGGAGCGGCTGGACCGGATTCTGAAGGAGTTGCTAGCCGAGGAGACGTCCATGCCCCTCATGAGGTGACGCGCTCCAACCGCTCCGCGAGCCGCGCATAGTCGGCGTCGCCGGTGAACTCCGCTCGCGGATGAGCCGCGCAACGGCGTTTCACACGCTCCCACTCTGCGGGTTCCAGCGCCTCGATAAAAGCTGTCAGCTCGTCCACCAGCGGCTCGCCAAACGTCCAACCAAGCGCGTGCTCATCGATCCAACGTCCGGTTTCAGTGCCCTTCGCGCCGATGACCGGCACGCCGAAACAACCGCCTTCGTAAATCCGGTTAGGAAGCAGCCACGCCGAGTTGCCGCCCGGATCGGTATCGTCGAAAGCCCAGTTGAAATCGATTTCCGCGTAGAGATCCGCCAGCTCGTCCGGATAGAAATAGGAGCCGCCGAATTCGAAGTTCGGCAAATCACCGAGCAGGCTGTCGAAGTCGTTGGCAATCATGCCCGCCGGATAGCCGCGCAGGACGATGCGGACGCGGTCGCCGAGGCGCAACGCCAGCGCGTGCATGAGTTCGAGACTCCGCCGGCAGCGCAGCGCGCCGAAGCAACCAATGACCCACGGCCGCCCCGCCGCTACCGGCGCGGTCTTGTCTAACGCAGCCGCCGGCAGGCGACGGCTGGGATAAACTTTGTTTTCCAACAGAAAGATTTCCCCGCTGTAGCCTTGCACCGGCAAGAAATACTCGCGGACGAAGCCAGGAGACGTCGTGACGAGCAGCGCGGTGCGATCCAACACCGCGCGCTCGATGGACCGCAGGATCTTTGAAATCATCCCGCTGCCGGTCATCGCGGGCTGGATGTCCGCCAACTCCAAGACGAGCGGCACCTGGCGGCCAGCGAAGAAGCGGCCTAGCAGAGCGAGAACCGCATTGTCGGTGTTCACCACATAGATGACCTGGCAATCTCCCAGCAGCTCCCGGTTCGCCCACAACACGCCGGTGCATTTCACAAACGCCCACAAGCGCTGGAGGTAGCGGCGGTTGTAAGTGGTGCCGAGATGGACGTTTTTCCAAGTCGGCGCAAGGTCCACCTTGTCACGCTCCCGGTGGAAGGTGAAACCGATGACTTTCCTGCCTTGGTCCTGCAGGGCGCCGATGCGCTTCCTCACCCGCGCGTCGCCGCGCTCGTGCGCGAAAAAAGCGATGGGGCGCAGATCGGATGGAGGCACGGCGGGAGATTGGGAAATCACCAGAGGCTTTTCAAGTGAATCCCTGACCTCCGCCCTTCACCCGCGCATCAACGCCTCGATCTCCTCGGCTTCGATAGGAATTTTGCCCATCAGGTCGAAATTCTTGTCCCGGCCGATGATAAAGTCGTTCTCCAACCGGACCCCCAGCGCTTCCTCGCGGATGTAAATTCCCGGCTCGATGGTGAAGACCATCCCCTCCGCGAACGGCTCATGCGGCGGGCTGACGTCGTGCACATCGAGGCCCAGATGATGCGAGGTGCCGTGCATGAAATATTTCTTCACCAACGCCTTGTCCGGCCCCTGCTCGCGGGCCTCCTTGGCGGTGAAAAGCCCCAGCCCGACCAGCTCGCGCTCCATCAGTTCGATGACTTGTTTCTGATACTCCATCGGCGTGTTGCCGGGCCGCAAAATGTCATTAGCCCCGTGAAAGACCCGCAGCACCGCATCGTAAACGTCGCCCTGGCGCTTGCTGAATTTCCCGTTTATCGGCACCGTACGCGTCAGGTCCGAGGCCCACCCGGCATACTCGGCGGCCACATCCATCAGCACCATGTCCCCGTCCTGGCAGACTTTGTCGTTCTCCACGTAGTGAAGCACGCAGGCGTTTTTGCCGGTGCCGATGATCGGCGAATAGGCAAACCCGCGCGAGCCGCGGCGGACAAATTCGTGCAGCAACTCCGCCTCGATTTCCCACTCGCCCACTCCCGGCTTGATGAATCCCAGCACCCGCCGGAAACCCGCTTCCGTGATGTCGCAGGCCCGCTGGAGCATCTTGAGTTCCTCCGCATCCTTGGTCACCCGCAACCGGTGAAGCAACGGCGAGAGCCGCTCGTATCGATGTAGCGGATAGCGCGCCTGGCAGTCCTTGATAAAACGCGCGTTCCGGGTTTCCACCACCACGCTCGCCCGCAGATGCTCGTTGGTCAGCAGGTAGATGTGCTCCACTTGCGGCACCATCCGGTGGAGAAATCCGTCGAAACTATGTGACCACTCCACCCGCTCGATCCCCGTCGCCGAGCGTGCCTGTTCTTTGGTGAGTTTCTCACCCTCCCAGACCGCGATCAATTCGCTGGTCTCCTTCACGAATAAAATCTCCCGCTCCTTGGGATCCACCGCATCCGGCATCAGCACCAGCGTTGTCTCCTCCTGGTCCACGCCAGTCAGATAGAACAGGTCGCTGTTCTGTTTAAAGACCATCGTCCCATCCGCGTTGGTTGGATAGATGTCGTTCGACAGGACGATCACCAAGCTGTTCGACTTGAGCAAACCGCGGAGGTTTCCGCGGTTGCGCACAAAAAAATCAGGAGAAATGGATTCGTAGCGCACACAGGGATTTCAAGCGATCCGCCGCCGCAGGGCAATCTGGATTTTTATCGGAGGGAACAGCCTCATGCTCTAATCATCGTCCGCAGTCGCACCAGGGGTCTCCCCCTCCAGGTTCTCCCGCTCCGCCGCCAAGACCTTGCGGCGCTCGTCATCCTTCCAGTGGAACCGACCCTGCCACTTCGAATCGAGGTCAGGTGCCTGAATCCGCGCGATGCCGTCCTCATGCCGGATCTCAAGCCCCACGTCCGTCACTCGCAGGATCGTCGCCTTTACGTATTCCCGCCCGTTGCGAACCTTGAGATTGCCCAGGCTTTCACCTACGGCAGCCGACCAGGCCTTCCGCCGGTAATCTGCGCGGTAAAAGGAAAAATCCCCATCCAGCGATGCAATCGCCTCACGAAGCCGCAACGCCGTCTTCTTCAGAACCAGCTTTCGCTGATCTATAACTTTTAACCCCTCGACCATACTCCCCTCTGTCACGGATTCGGTTTTCAGTTGCAACCGTGATTGATTCAGAAGACGGGACCGCTCATCATGCCAAGCAATCAAATACTCGAGCTCCGTGGAATCTTGTTTAACTTCCCTTTGGGTTTTAACACCTTCCGCGGAAAACTTCAGCCGTTGATCAATCAGTAGCGAAAGACCAACTCCGGTTAAAACCAGCACCATCATACCAACCAAAAAAGTAAAAATCCCAGGATGCTCTTCGGCAGATAACATCGTAAACCTAGTAGTTTGATAGACCTGCCTTGATGCGAGCGATGTCCGACAAGAGGGCCGCAAGGGCGCTCTGCTTATTAGCTATCTGTGCTCTTATCTGGGGTGCGTTGCTTATTCTCTTTTCCGCCTCTAGGGGAAGCGCTTGCTCAAGACTTCCGATCTCGTCACTCAGTGACTGGGTTCGAGATTCTATGACCGCTATTGAACGGATAAGTTTTTCCCTCATGATCTCAGCCTTCTGGGCGGTTTGTCCTGCAGCCTGACGATCAGAAGCCAAATTGGCAACGGACACTGCGGCTTCATGTTGCCTCCATGCCATTTGTTCCAGAGCTACAGCCGCGACTTTTTGGGTTGGATCAAATTGATAATAGTCCTGCATCGGCGCTGGCAGATCTTCAAAAGGAATTCGCTTATGTCCATCGTCATGGCGAATCTGAATCCCAACCGCCGTAACTTCGCGAATATTCACGTTTTTGTAAACTGCACCGCTTTGGGTTTGGAGGGTTTCCATCGATTGCCCCTTGGCATTGCTCCTGACGTGGGCGCGGTATTGGTTCTTATAGTCCTCGAATGTCTTATTGTCGCTAATCCCTTCCGCTTTGCTGGATTCAATAGCTTTCCCAAGGGCAACAATACGCTTTTGGCGAGTCGGGACTGACCACAGCAGACGATTCAGCTCCTTGGTCAGTTTAGTCCGCTCAGGAGCGGAGCCGAGCAGTTTCGATCCTCGTTCAATAGCTCCCATGGTAAATTCGATCTCTTTCGCTTGATCAGTGATTAGGGACTCGATCGATTGATCTCCACCTTGAAACCCCTCATCCATGGCGAACATGAACAACAGACCAAATCCAAGCAAGACGATCAATGCCATGACCATTCCTATCACTCCCGGACCGCGGCCACTCGACATGAGATCACTGAAAGACATACTTGGTTGATCGATAATTTATTTCACCTGATACTTGGCCCGATAAGCGTCAAACTCGTTTTGCAAGGAGCGCTTTCGAACCTCCAGAGCCGCCACTTCCTTTTCCAGACCGGCAATCTCAGCGGTCTGGTTCTCTGAAAGCTGGCGAGCTTTTGCCAATTCAGTGGACACGTCCGGGGGAAGATTTTTTAGCTTCTCCTCGATCAAGGCGAGTTCCCCATTCAAGCGAGTAATTTCGGCTTTTTGCTTCTCCCGCTTTTCCACCAGCTTCGGATCATCGCTGCATGAAGTGCAGGAGATGACGAGGAGGAGGATCGAAGGAAACGCGCAGCGGAACGACATCATGGAATTGAGGGAAGCGTGGTATTGGCGAATGATCTGCACTTCGGTTCCATAACAGGCGAAGCGCACCCTGTTCCGGTTGAGCGCGTGAATTGAGGAACGACAGGTCGGGCGGAAACAGCGGTTCCCCAATCCTTGCTACGGGAACTCGGGGCACTATCATATACGTTATAATAAGTTGGACGATAGGTGCGGTAATTTGAATAGTATCTGGAATATCCCCAAGAACTTCCGACGCTCGTCGCCGCTTGGGCAAGAGCTCGTGTTTCCGACACGGCTGCTTGTTGAGATGCAAGTTGGGACCGTTGCTGCCGGGCGGCGACTTCGTCACCTCTGGCGATTTCAGAATCGATTTTTGCCTTCTCGTGGACGACTGTCATCTGTTCATCCACCCAACGCTCATAATGTGCGACTGCGTCGGCTTCCCTACCGGTCGCGGCGAGAGCCAAGTCGGCTTCCAAGCCGAAAACCACTTGCTGCTCGGCATTCAAATCCGCGAATCGCAATCTGGCAGAACCGTCCGCATGGCGGATTGTCACCCCGGCATCGTCGATGGCCGAGACCCTCACCTGTTGGAATTTCCGCCCCGAAACCAGCTGGATCGTTTCGAAAGCCTTCCCAATCGCCCGCTGGCGTTGGTTCCGAATCGCGGCTTCCCGAAATCCGCCCCATGTCCCCTCCAATGACACCACTTCAACACTCAAGCTCAGCTGTTGTTGGCGCAAAGAGCGCAGCGCTGAAGTGGCCGCCTCTACCGCCTTTCGCAGCCCTTGAAGCTCCTCGAAATCATGCGTATGAACTTGTTCAAAACGGTATTCTTTCAGCCCCAGTTGGTGACTTAGCGCGATTCTCTCCTGCTCGCCCTGCCACCACGCTGCCTGATTCTGATTTTTCCCACAACCCGCCGCAAAGAACGCCGCTGCGGTAATCGCCACGCAAAGCAAAAATTTCCTGGGGGGGGTGTGAAACCATGTTCAGTCAGAAGCTAACAAACCGGACGTTTTGAAGTCAAAGGGATTTTCGGGCTTTTTCCCAAAACCAAGCCCTCTGAGTCCCCGCGCTTCAGCCGGTCTTCTCTTGAGTCCGCGAGCGCTCGGATATCGCGCGCCCGGCCCGTGGGGCGGCACGAAGGTGGGCACCCGCAGTGCGATGACTTTCTGGAAACAGACGGGGCTTTTTTGGCGCAGTGAGCGATACCTTGAGAATCGCTGCTAGTGGTTTTTTCCACTTGCTGCTTGGATTCAGCAGATGGATTCCGCAGAAAGCGGCGCTGGCATTGCTGCCGCATTTCTCCATCACGCCCTCATATGAATCTTCTCCTCGGCGATTGCTTGCAAGTCTTGCCCACGTTGCTTGATCGCTCGTTCGACCTAATCGTCACCTCGCCGCCTTACAATTTGGGCATCGCCTACAAGAGTTTCAAGGACACCGCGCCGCGCGAGGAGTTCCTCGGCTGGTGCCGGCAATGGGCCGCCGAGGTGAAGCGGGTGATGGCGGAGGACGGGTCGTTTTTCCTCAACGTCGGCGCGGCACCGGCCAATCCGCTGCTGCCCCACCAGCTGGTCCTCGCGCTAACTCATGGAGCGAACCCGCTCTTCACGCTCCAGAACACCTTCCATTGGGTGAAATCCATCACCATCGAGACCCGCGCCAACGACCAGGTCAGCGCCGGGCATTTCAAGCCGATCAACTCGAAGCGCTACGTCAACGATTGCCACGAGTACGTCTTCCACCTGACGAAATCCGGCAACGTCGAGCTCGACCGCCGCGCCGCCGGGGTGCCTTACGTTCACAAATCTAACATCGCCCGCTGGGGCCACACCGGCGGCGAGGACTTGCGCTGCCGGGGAAACACTTGGTTCATTCCCTACGAGACTATCCAGTCGCGCGACAAGGAACGCCCCCACCCCGCGACTTTTCCCGTCGCGCTCGTCGAGCAATGCATCCGCATCCACGGCAAGGGCCTGGTCACCCGCCTGCTCGATCCGTTTCTCGGCATCGGCACCTCTGCCATCGCCGCGCACCGTCAGGGCTTGGAGAATTTCACCGGCATCGAACTGGACCCGCACTATCTGAAAACCGCCTGCGAACGAATCGACGAGGAGACGACCCGCCTTGCGGACGAACTGCCGTTCGGCAACTGACCACCGCCATGCGCCGCCCGCCCTATCGGATTCTGTTCGTCTGCCTCGGCAACATCTGCCGCTCACCGGCGGCCGAGATTATTTTCCGCAAGCAGGTGACCGACAGCGGGCGCGCGGAGGAGTTTGAAATCGACTCTGCGGGCACGATTGGCCACCACGCCGGATCGCCACCGGACTCTCGGATGTCCGAGTCGCTCGGCAGGCACGGGTTCGCCGTCGAAGGCCGGGCCCGGCAAATCCAAAACGTGGATCTGGAGGCTTTCGACCTGATCGTGACGATGGACGAAACGAATCTATCTGACGTCCGGCGGCTCGACACGACCGGAACCGCGCGGGCGGAAATCCGCTCCTTCGTGAGTTTCTGCCGCCGCCACGACGACCTGCGCGTGCCGGATCCCTATTACGGCGGGCAGCGCGGATTCGACCACGTCATCGAGCTTTTGAAAGACGGTTGCGCGGGGATTTTGGAATCGCTGCCGCGTCAATGAGTTCATTTGATGGATTTCTCGCAAGCTCCTTAGCAGCTACATGCAATATCGGGGTGTCCTTCACCGATGATCCGATGACCCAGTTCGTGCATCATCGTATCGATGTAAATCGTGGGTGCGATGGTTTGAAGATTGGTCAGATCAGATGGCGTTACGGGCTTTGACGTCGACACTACCACAGGTGCTTTTGCGGATGGGGAAAATGGAAATCCTGAGCGTGCGATTTTTCATCGTCTTAACTCCGATCGGTAAATCTACCCGTCTTGATTAGAACCAATCAAGAAAGCAGGCATGTCGTCGTTGGTGTCCGAGGTGGTTCCGTGCTAGGAAACCAGAGGCTGTTGGGTGCCGTTGAGCTGGATTTCCTGAGGAGTTGCGGATGAGGTGAGAGATGTCATCCAAAGCGGTGCGGGGGGCTCAGAGGAATCACGAATTTCATGTCGTTCGAACAGAGCAGCTACCAGGAAATCACGTCGTCGGAACCTGTGTATGGGACAACCTGGCCGTAACTGGCACCCTTCTTGCCCTTTTTCTTATCCTTGCCGTAAGACCAGAAAACGTAGGCCTGCTCATTCGGCTTCGTTTCCTTGTATTCCGCCAGGCCCCAGGTGTGGAGGCGACTGTCGTTCTGGCCGCCGTTGAACGGAACCAGCGTGTCATCGGAATTATTGGACCGGAACCCGTTAATAGCCACCATCAGCTCGCCACCCCATGGGTCGTAGAGCCTGCCGTCCTTGCCGACGCCGCCTTTGTTGTCGGGACTGGATTTGAAAATTATGTAGGCCTCGCCGCGCAAGTAGTCCTTGTCCTCGCCTGCCAGAGCAGAGATTAAAAACTGCGTGGTGTCGTTTCCGCCCGGATCGCCATAAATCGTATCCGAGCCGGTATCCCGCTTGGATGCGGGGATCGGCGGCTTGGTGTAGTCCACCTCGAACAGCGACATGCCGACTTGGAAATCCCGCATCTGGGCCAGCGCCTGGACTTTCCGGCCGTTCTCAATGAAGCGGGAGGAACCGATAAAAGTCAGTACCGCGAGCACTGCAACTATGGCGATGACGATAAGCAGTTCAACCAAAGTGAATCCTTTGCTCGCGGGTTTTGGAGATTTCTTCATCTTGGTGTCGCAGACGCTATCGAGGCCAATGTCCAGTGTCAAACTACTGGTTGCCCATCATTTCAGAATCTCATCCGGCAGTTCGTTGACGTCGTCCTCTGTCCGGGGCCAGTGGGCCGACAAAGTGTCCCCCACCCGGCGGAGACCTTCGCGCAACGCTTCGAGCGGACCGGCATCGTGCATGTGCCGGACCATGGCGGCGACGGCGTCTCGCCAATAGCTGGGAGTCACGACCGCATTGACCCCGCTGTCGCCGAGGATGACGATTTTCTTGGTTCGCGGCATCATCACGATGAGCACCGCGTTGCGCTGGACGGTGCCGCGCATGCCGGTTTCCTCAAATTTCCGCCAGGCGTAGCGCTCGTGGTTCCAGAGGAGTTTGTAACTGACACAAACGCGGATTTCGGCGCTGGTGCGCGCTTCCTGCTCGCGGATCGCCTCGACCAGGGAGGCTTCGTCTTCGTCGCTTAGGAAAAATGTGTTCATCGCGTTGCCTTATTTTACCAACCGCCGCTGGCACCCCCGCCGCCGCTTCTGCCGCCACCACCGGAAAACCCGCCGCCCGAACTTCCGCCGCCGCCAGACCAACCGCCGCCACCGCCAGACCAACCGCCGCGGGTCGATCCGGTCTCGCTGTAAACGACGTCGGACAAGCGCCGGAACTTGAGCGTTAGAATGACCAGCACGATCAGGATGAACAGGACCAACGCCGGACTCGGTGCCTCCTCGGCGCTGTCGAGCCGGGTCCTGCCGGCGCCGGTGTATTCGCCTTTGGCGGCGGCAATCATCGCATCCACGCCGGCATGGATGGCGGCCTCGCGGTTTCCTTGGC
>JAYSYA010000006.1:0-6566 GCA_043716765.1 Akkermansiaceae bacterium
GCCGCAGGGTCACATCCCGGCCGCCCTGATCCTCGAAACGGAAAAGCTGCGCGGAAAGCTCGCCACCGGATTTTTTCAGATAGAGCGCGGTGTCCTCCAAAATGGGCGTCTCGTATTCGACATAGCCACAGCGGCGGGCCACGCCGCGCCAGGTCTCGAATAGATAATTGCGAACCGCGCATTCACGGGGAGTGAAGTCGCGGAATCCTGGAAGTGCTTGGAAAGTAGGTCCTGCCATGGGCGGGCGGCGAGGATGCACGCCGTTTCCAGCATTTCAAGGCGGGATTGCAGCGACTATTCATCGTGACCACCGAGCGGTCAGGCGGTTGGAGAATATGACTTATTCCCACTCGATGCTGGCGGGCGGCTTAGTCGAGACGTCGTAGAGCACACGGTTGATGCCCTTCACTTCGTTGAGAATGCGGTGGCTGGTCTCGCGGAGAATGATCGGCGGGAGCTCGACCCAGTCGGCGGTCATGGCGTCCTCCGACACCACGGCGCGGAGGGTGATGGCCCACTCGTAGCTGCGCTCGTCGCCTTTGACGCCGACGGTTTTCACCGGAATGAGGCCGGCGTAGGCCTGCCAGACTTTGTCATACCAGCCGTGCTCCTTGAGTTTTCCGATGAAAATCGCGTCGCACTCGCGGATGATGTGGAGGCGGTCTTCGGTGACAATTCCGGGGCAGCGCACGGCCAGGCCGGGGCCGGGGAACGGGTGGCGCTGGAGGATGTCGTGAGCGATCCCTAACGAAGCGCCGAGTTCGCGGACTTCGTCTTTGAAGAGCTCGGCTAACGGTTCCAGAACTTTGCCTTGGGCCTGAAGTTCGAGAATCCGGTCCACGCGGTTGTGGTGGGTTTTGATCTTCGAGGCCTTGGATTTCGCGTTGGACGCGCTTTCGATGACGTCCGGATAGAGCGTGCCCTGCGCGAGCATCTCGGCATCGCCGACGGAATCCCAGAAGACGTCGATGAATAGGTTGCCGATGATGATGCGCTTCTTCTCGGGGTCGTCCACGCCTTCGAGCGCCTTGAGGAACCGCTCCGCGCAATCGACGGTTTCGATCGGCACGCCCAGGCGGTGGAAATTGTTACGGACTTCCTCGCCCTCGTTTTTCCGCATCAGTCCGTGATCGACGAAGATCGCCCTAACATTCGCGCCGGCTTCGTGGAGCAGGACGGCGAGCACGGTGCTGTCCACGCCGCCGGAGACGCCGCAGACGATTTGTTTGTTGCCGGTTTTCTCGCGGATGCCGTCGATGATCTCGCGCTTGAAATCGTCGATGCGGAAGGGCAGCAGGTGGCTGGCGTTGAGCAGGAAATTGTGGAGGATGCGCAGGCCTTCGTGGCTGTGGGTGACTTCCGGGTGAAACTGGATTCCGAAAAATTTATCATTCCATTGCAGCGAAACCGGCGTGCCGTGTTGATTTCTAGCAATAATTTTCGCGCCTTCCGGCAGGATTTTAACAGTGTCCGAGTGGCTCATCCAGACTTGCGATGACTCGGAGACGCCTTCGTAAAGTCCGGCGCACTCGGCGGGAAACAAATTGGCGGGTCCGTATTCGCGGCGGTTGCTCGATTCCACGCTGCCGCCGAATTTAATATTCAACAACTGCATCCCGTAACAGACGCCAAGCACTGGTACGTTGAAGGCTTTGAGCGCTTCGAAATCCAGGTCGGGCGCGTCCGGCTCGCCGGTGCTTTTCGGGCCGCCGGATAGAATGATGGCACCGGGCTTGCCGATATCAGGAAAATCCTCGATGGCGTAAAGTTTGGCGAAGTAACCAAGCTCCCGCACGCGGCGGACGATGAGCTGGGTGTATTGGGAACCGAAATCGAGAACGGCGACGTGGTTGGTATCGTGCATGGAGAAGAAAATTCTTTAGAATTTCGTGCTTAGGATTTGATGCTTAGCTAAGCGGTTGATAGTTGGTGGGCTCCTCGGTCATGACGACGTCATGGACGTGGCTTTCCCGGAGGCCGCCGGCGGTGACGCGGACAAAGTTGGCGCGCTCGCGGAGCTCGGTGATGGTGGCGGCGCCGATGTAACCCATGCCGGATTTAAGCCCGCCCATGAGTTGGAAAATCACGTCGGACAACGGGCCTTTGTAAGGGACGCGGCCTTCGACGCCTTCGGCGACAAGCTTGCCGGAGCTGTTTTGGCCGTAGCGGTCGCCCGCGCCTTTTTGCATGGCACCGATGGAACCCATGCCCCGGTAGGTTTTGAATCGCCGGCCTTGCGACTGCACCGTCTGGCCGGGGCTTTCGCGGGTGCCTGCCAGAAGCGAACCTAACATGACGAGGTCGGCACCGGCGGCGAGTGCCTTGACGATGTCGCCGGAGTAGCGGATGCCGCCGTCGGCGATGACTTTCACGCCGTGCTCGCGGCAGACGCCGGCAACATTTTGAATGGCGGTGAATTGCGGCATGCCGACGCCCGAAATGACGCGGGTGGTGCAGATCGATCCCGGACCGACGCCGACTTTCACAGCGCTTGCTCCGGCGGACACGAGGTCGCGCGCGCCTTGCTCGGTGACGACGTTGCCGGCAACGACCGGCACATTTGAAAGCGCGCGGAGTTTTCCAATCACTTCCATCACGTGGCGGGTGTGGCCGGTGGCGGCATCGATGAACAGCGCGTCGGCACCGGCATCGATCAGCACGCGGCCGCGGTCGATGCAATCCGGCCCCACGCCCACGGCCGCACCGCAGCGGAGCTGGCCGTTAGCGTCCTTGGCGGCGTTGGTGAAGGTGATGCGCTTTTCGATGTCAGAGCCGGTGATGAGTCCGACGAGACGGCCGTCCGAATCGATGAGCGGCAGTTTTTCAATCCGGTTTTGATAGAGAATGCGGCGGGCTTCCTCGAGGCTCGTGTTGCCGGGCGCGGTGATCAATTTTTCACGCGGCGTCATCACGTCGGCGACGATTGCGTCGAGGCGGTCGAGGTAACGGACGTCGCGGCCGGTGACCATGCCTTCGAGGTGGCCGTCGGCATCGATCACGGGAAATCCGGAGAAGCCGTTTTTCGCCATGATCGCGCGGACGTGGTCCACGGTGTCTTCCTTGCGGACGGTGTGGGGTTTCTGAATGACGGCGTTTTCCGAGCGTTTCACCCGGTAAACCATCGCCGCCTGCTCGTCGATCGGGCAGGCCCGGTGGATGACGCCCATGCCGCCTTCGCGAGCGAGGGCGATCGCCAGATCGTGTTCGGAAACCGTGTCCATCGCCGCCGAAACGACTGGAAGAAACAACGGGATACCCGTTGTGACGTGCGTGGAAAGGTCCGCCTGCCCGGGCAAAACCGAGCTTAAAGCCGGCACCAGCAGCACGTCGTCAAATGAAAGTCCGAGAGAAATCTCTGCCATGGCGGAGTCAATAGAAGCGCATTTCCGGGCGCAAGTCCGAATCCAAAAAGCGCGCGATTATGGGCTTGCACGGGCGGGGCGGGGCCGGGAGTTTGGCAGCGTGATTTCGCCCGGTGCCGTTATCGCATCGGTCCTGCCGGTGTATTTGCTGATCGTCGCGGGCGCGGTTTTGCGCCGCACGGGTGTGCTCCGCGCGGAGCATGACACCGGGGTAATGCGGGTGGTTTACACGGTGATGCTGCCATGTTTCATCTTGGATAAAATCTTGGGCAGCGCGGTGCTGCGGAGCGGGTCAGTGGTGCTGTGGTCGATCGGGCTCGGGTTCGGACTGATCATGGCGGGGATCGGGATCGGGATGGTGGTGGGCCGCTTGCTCGGGCTGGAGCGCGGGACCGGGATGCGGACTTTCGCACTCAGCGCGGGCTGTCAGAATTTTGGATTCACCGCGGCACCGGTGCTTGAGATTTTATGGGGCACGGGCGCGCTGGCCTTGCTGTTCGTGCACAACATCGGGGTGGAAATCGCGATTTGGTCGGTGGGCATCATGATCATGAGTGGCGAGCGCGGCATCCCGTGGCGGAGGCTTCTCAACGGCCCAATCATCGCGGTCGTCATCGGTCTCGCGTTGGTGGCGGCGGGGCTGGACGACCAAGTGACGGGGGCAGGAAGGAAGGCGATTTCGATGATCGGCGTGGGGGCGTTTCCGTTGGCGATCCTGATCACTGGTTGCTCGATGATGGATCTGGCAGGCACGGAAAAACCCAGCTGGCGGGTGCTTGCGGGCGGCGCGCTGGTGCGACTGATCCTCGCGCCGATGGCGATTCTGGCAGCCGCGAAATACTTTCCGCTGCCGGTGGAGCTGCGGCAGGTGTTAGTGATCCAGGCGGCGATGCCGGCGGGGATGTCGTCGATCTTGCTGGCGCGGATGTATGGTGGGCGGCCCGCGGTGGCGGTGCAGATTGTGATCGCGACGACGGTGCTGAGCTTGCTCACGTTGCCATGGATCATCACATGGGGAAGCGAGTGGATCGGGCTGAAAGCGTTGTTGCCATGAGCAAACCGAATGGGGTTGAATCGCGAGGATGAAAGCAACCGGTGAGACATTTTCCGTCAAAACCCACGGCAAGGGAACAACGGAAATCACCCGCGAGTTGGCGGAGATCGTGGCGCGCTCGGGGGTTAGAACCGGCAACGTGACGGTTTTCGTCCGCCACACGAGCGCCAGCTTGGTGATCATGGAGAACGCCGACCCGAGCGCGCGGCGGGATTTGGAGGTGTTTTTCGACAAGCTTGTCCCGGAAAACACGCCGTGGTTCATCCACACCCAGGAGGGTCCGGACGACATGCCGAGCCACATCCGGATGGCGCTGACGCGGACGAGCGAGGTGATTCCGATCATGGAAGGGCGGATGATGCTCGGGACATGGCAAGGGGTTTTCCTGTTTGAACATCGCCGTGACCCGCACCGCCGGGAGGTGGCGGTGAGCGTGCTCGGTGAATGAGTTGAAAATTTCCGAGCGCTCCCGCACGATCCGTTTTCCCGATGAACGACCACTCCGCCATTCTAATCGAACTCGCGCTCGCCGAAGACCTCGGCGGTGGCGATCTCACGTCGCTTTATTTCATCCCGGAACAGCGCCGGGCGTGTGCATTCGTCGCGGTGCGCAAGGACGGCGTGGTGTCTGGCGTGGAGTTGGCAGCGCAGGTTTTCAGCGCGGTGGATCCCTCGCTGGCTGTGGAAATCCTGATTTCTGGCGGCAGTCGCGTGGCCGCCGGGGCTTTGTTGATCCGGGTGGAAGGGTCCGCCCGGTCAATTTTAACTGCCGAGCGGACGGCACTGAATTTCCTCCAGCACCTCAGCGGCGTGGCCACGCTGACCGCCTGCTACGTGGAGCAGGTGAAAGGCACCCGCGCCCGGATCCTCGACACGCGGAAGACGACGCCGGGCTATCGTTTGCTGGAAAAACAAGCCGTGCTCGACGGCGGTGGCACCAATCACCGCCTCGGTCTCTACGACCGCGCGATGGTGAAGGACAACCATCTCGTCGCCGAGGGCGGAACCGCAGCGATCCAAGCGGCGATTGACCAACTCAAGTCCGACCACCCCGGAGTGGAGGTCGAACTGGAAGCGGATAGCCTTGAGCAAGTCCGGAATTTCCTCGCGATGAAGGGGGTTGATTTCATTTTGCTGGATAACATGAGCTTGGAAGAATTGAGCGCGGCCGTGGAACTGCGTGGAGAAGGCGGCAAGCCACAGCTCGAAGCCAGCGGCGGCGTCACTTTGGAATCGCTGCGTGAAATCGCGGAAACCGGTGTGGATTTCATTTCCGCAGGTGCCCTCACCCACTCAGCTCCGGCACTCGATGTCGGACTGGATTTTGAAACTCTCTAGCGGAATGATTGGCGAAGACTTCACCGAGGCCGCAGCGGATTTCCCCGAACCGTTCCGCCTGCTGGTCCGCGAATCGGTGGAGTCCACCAACGACGAAGTCCGCCTGCTCGCCCAAGCCGGAGCTAGCGACGGGCTGGTCGTCCTCGCCGAGCGCCAGACCGCCGGCCGCGGGCGACGCGGAGC
The DNA here is from genome assembly GCA_043716765.1 of Akkermansiaceae bacterium. Lineage (GTDB taxonomy): Bacteria > Verrucomicrobiota > Verrucomicrobiia > Verrucomicrobiales > Akkermansiaceae > Luteolibacter. Next base: position 5,938 of record JAYSYA010000006.1, read on the forward strand.
CGCATGGTTTTCCCCCACGGGGGAGTCGCTCGCGTTTTCCATTCTCATCCGCCCCGCAGAGCCGAAATCATTGTGGCCGCGGCTCGCCCTCGCCGCAGGACTCGCGGTGGCGGAGGCGGTGGAAACCTTCGGCGCGCAAGCCGGCATCAAGTGGCCCAACGACGTTTGGATCGGACACCGCAAAACGGCCGGAATCCTCGTCGAGGCGGGTTCGGATTTCGCAGTCGTCGGGATCGGCCTGAACGTCAACACCACCGACTTTCCGCCAGAAGTTTCGCAAATCGCGACCTCACTTCAGCTCGAGACTTCACAGATCTGCTCCCGCGCCGAAGTCTTGCTGGCGGTCATTCGGAAATTCGCCAGACGGCACCGCCAAATCAGCGAGGACTTCGAGGAATTGCTGGACGCCGTGCGACTGCGCTGCGTTTTAACGGGAAAACGGGTGAGTCTGACCACTGCGTGCGGCCCTCGAATCGGCATCGTCGAGGGCATTGCGGCTGGCGGCGAACTCCTGCTCCGCAGTGAGCAAGGCCTCGAGCGCCTGATCCAAGCCGACAAGGTGCGATTGCTGCCGGGATGAAATCCCCGGTTTCTTTTCTAACCCAGCGACACCAAGCTCTCTTCATGAA
>JAYSYA010000051.1:0-17365 GCA_043716765.1 Akkermansiaceae bacterium
TGGATTCAGAGGAACCGAGACGCATGGTGGCTCCCATATCTTCAACACCTTTTTGCTCTTCCTGCAAACAGATGACCGGATGCTTAGTTGTCTTGTCGAACTCGGTGGAGTTCGCGCCTTTCAGGCCGCAGACGTTGCGGGCGTACTCGATGGTGGCGATTTGCATGCCCAAGCAGATGCCGAGATACGGGATGTTGCTTTCGCGGGCGTATTTGGCGGCGAGGATTTTCCCCTCCGTGCCACGGTCGCCGAAACCGCCGGGAACGAGGATGCCATCGACATCGCCAATGACTGACTTCGCGCCGTGGTCCTCGATGGCCTCCGCTTCCACGCGGACGATCTGCACTTTGGTGTCATGGTGCGCGCCGGCGTGGATCAAGGATTCGTAAATGGATTTATACGCGTCTTGCAGCTCGATGTATTTTCCCGCCACGGCGATGGTCACCTTGTGCTTTGGATGGATGACGCGCTGCACGAATTTCTCCCAATCCTCAAGCGCAGGCGACGGCGTGTGGCCGAGGCCTAACTTGTCCACCACCAGCCGGTCGATTTTGTCGCGGCGCAGGTCGAGCGGGCATTCGTAAATCGTGTGCGCCACGTCGCGGAAGGCGACGACGTTCTTGCGCTCGACGTTGCAGAACATGGCGATCTTCTTACGATTGTCCTCGTCGAGGTCGGCCTCGGTGCGGCAGATGATGATGTCTGGCTGGATGCCGAGCTCGCGGAGTTTCGCCACCGATTGCTGGGTCGGCTTGGTTTTCACCTCGCCGGCGGCCTTGATGTAGGGCAGCAGCGTGACGTGGATGAAGCAGACGTTTTCCTTTCCGACTTCGAGCGCGAATTGGCGCAACGCCTCGATGAATAACAGGCCTTCCATATCGCCCACGGTGCCGCCGATCTCGGTGATGAGCACATCGGTGTGCGGATTATTCTCCGTGACCTGATGCATCCGCAGTTTGATTTCATCGGTAACGTGCGGGATGAACTGGACGGTCTTGCCGAGATATTCCCCGCGGCGTTCCTTCTTGATGACCGAGTCGAAAACCTGGCCGGAAGTCAGGTTGTTCATCCGCGAGAGCACGCCGGACGTGAAACGCTCGTAGTGACCGAGGTCGAGATCGGTCTCAGCGCCGTCGTCGAGCACGTAAACCTCGCCGTGCTGAAAGGGCGACATGGTGCCCGGATCAACATTGAGATAAGGGTCGAATTTCTGCATCAAGGTGGTCAATCCGCGGTGCTCGAGCAGAGTGCCGATAGACGCTGCGGCAAGACCCTTGCCGAGTGAGGAAACGACGCCGCCAGTAACAAAAATGTATTTCATGAGAGTGATGGATGAGCAGTGGTGAGAAGACGTTCGATTTCGCGGGCTTGCTCCGGGGTATCGACGCCCGGTGAGGTGTCGGAAGTGATGAGGACTTTGATAGAAGCGCCGTTTTCAAGGGCGCGGAGTTGTTCGAGCGACTCGGCTTTTTCCAAAAGCGAGGGCGGCCACGTGACGAAGCGTTCGAGGAAACTCCGCTTGTAGGCGTAGATTCCCTTGTGGCGCAGGACGGGTAGACCATCGACCGCGTTGCGGAAAAACGGCAACGGCGAGCGGGAAAAATACAGCGCGCGGCCATTGAGCGCGATGACAACTTTGACCACGTTCGGATCCTGCACGGCCGGATCGGCGGGATCTAGCGGGTTGGCGGCGGTGGCCATGTCGAGGGTGGGGTCCGCGGCCATCGCCGCGGCGAGCCCGTCGATGAGCGCGGGGTCGATGAGCGGCTCGTCGCCCTGAATGTTGACGATGTGGGTCGCCTGTGGGACGGCTTGTGCGGCCTCGGCGATGCGGTCGGTACCGGTGGGATGATCCGGCGAGGTCATGGCGACCTTGCCACCGAAGGCGATGATGGCGTCACGGATGCGCTCGTCATCGGTGGCAACAATGATTTCATCCAGCCCGGAACATTTCCTGCACCGCTCCCAAACATGCTGAATCAGGGGTTTCCCGGCGATGAGATGAAGCGGTTTGCCGGGAAAACGCGTGGAACCCCAACGAGACGGCAGAACGCCGAGAATGTAGGTGGGAGAAGGAGATTGGGTCACGTTTGGCGCGGGCTGGGCAAGCGTATGGCACGGACAAGCCAAGGGACAAGAGCGGTTTCGGAAAAAGATTTTGCAAGGCTGGAAGAACCGGATTTCTGCAAAAAGGCGGCTTGCGCTTTCCTGCTCTGTGGCACCGTGACCACCACAACGCCCGAACGGGCGGCGTTGTGGTCCGGATCCCGCACGCCGGTGATGCCCACGCCCACCATCTGTTTGTTAGGCAGCCGGAGCACGAAAACCGTCGGCTGCGCTGCGTCAACGACCGGCGGATCATTCTTGTTATCGACATGAACCATCACCGTATCGGTCGCGGTGTGCCCTTTACCGTCATCCGGTATACCTCATGCTGACTAACTTGAGCAGAAAGCAAGCGGACGTGAGCCAACTCGCCACCATGGAAAGACGCGAATGCCGAACTTCCTTGATCCCAAACCCGATGCGGAGACACTCCGGCAGCTCAATCATCCCATGGACCTTATTCTCCTCAAAACACTCCATCTCGCCGGCGTCATCGCCCTTTTCACCTCGCTCGGCGCAACGCTGCTAGGAGGCTCGGGCAAAAAAGGAGCCTCCATGCTCCACGGCATCTCGCTCATCCTCATTCTCCTCGTCGGCTTCGCCATGCTGAAAAAACCACCGATGGGCCAATCCTGGTGGATGATCAAACTCGGCCTGTGGCTCTTCCTCGGCGCCGCCCCTGTCCTCGCCAAGCGCAAGGTCCTGCCGAGCTCGATCGTCCTAGCCCTCTCCATCGTCGCCGCAGTGACCGCCGCGTGGCTCGGCCTCGCCAAACCGTTCTAATTAGATCTTCTCCACTTCCACCTGCACTTCCATCCGGCAGTGGCCGGTGCCGTTGTAGCTCCCGCGCACCGGGGCCACGTCCTCGTAGTCGCGGCCCACGGAAATCTTCACATAGCGCTCGTCGGCCAGTGTGTTGTTAGTCGGGTCGAATCCGATCCAACCGGCGGCAGCCAGATAAATCTCGGCCCAAGCGTGCGAAGCCTGCGCGCCGACGAGCGTGTCGCGCGGGCCGTTGTAAAGATAACCGGAAGCATACCGCGCCGGAATTCCAACAGCCCGGCACAAGCCCAGCATCACGTGCGTGAAATCCTGGCAAACGCCGCGCCTTATCTGGAAGGCCTCTTCCAGATGGGTGTTCACGCTCGTCACTCCCGATTCATAACGAAACTCCCGGTAAACCCACTCCATCAGCGCGTTCGCCTGATCGAAAACCGCCGTGAACGGAGCCGTCACATCCACCGCCTGCCGCCAAACTTCGGGATGCCGGGAAACCCACCGGCTTTCCTGCAAATACGGCCAAATCTGCTCGCGGATCGACGAATCGCGGTAACCCTCCAAAGTCGCCGCGCGGCTCGCGGCGGAGATATCCAGCGGCAGATTGTGCACCTTGATCCGGCTCTCGATCTCCAGCTTCGAATGCGCCCCAGGCAGCTCGAAGTGGTGCGTGATGTTTTGAAATAGATCGGTGAACCGCCGCAACCGCGTCGCCGGGATCACCCGGATCAATGCACCGATCGTCTTCTGATAGGGAAACGTCCGCGGCTCCAGATGCAGCGTGTTCACGCTATGGGTCACCGGCATTCCGTAGTGGAATACCGTCCGGTGAAACACTGAAAGCTTCATCCCGGACGCGGGCGGGGCCGGTTCACTTGAATTACTCACTGCTGCTGTTGCTGCTGTTGCTCCATCTGCCACGCTGCGACATCGGATAGACTGGAAGACCGCGGTCCCGGGCTGCTCTGGATTCGTTCCGGCATCAGCACGTAGGTTTCGAAAATCTCGGCACCGATCCGATTGAACCGCCCTTGCAGCGCGTCCAGATAATCGTGCAGTCCGGTCGCGAAGACATCCTCGGTCGATCCAAAATTCAAATCCGCCAGCACCCGCCCGGCCTCGCGCTCCGCTTCATTAAAAAACGACCCGCGCGGCGTGCCGGAAATCAGGTGCAGACTCGCATCCACTTTCTCGATGCAATACCGCACCGAGCGCGGGAAATCCTTCGAGAAAATCAAAAAATCCGCGATCCCGCGCCCGCTAATTTCCAACTGCGCCGCACGGAACGCGCCCATCGCCCCACACGAACGCAGGATGGCTGTCCAATGAAGAACTCCCGGCGAGATCGCTTCAAAGCCGTCCGCCCCCGGCGGCAAATAACTCGAAACATCCAAAAAACGGGTGGTCTTGTCCGCCCGCTCCAAGTGCCGACCGAGATCCATGAACTCCCACGCCTCGTTGCGGGAAATCGTGGACGCCGCAATTCCGAGAAAGGTCATCACCGACCTCCGGATGTTTTCATAATACTTCGGCGGATCAGAATCGATCAAGCGGTGCGCCTCATCCGAGCGCGTGAAAAGATACAAGGCGTTCAGCTCTTCCCACAGCTCGTCGGACAACTGGTCGCGGACCGTTCGCGCGTTTTCGCGAGCGAGGGCGATGCAGGAGGTAATGCTGTTATGATTTCGCGGATCATCCGTCAGAAACCGGATCACCTCGTCGCTGCCAGTCTCGTCATAGAGCTTGCTGAAAGCCTCCTCGTCGCCGGTGCTCAGGATGATCGGCTGCCAGAAACCCCGCAGCCGCTCGCTGTCGAGCCGTTCAAAATCCAACAGAAGCTGCTGGTTGACGTCGATCAAGCGGGCGAGGTTGTCGGCCCGCTCCACGTAACGGACCATCCAGTATAAAGTATTGGCGACTCGGGAGAGCATGATGATTTAGTGGCGCAGCACCCAAGTATCCTTGCTGCCGCCGCCTTGGGAAGAGTTTACGATCAGAGAATCTTTCGTCAGCGCCACGCGGGTGAGGCCGCCGGGCACGATTTTCACGTCCTTGCCGTAAATGATGTACGGGCGCAGGTCGATGTGCCGGCCTTCCATCGCGCCGTCGCACCACGTCGGCGAGGTCGAAAGCGAGATGACCGGCTGGGCGATGTAGTTGCGCGGATCAGCGATGATGCGGTCGCGAAACTCAGCGATTTCGTCCTTCGTCGCGGTCGGCCCCATCAACATGCCGTAGCCGCCGGACTCGTTGGCCGCCTTCACCACCAGCTCGGGCAAATTTGCTAGAATGTATTTCATGTCCGCCTCCTCCGAGGCCAGATAGGTCGGGACGTTCGGCAAAATCGGCTCCTGGCCGAGGTAATACTCGATCATTTTCGGGACGAAATAATAAATCACCTTGTCATCCGCCACGCCGGTTCCCACGGCGTTCGCTAGCGAAACATTGCCCGCGCGGTAGGCGTTCATCAGGCCGGGGACGCCGAGCACCGAGTCTTTCCGGAACACCACGGGATCGATGAAATCATCGTCGATCCGCCGATAAATCACATCCACCCGCAGCAGCCCGCGGGTCGTCCGCATGTAAACGAACTTGTCCACCACCACCAGGTCCTTGCCCTCGACGATGTCGATGCCCATTTCCCGCGCCAGATAGCAGTGCTCGAAATACGCGCTGTTATAGCAGCCCGGCGTGAGCAACACGCACACCGGATCCCAGTCGCGCCGGGGCGAAATGTGATGGAGCATGTTCAGCAGATCCCGCGGATACGAATCTACCGGGCGCACGCCGAGCGTCTCGAAAATTCCGGGAAACGCCCGCTTCAGCGCGTTGCGGTTTTCCAACAGATACGACGCGCCCGACGGACAGCGCCCGTTATCTTCTAGAACGTAGTAAACCCCGTCCGCGCCGCGGATCAGGTCGCTGCCGCAAATGTGGATATACGTGTCAGCCGCCACATCCACTCCGCGGAATTCGGGGCGGTAGTGCTTCGCCTGCTCGATGTAAAATCGCGGGATCACCTCGTCTTTGAGAATCTGCTGGTCGTGATAGATATCGTGCAGGAACAAATTCAACGCCACGATCCGTTGCGTCAATCCGGCCTCCAGATGTTCCCACTCGCTCGCGGGCATCACCCGTGGAATTGGGTCGAACGGGAAAATCCGCTCAGTCCCACGATCATCGTGATAGACGTTGAAGGTGATGCCTTGGCGGAGGAAATAGAGCTCGGAATTCGCCTTGCGAGCAAGGAAATCACGCTCATCGATCTTGCCGAATTTCTTGAGAAGCGGCGAGCAGTGACTGCGCACGGCACCGTCCCCTCCAAACATTTCGTCATAAAATTTTCCGGGATTGTAGCCCTTAAACATTTCCATGGGTTCTATGGCTATCGATTAGCAGGCAGCGGGCCAACTTTTTAATCCCCTTCCCGCGAGATTGCAGATCCCGTTCACAGTTCCTCAGAGTTTTTGCGCAGTCCGAATCATTTTAAAACGCCATGCCGATGGCGAAGTGAAGCGTGCCGACGGGATCGCCCTGGTCCCGGGTGAGGTTGTAGCCATACTCTAACCTCACCGGCCCGATGGGCAAATCCAGCCGCAAACCCAGCCCGACCGCCAGCTCCACATCCCCGAAGCCGAGCTGGTCAAACTCCCGGGACAGACTGCCGGCATCGACAAAACCGACCGCTTTGAGACTTCCTGTGAGCTTGCGAATGAGTTCGGCATTGGCGTGCCACATACCTTCACCACCGGTTGGATAGCCATCGACCGTGGGCCCCAGTTCGCGCTCGGGGAAACTGCGGACACTGTGCGCGCCGCCGTTGAACAGGCGGAGATTGATCGGGAGATCCACCCCCTCGCCCGAGGGCATGAGGATTCCATAAGCTCCGCCAAGCACGATCTGAAAGTCGTTTTCAAACGTATGATACCAAGCACCGGAAAGCTCAGCCCGGACATAGGAAGTTGATAGATCACCCATGGCCGAGCCGATTTCCAACGGCACCGCCAGATGCCAGCCCTTTCCCGGCAGGACCGGGCTATCCCGGTAGTCGAGGGTCTGGGTGACGCGCAGGCGGGGCTGGCCATAAACGGTCTCACCGAGCTCCGCCACGGGAAGCCCGTCCTCGTTGAGATTGACGAAGGAAAAGCCGACGAGAGCCTCTAATTTATAGTGATCGCCAAACTCCCACTTGGTGGTTCCCTCCAGACCGGTTTCCAACGAACTGTATCCCTCGCGGCCGTAAATGAGCGCGTAGACGCGGGCACTCGCGGCCACATCAGTCCCCATAAACCATGGATCGGTGAGTCGCGTCTCGCCTAACACTCCACGCGAACTGAACTCGAATCCGGTGCTGAATCCGACCAGCTGGCCCATCAGATTCCGGTCGGTGTAAGTCGTCCGCAGGAGGGCTCCCAGATAGGAATCGAAACCCGCGGCGAGGCTGATCTCCTTGGCGCGCGCCTCCTCCAAATGCAGGGTCGCGTCGATACGATCTCCCTCGATCTCATGAGTTTCGAGGCGGGCGGAGGAAAACGCGCCGGTCGCCAGGAAGCCGCGGAGCCGCTTGTTCATCGCCGCCTCGTCATACCAATCCCCTTCAAAGGGTTTCAACCGGGCTCCAACCCGCCGCGGATTGGTCTGCACCAAGCCCTCGATTGCAATTCGGTTGAGGCGCACCCGCTTTCCGAGATCGATGGAAAACTCCGGGATGAATCGAGAGGGCGCAAGGGTACGGCCCATCGAAATGTTCGCATCAGGATAACCACTGCTAACAAACAGCTCTTCCACCGCGAGGCGCATGGCGTTTAAATTGCCGGTGGTGGCGGGCTTGCCGGCATAAGGCTTCACGGCCGCTTGTGCTTCCTGCACGCCGCGACCGTCCAGGCTCACGACCTTCGCTTCGCTGATGCTGTGCAGAGGTCCCTGACGCACCTCGATTGTAATGTCGACCGCGCCGGAAGCCGGATCAGTGATACGGTTAGTGATGACGACCTCCCCCGCCCAATAGCCTTCGGCATTGAGCTCCTGACGAAGATAGGAGAGGCCGGTTTCCACATCTTCCTCGCGGAACGGGGCGTCACCGGACCTAAAAGAACGACCCTTCCAAGCGGGACGGGTGTAAAGTTTCGTGAGCTTTCTGGCTTGGGCGGGCGGCACGCCGTTGACGTTGATCCGCCCTAGCGAGAGCCGCAGTCCCTCATGCACGGTGAGTAAAATTTCCGCCGGGCCGACGATTTTCCAATCCACCCGGACATCGGTGTATCCGTCCTTCCGCAATACCTGCCGGATGAGGAACGCAGCGTCGTCCGCGCGTGAGGGTGCCGCTTCGCTCGCCCTGACATGCTCCAGCCTGCCCCCCATGAGATCCAAGATCTGGCTCTCGGTCTTCTGCTGCATGCCAGTGATCCGCACGCGTGTCTCCGCGACGGTGATCATCGCCGTTAGGATCAACATCAGGCTGGTGCGGAGCAGATTCATCAGCGGAAGGAGAGACGCCAGATCGCGAGCACGCGGGAGTCGCCCGTCGCGCCTATTCCGGCGGAGAGAAACCAGCGGTCCGTGATCGACAAGGTGGCCGTGGAGAACGACTCGCTGGAATACGGATCCGCCTCGGCGAGGCTGAAATCGACCCGGTCCAGCATGCCTAACAAAGGACGGAGCCGCCTGCCGATGCGGGAGCGACCGCGTCGCATTTCCTCCACCAGAAGTTGCAGGGCACGCGACGAGGCCGCCTGCGGATCTTCCAATCCGGTGGTGGTGGTGCCGGTGGCGAGCAGAGTCATGATTTCGTTTTCAGGCAGCGGCGGGTTTGATGTTAGAACGAGCTGGGGGTCCGAGGCGCGACCGTAGGCATAGACGGTCACGCGGTAAGGACGGGGCTCTGCGGTGCCGCGGATTTCCAGGATTGGGTCGAAACCGGACGCGGGGGTGAAGACCGCCGTGCCCGATCTAACATACAAAGTGCTGAACGGCAGGGCGGCGCGGAAGTTTTTGATTTCGAGCGCTCCATCCGGCGCAGGAGCCCCGAACGTGCCGCCGATCCGGACATTACCGGTAACCTCGCCGGTGGCGAAATTCCCGCGGATCAGCAGCGGTTCGCGGGCGCTGACCTGAACGTCGAACGCCCAGTTCCGGAAAGGCTCGGGAATGGCGCTTATCTGGGCTTTCGGCGGGTCAATTCTCGGCAAAGCCGCAGCTCGGGGAGCGACGAAGGGTGAGCCGATGGGCAGCAGCTCGATGTCTCGATAGAAAATGCTATCCACCACGCCAACACTGCCGGAAAGCACCGGTTGCTGCCACGGCCCTTGAAGGCGCAGATCGCCATTCGCGCGAAGAATCAAGACGTCGTTGCGCACTAACGGCAAGTGATTGCCACGGAAGCGCAGGTCGAGATTACCCGGTTTGCCGTCCGTGATGGTGAGCGAGCCGTCACCTTGCAAGGTGCCACCCGCGACGCTGCTTTTCAGGTTTTTTAAAAGGATGCGGTCCAACGCGAGATCCAAGGATGCGGACGCCCCTTCCACGGCGGGAAAACGGTCGCTTTTAAAACCAAAGCCGATTCCAGTTAGGTCGATGATACCTTTGAGCTCGGGTTTGCCGACCGTTCCCGAGACGAGGATGTTGCCGGTAGCAACGCCGGCGATCCGGTCGGCGACCGGGACAAGGGAGCTGAACCGCGAGAAATCCAAGCGCGGGAGATCCACGCGTGCGTCCACGGGTTCTTCTTTGATCCGCCCGGGGACTTCGGCCCATTGGGCCGGACGGAACGCCATGGACGCCTTCATGACCGCCGCAGGAAAATCCGGAGCGGTTGCGCTTCCGTCCAACGTTAGACGCCCGTCCCGGCCGGCAAGCACGAGCTTCAAATCGGCGGGCGGGAGCTGCGGCTGGATGGGCGAGCGAAGATCTTTGATGTCCAAAACGGCCTCGACCACGGGCTCCGGGTAGGTTCCCGAGATTTGCAAGTCGAGCTGGCCGGTGGAGCGCGGGTCGACTTTTTCCATGGCCGGAAGCCAATCCTTGAGCACGCCCAGCGAGAGCACCCGCGATTTGATAGAGACCGCCAGCGGCCGGGCGTCCTTGGCCAGCGTGTCGCGCCATTTCGAGAAATCCTGCGGCATCGGGAGGCTGGCCGTGCCCTCGGCGAGTTCCTCCTTGCCGTCGCTCCAGAGGAAATGCCGGAGCTCCAACAGATTGTCAGCCAGCGCGGCTTCGAGCGCCACCGTCTGTTCATTCACCCGCAGCCGCAGGCCTTGGGTTTCGAAGCCCGCCGGCCAGTCATAGCGGATGCCGCCGATGGCGGTGACTGGCGGCACGGCTTCGCGCGACCAAGTGGCTTGGGCGAGTGATAGCTCGCCCCGGTGCTTGCCGGTCTTGAACTCCCCGCTGCCGCTCCATCCACCTGCTAGATCGGCGATACCGCCGGGTTTCACTTTCACGATGGCCAACCAGCGCTCGATCCGGCTGCTGGTAAATTCATCGAGACTCAGCGAGGCTTGATAGGTCGCAGGGCCGGGCTGATAGGTCACGGCGGCGTTCAGACCGTCGAGCGCGAGATCCGCCGTGAGTGGCTGGTCTTTGGCCCAGCGGCCTCTGAGCGCGACGGCGGAAGCGAGCGTGTCGTCGTCCGGTTTCAAGGCGAGGTCGGCGGTAACGGCTTGGGGTTTGTTCGCGAGGAAAGTGACGTTGAACTTGCCGTCCACCCTCGACGGTGGAACCGGTGCCTGCGGGTCGATGGCCGACGCGCGGGCCGCCAGTTCGCGCAAGAGCTGGGGGACGTCCGCGATGTTGAAACGGCCTTGCGCGTCGCCAATCATGAAACTGTCCTCCGCCCGTGTGACGGGTGCCGCGGCATCCAGCGAGAAGCCGGTTCCCAGCATGAATCCGCGGGCAGTAACCGACGCTTGATCTGCGGCAAGAGTCGCATCCATGCCCAGCTCGGACGCGCTCCACTCTTGCCAAACCATGTTTTCCAACAACAACCTAACCGTTCCAATCGCGGACGTAGGCTTCGGCAGGATTTGATCCAGCTCGACCGCCAGGGAAGTGAGCGTCGCACTGGCCGGAACCTCGAATCCAAAGCGCTTCGCCGCTTGCGCCACATCGAGCCTGCCCTCACGAAGGTCGATTCTAGCAGACTCGAAACCTGCCGTGCTGCTGACCACGAACACCGCGTCATCCAAATGCAGCTCCGCCTCCGCCGACGGCTCGCCGCCGGCCGGAAGCCGCACGAACAAATCGCGCACGCTAACACCTGGATAGGGATCGATGCGCGCGATCGAGAGCGCGTCGGGTGCCCAGTCGATGGTGGATTGCCTCGCCGGCCATTGGCGGCCGTTGGCTTCGGTGAAGGCACCGAGCTCCAGCAGAAGCTCCCCGCTGCCAGATTGGTGGTAAACGCGGCTCGGAGCGAGGGAGAATAACGGTTTTCCATTGCGGCTAGCGGCGAGGCTGATGTTCTTCACATCGAACTCCACAGGCAGGACCTTCCCCCTTTCGGAGCGCAGGGTTTGGACCAGTTTCTTCAAGTCCAGCGGCGGTTTTCCTGCGTCTTCCTTCTTTAAACCCAGCCGGAGATCCACATGCACGCCGTCCACCGTCAAGCCTTCCAAGCGCCCCTTGAACAGACCCCGCCATTGGTAGTCGGGAGTCACCCGGTCGATACTCAGGCTGGCGAGTTCCCGGTCGCCTTCGATCTTCAGGTCGGAAAACGACATGCCGCCGGTGAGATTTCCGCTGACCTTGAAATTTCCGCGCAGCCCGGCTTTCTTTAGAAAATGCACGGCCGCGCGGGGAGCGATCAGGCGCAATCCCGGCCCATTCAGCCAAAGCAAACCGAGCACCAGTGCCGCGACAAAAAGCCAGCGCCGATATTTCCTTCGTCGCTTGGGTCGCACCTTGGGTTCCTGATCTGTTGTTTTCACGTCTGACAAAACACCGCCAGTTTCACCGCAATCCGCAGCCGGGTCAATCACTCGCTTCTTCCGGGCTCCCGGTTTCCCTTGCCCGGGGTTCGTGCATTGCCTACGACTTCAGCGGACCTTGGACCGCCCCATGATGAAAATTCTCATTTTGCTTTTCACCGTTATTTTCCTGCTAGTCCCTGCCGCTGCGTTTGGCGCAAACGCCCATGGCAAGGAGCCCGCATTCGTCACCGAGATGGCGACCTTCGCCGGCCGGGAAAAGGCCATGGGACTCGATGGCATCGGTGCCAGACTTAGTTTCCGGGCTCAGCAGCAACCTTTTCTACTCGTGGCGACGATCATTTTCGTCCTCGCCGTCATCCACACTTTTTTCGCCATTCCCGTCACCAAGCTCTCCCACAAGGTCCAGCACGATCATGACGCGAAGATCCGCCGCCTGAAGGCCGCCCGCCACGAAACGGCGGAGGCCGACGACCTCGTCAGCTTCAAGGCGACGCTGCTTCATTTCCTCGGCGAGGTGGAGGCGATCTTCGGCATCTGGGTCCTCGCCCTGATGGGCGCGATCATCGCCTTTTACGATCTGACGACTTTAAAAGCTTACTTCATGAGCGTCAATTTCACCGAACCTACGTTCGTCGTAATCATCATGGCGCTGGCCTCCACCCGGCCGATTTTGCAGTTCGCCGAGTCCTGCCTGAGCTATTTCGCCCGCATCGGCAAGCAGACCCCGGCCGCTTGGTGGCTCTCGATCATGATCGTGGCGCCGCTGCTAGGGTCGTTCATCACCGAACCCGGTGCCATGACCATCGCCGCGATGCTGCTGGCCAAGAAATTCTATCAACTCAAGCCGTCGCCGCGATTTGCCTACGCCACGCTGGGGCTGCTTTTCGTCAACATTTCTATCGGCGGAGTGCTGACGAATTTCGCCGCGCCACCGGTGCTGATGGTCGCCCAGAAATGGGGAATCACCAGCTCGGAAATGTTTCTCCACTACGGCGATAAGGCGATCATTTCGATCCTGTTATCCAGCGGGATTTATTTCTTCTGCTTCCGCAAGGAACTGGCCGCCATGGAAAAACAGTCGGGCGACCATGATGGCGACGGAGTGGGCGACATGATCCAGGCGAAGCGCCGCGTGCCGCTGTTCATCACCCTCACGCACCTCGCTTTCATGGCTTGGACCGTTGCCTTTGCCCACTATCCGCCCTTGTTCATCGGCGGATTTCTGTTCTTCCTCGCGTTCTCCCAAGCCACCGCGAACCACCAAAGCGGAGTCAACCTCCGCGGGCCCATCCTCGTCGGATTCTTCCTCGCCGGACTGGTCGTCCACGGCGGATTGCAAGGCTGGTGGCTCGCGCCGATCATTTCGAGCCTATCAGAAACCCCGCTGTTTCTAGGCTCCACGATCCTGACCTCCTTCAACGACAACGCCGCGATCACCTTTCTTGCCAGCCAAGTCGATGGACTCTCGCCCCAGTTGAAATACGCCGTGCTCGCCGGAGCCGTCACCGGCGGCGGCCTCACCGTCATCGCCAACGCGCCTAACCCCGCCGGTCAGGCACTGCTAGGCAGATTTTTCAGCGATGGTGTCTCTCCCGTCAAACTCGCCCTCGCCGCCCTTCTGCCGACGATCATCGTCGCGCTGTGCATGATGTTTTTCCCGGACCGGGGAATTGACGAAATGTTCGCGCCGGTGCAGGAAATCAAAGTCACCACACCCTGAAATCCCATGTTCACCGGACTCGTCGAAGCCATCGGCAACGTGCTCAGCCTTGAGTCGAAAGGCGAGCAAGCGCGGCTCACCCTGCAAATCCCCTTCGCCGGCGAACTCGCGCCCGGCGACTCGGTGGCCATCAACGGCTGCTGCCTCACCGTTGCGGATCTCGCGTCCGGCCGGGTTTGCTTCGACCTGCTAGCGCAAACCCTGCGCGTCACCTCGCTCGGCGGCCTCGCCGCCGGATCCATCGTGAACCTCGAACGCGCGATGATGGTCGGCAAGCGCTTTGGCGGTCATTTCGTCCAAGGCCACGTGGATGGCACCGGGGAAATCACCCGCCTCGAAGCCAGCGGCCAGGACCACATCGTCGGCGTTTCCCTGCCGCCGGAAATCCACCGCCTCTGCATCGACAAAGGCTCGCTGACCCTCGACGGCATTTCCCTAACCATCGCCGAACTCACGCCCGACGGCGCGGTGTTCTGGATCACCCCGCACACCTGGGAGCACACCCACCTCCAGGCCTCGGCTATCGGTCAGAGCATGAACTTGGAAACCGACATGCTCGCAAAGTATGTGGACAAGCTGCTCGCGGCCCGCAGCCTCGCGTGATGCAGGGCACCCGCGAATGCGCCGGACCGCGAGGCGGCACGCGATCAAGCCATCATGCCTTCAACGAGCTTCTCTAACTTGACGATGTCCGCCGAGAAGGCGCGAATGCCGTGGGCGGTTTTCTCGGTGGCCATCGCATCTTCGTTGAGCATGAAGCGGAAGTCGCTCTCGTTGAGGCTGATCTTCTTGAAATCGCTGGCAGCGGCTTCCGCCGCGGTGAGGCGCGCGGTGATCGGCTCTTCGGAGGCTTGCAACTCGGCGAGCAGGCCGGGGCTGATCGTGAGCAAGTCGCAACCGGCGAGCGCGAGGATTTCCCCCTTGTTGCGAAACGAAGCGCCCATGACTTCGGTCTTATAACCGAACTTCTTGTAGTAGTTATAAATGGCGCGGACTGAAATAACACCGGGATCTTCGTCGCCTTGGAAATCCTTGCCGGTGGCGGCCTTGTGCCAGTCGAGAATCCGGCCGACGAAAGGCGAGATCAACTGCACGCCGGCTTCGGCGCAAGCGACGGCTTGGGCAAAGGAAAACAGCAGCGTGAGATTGCAATGGATGCCTTCCTTTTCAAGTGCTTCCGCCGCCTTGATGCCTTCCCAAGTGGAGGCGATTTTGATGAGGATGCGGTTGCGCGAATGACCTTCCTTCTCGTATGCGGCGATAAGTTGATGCGCCTTGGCGATGGTCGCCGCAGTGTCGAACGAGAGCCGGGCATCGACCTCGGTGGACACACGGCCGGGGACAATCTTGAGAATTTCCAGGCCGAACAGGACCAGGATGCGGTCGAGAACCGCCTCAGTTAGATCCGGACCGGTGACGCCGGTGGCTTTCACTTCGCCCACGGCTTGCTCGACGAGATGGCGGTATTCCGGCTTGGCGGCGGCTTGAAGGATCAGCGACGGATTGGTCGTGGCGTCTTGCGGTTGGTAGGTTTTCATCGATTCGAAGTCTCCGGTATCGGCGACGACGGTCGTAAACTGCTTCAGTTGATCGAGTTGATTCATGCTCATGCGAAGTCCGGCTTAGCCGCGCAGCTCCGGCTTGGAAAGATGAAAAGCGCAGCCCCCGTGCCGGCGGCTATGAATCTCATTCCAGCCGATGATGAATCCTTTTAAAGGACAGCGGGAAGCGGAAGCAGGAAAAGAAATTGCTGGCCGCGTCGGTTCGGACGCGGACCGCTATGGGAAACGGCTGGCTGGCGGTCATCTTCCAATTCAAAACAGTTAGTCAGGTAAACCCGAAAGTTCGACCACGGAGGAGCTAAACTCAGCGATGGTGGCGCGTTTGAACAGATAGCTCTCCTCGTATTTGATGCTCCTCCACAGCCGCTTGATGCACACGTTGTTTCTTAAGCGCCCGCGACCAAGCATGCTGATTTTCACACCGAGATCTAGCAGTTGTTAATTCGATAGAACCAACTTTTTTGCGTGCTCGAGCAAGCCGGTTTCCTCGTGCCAGCCATCCGTTACCCGACGGTCCCACGAGGCACCGCCCGCCTGCGGATCAGCGTTTCCGCAGCGCATTCCATCGAAACGATCGACGCAATGGCTGGGCGCCTGCCAAACCCGGCGACGGCCGGAGAGGAAACCCTCCGCGATTAGCTCGCCAACTCCCTCCCCGCATTAACAGCAAATTATCGGAAGCGGAACAGGTGACATCCCGTTCCAGATCATTTAAGCCCGTCCCAGCCATGTCCATTCCTGCCGAAACGGCCCGCGCCACGCCACTTGCCGCCAGTTCCCTGGGCCTCACCCCGGGCGGCGTGATCATCTGTCCGGACCCGGAAAACCTTCTCCACCCATCCTTCGCCGCCTCCGAACCCGCCGCCCTCATCGCCCTCGGCGGCCACCCCGCAGATCCGGCGGCCGATGCCTCCGCTCTCTTCTGGAAATCCATCGCCGACCACCTGATCCGCGCACTCTGCCAACTCCCGGAATCCAGCGATCCCCTCGCCGAACTGCCCCCGCCGGACCCCTCCCAACTCGCCACCTGGACGCTCAACGCACCGCCCATGCCCGGCGCGGAATACCTCTCGCCCGCTGTCCTTCTCGCCCTCTGGCAGCGCCTCGCCGACTGGACCAGCGCCCAGATTTCCCGGGAAAAATCCATCGCCGCCTTCCTCCAGACACACGCCCCCGCCTGGTCCCGCGTCGGCCGCGTCACCCTCCACCTCGCGGAGCAAAAAAACGACCCGGACTACCCCTTCGCCTTCATGGCGTCCTACGCCTCCGGCCTCTCCCAATCCGGTCGCCTCACCCAGGTCCCGCTCGGCAAAGCCCTCCAGGAATACTCCGGCGCAAAAAACAAAACCGCCCTCCTCAAGCTCCTCACCCCGCTCCACGCCGCCGGCAAAACCTGCCCGCTCATGGCCTCGCTCGTCGAGACCGGCGATGTCTTCCACCCGCTCGCCTGGACCCCGCCGGAAGCCTACGAATTCCTCCGCCACATCCCCGCCTTCGAGGACGCCGGACTCCTCGTCAGGCTGCCGAACTGGTGGCAAAAACGCGGCAAGCGCCCGCAAGTCGCCGCCACCATCGGCGAGAAAAAAGGCACCTCCGTCGGCCTCGATGCCCTGCTCGACTTCAAACTCGACGTCGTCATCGACGGCCAAAAACTAACCGCCAGCGAAATCAAAGAACTGCTCGCCGGCTCCGACGGCCTCGTCCTCTTCCGCGGCCAATGGATCGAAGTGGACCGCGAAAAACTCCGCCAAGCCCTCGACCACTGGCAATCCATCGCCTCCAAAGACGGCATTTCCTTCATCGAAGGCATGCGTCTGTTAGCCGGTGCCCCCGCCAACCTCAAGGACGCCGGAGATCTCGAAGAACACCGCGAATGGGCCTTCGCCCAAGCCGGCGCCCAGCTCGAGGAAACCCTCCGCCGCCTCACCACCCCGGACGTCGCAGCGCCGCCGCCCGCCCTCCGCGCCACCCTCCGTCCCTATCAGGCGCGCGGCCTCGACTGGCTTTGGTTCTGCGCCCGCGCCGGCCTCGGCTCCTGCCTTGCCGACGACATGGGCCTCGGCAAAACCATCCAGGTCCTCGCCGCCCTGCTCCGCAAGAAACAGGAAATGCCCGGCAGCCCGCCCAGCCTGTTAGTCGTCCCCGCCTCGCTCATCGGCAACTGGCAGCGCGAAGCCGCCCAATTCGCCCCCACCCTGCGCCTCCACATCGCCCACCGCTCCGCCGGCGATATCGAAAAACCCTCCACCGCCACCCTCGCCGCCGCCGACCTC
>JAYSYA010000052.1:0-5740 GCA_043716765.1 Akkermansiaceae bacterium
GGTTGAATCCCGTGGTGCCGGTGACTTCCTCGCGGCGGTCTTCGGTTAGTTCGAGTTCCTTTGGCGAAATCTTTTTATCTGGCATCAACTCGCCGTAAAACTTCCGCGCCGTCTTGTGAGAGTCGATCGGATCCTTTCCCGGAGCAACCAACACCGCGAACACCCGCTCGACACTCCAGCCGCTCGCTGGATGTTTTGCGTTTGAAAAATACACCGCCGTGCCGTCTTGCGCCGGGATCTGGTCCGCCCGCAAACGTGCTTTGGAAAGAAGGCAGTCGCACATCGGATCCGAGAATCCACCGACTTGGCCCGATGAAACCAGCACCTGCTCCATCGTCAAAATAGCCCCGTCCATGCCGAGCACATCATCGCGCTCCTGCACCGTCTTGCGCCACCAATAGTCCTTCAAATTCCGCTTCAGCTCCACACCCAGCGGGCCGTAGTCCCAGCAACCGTTCAGGCCGCCGTAGAGCTCACCAGCCTGGAAAATGAAGCCGCGGCGTTTGCACAGCGACACGATTTTTTCCATGCGGGCGGGATCGGTGACATCTTTGTTGGCCATGTGGTTGAGAGGTTGGGGCGCGAAGCGAAGCAGGCGCGGCGGCGGGCGGCAAGGCGGGATTGCGTTCTCCGCGCGGATGGGGAAAATGCCGCAATGACCCGTTGTCCCTGGCTTCCGCTCCAACACCCGCTCTATCTGGAATACCACGACACCGAGTGGGGCGTGCCCTCGCGCGATCCCCGCTATCTGTTTGAATGCATCTGCCTTGAAGGCGCGCAAGCCGGCCTTTCCTGGTGGACCGTCCTCCAGAAACGCGAGCGCTACCGCCAGGTCTTCCACAATTTCGTGCCGGAAAAAGTCGCCGCGATGACCGATGCCGAGCTCGAAAAACTCGTGCTCGATCCCGGCATCATCCGCCACTGCGGGAAAATTTTCTCGGTCCGCCAGAACGCCCGCGCATGGCTGGAAATCAGCAATCCCGTGGAATGGATCTGGAGCTTCACCGGCGGCCAACCGATCATGAACCACTTCAAAACACTGGCTGATTTTCCCTCGAAGACTCCCGTGTCCGACGCGCTTTCCAAGGCCTTGAGGAAAGCGGGGTTCAACTTCGTGGGTTCTACCACCACGTACGCGCTCATGCAGGCCGTCGGCATGGTGAACGACCATACCATCGACTGTTGCCGAAGAAACGCGGTTTAAGCGCCAACTTGTTTCCGCTCCAGATAGATCCGCGAGCCACGCACATACTTCTCGGCCCAGCCTTTGATTTTCGCCTGCTCGTCGAGCGAAAGTGTTCTAACCACCTTCGCCGGCGAGCCCAAAACCAGCGAGCCCGGTGGAATGATCGTCCCACCGGTGACCAACGCGCCGGCCCCGATGATCGAGCGCTCGCCGATCACCGCGCCGTCGAGCACGATCGAACCCATGCCGACGAGCACCTCGTTTTTCACCGTGCACGCATGCAGGATTGCCGAGTGGCCCACAGTCACAAGCTCGCCGATATAACAGCCGTAATCGTCCGCGAGGTGGATCACCGCGTTGTCCTGCACGTTCGACCGCGGACCGATTACGATCTCGTTGATGTCGCCGCGCAGCGTCGCGTTATACCAGACGCTCGTTTCCTCGTGCAGGGTGACCCGCCCGATGACGTCCGCGCTGGCGGCGATGAACGCGCTTTGATGAATGGATGGGGAGAACCCGGCAATTGTCTCGATGGCCATGCGGAAAACTAGAGCCGTGAATCCCGGATCGCAAGCGTGACGAGGACCAGCGGCGGCTCGGTGGATTCGAGACTGGAAAGCAGCCCGGAAACGCTCGCGGACTGCCCGGGTAAGACCAGATCGGGGCGGATTTCAGCCAACGGTTGGAGTACGAAACGCCGTTCGCCGATCCGCAGGTGGGGCAGGACCAGCGCTTCGGTATCGATCACCGCGTCACCGAAATACAACAGGTCGACATCGATGATTCGCGGCGCGTTGCGGGCAGGAGCTCCGGTCCGACCGAGCTTTTTTTCAATCGACTGGGTGAGTTCCAATAGCTCGAACGGATCGCCATTAAAGTCGATCTCGACGGCGGAATTATAGAAAAGCGGCGAGCCGGGCGGGCACAGCAGCGGCTCGGTTTGATAGATCGAGGCTTGCAGGAACGGCTCGCCCGGAGTGGCGATTTCCAACAGGCAGTCGGACGCCGCTTGAAGGTTGGCGAGGCGGTCTCCGAGATTCGAACCAAGGGCGATGCCGACGCGGGGCATGGTTCAGTCCTCGAGGTTTTCCAGGCGAGAGATGCCGTTTTCCTGCATCCGCTTGTCGGCACCCGCGACTTTGGCGGATGGAATCACGATGGGCCGCTCGGCTCCGAAGAGCTCGATGACGAAAAACTCGGGCGCTTCTTTCGGGTGGAGAAGCTCGTGGGCGTGGGAGAGATCGCGAACTTCAACGTCGTTGATCTTATCCACGGCAAAGCCCGTGAAATTTAACAGGTTGCTGGTCACCGGATCACTCTCGACCCGCGTCAGCACCACGATGTCCCGGTGTTTTTCAAACAGACCCTTCGGCACGTAGTCGGTGTAAAGTCGGCGCAAGGTGATGTCCTCGAATTTGGAGGCGGCAAAAAGATTGGTGTCTAAGGGTTGGAAAACCAGGCCCGCGAAAACCGTGTAGCGCGGCTTTTTCTCGTAGGACACCGCATACATCCGCGACCATTCCAGCGGCTTGAGGGTGATGTCCACGTCATTCACGGCGCCGTCGCGGATGCAGCGGACGGCGACTTTGTCGCCCGCGTATTTCCGCTCCACGATCTCGTTGAGATTCACATTTTCGCCATCGATGGTGATCATTCCCGCGCTGTCCACCGGCTTGCCGTCCAGCGAGATGAGGATGTCTCCGTGCTTGAGAAAGCCATCGCTCGAGCTAGTGGGAATGACGTTGGTGATGAGCACGCCCTTGTCGTCGTTAGGCAGGCCGAGCGCCTTGCGCATCGCCGGATTGAAGAGCGCGAACTCGCTGACTCCGAGTTCGGCATAGGAATCATATTTGCCGTCTTCGACGTCTTTGATGAAGCGGCGCACGACCGGGGTGGGGATGATGTAGCCGGTGTTATCAGCTTGGCGAAGGCCTTGGAATGCGACGCCGACGACTTTTCCATCCTGGACGCAGGGACCGCCGGAGTTGCCGGGATTGATGGCGGCGTCGATCTGGATGATGAGGTGGGAATCCGCGCGGGAGTGCGAGTAGGGCTGGAAATCGATGCGGGAAACGACGCCGCGGGTGACAGATAGCCGCTCGCCGCCGACCGGGTAGCCGATGACGCGGACTTGGGATTCGAGGCTCGGGACATCGCCGAACTCGAAGGTGGGGAAGGATTCCAAATCTTTGAAGTCATCGATGGAGAGCAAGGCGAGATCGCAATCATGGGCGATGAATTCCACCTTGGCCGGGTATTTTTTGGGGCTGCCGTAAACAGTGACGAGGATGCGGCGGGCGTTGGAAACGACGTGGGCGTTGGTGAGAATTTTGTTTTTGCCGATGAGGAATCCAGTGCCGATCCCGCCGCCGAAACGGCCGGAATTCCACGGTGTCTGATAGTCGGGTACCTGGGTGGCGACCTCGATTCGCAGCACGGATTTATAGACATCCGAGGGCAGCGACGGGGTTTGCGCGACGAGCGCCGGAATGGCGAAGAGCGGCAGGATTAGGGAAAAAAGCAGACGGATCATAAACTTGGCGCGAATCTGGCGGGCCGGGGCGCTGGCCGCAAACGAAATCTGGCGGCAGGGAGTTTCCATTCAATCGAACAGGGAGGTTCGGAAACGCGGTTGGTTTTTCCGGAGGTCCCAGTAGCCTAACGTGGCTTTCCAGTCCCACAGCGCCCATGGAATTTGCCGCGCTTCAGCGAGGGTTCTGACATCACGCGCGTAGCGCGAACGACTGGCGTGGTCGGCGGTGTCGTGACTGCCGAATTCTCCCAGATGGACAGGTCTACCGAAGTGCGTTGACCAGGCGCGGGCGAGATCGAGCGCTTGCGGTCGTGTCGGGGCCGAGGCGCTTGGGAGGAACGAAACCGGGCGGCGTGGCGGCCTTGGCGTGGAGGCGGAGGATGACTTTTTGGCCTGCTATCAATTTCAACGATTGGGCAAGCGGACGGTTCTGCCAGGAAGCTGCCAGAAATTCCCCGTGAAGAGGCTCGGCGCGGGCGAGCGGCCAGGAATCGCGGGCGAGGTAGCTGCCGTGACGGCCGGGTCGTTTTCCCATGGAGCAGGCGTGGCGCTGCCGGTGGAAACTTCAATGTCGCGCAACGGGGACTGCCCTGCGGGGATTTTCAGCCAGAAGCGGGCTTCGAAGGCCTGTTTGACCGACTCCTGCGCGGATAAGGAAGCGGCCAGTGCGATCCATAAGAATGCGGGACGTTTCATGAAGGGAATTTCTACGGAATCGGGCTTGCGGTGGGTGCCAGCGCGGATTATTTCCCTGCGGCATGGAGCATCATGTTTATTTCTGGCTGAAGGATGAATATCAAAATGACGTGGACCGCACGATCTTCGAGCAAGGTCTGGCGGCGCTGGTCGAGATCGATCTGGTGGCCGGCGGTCGCTGGTCGGTGCCGGCGAAAGTGGTGGTCCGGCCCGTTATCGACCAGTCATGGGACTACGCGCTGACGATGCAGTTCAACACCATCGAAGATCACGACGCCTATCAGGTGGATCCGGATCACCAAGTGTTCATCGACGCATTCAAGGATTGGTGGGCGCAGGTCCAAGTGAAAGACCTGGCTTGATCTGTCACTGCGTGAACTGACCGAGGACGGATTTGAGTTCCTCGGGCCATTCGAGCGTGTCGAGCGTTTTGGGATCGGCCCATGCGGGATCGATCTTGAGGAGGTCTCGGAAATAGACGGCCGCGTCATCGTTCGCGCCGGTTTGGGCGGCGGCGATGACGAGCAGCGCCGTGGCGTTTTCAAGCTTCGCATTCGGGAAACCAATGCGCTGGCCCTCGCGCAGGAATCGATAGGCCCGTTCGGAGTTCCCGGTGAGCAGCGCGACCCAGCCCGCCCGCAGCGCGAAATTGCCGTCCCGGGGGAAGCGGTGCATGCCGGTGGTTAGGATTTCCATCGCCTGCCGCGGGTCGGCGTTTTCGAACGCGGTGTAAGCGGCTTCGGCGTAGTCGCCAGGCAGGGTGGTCGCGACCGGATGTTCGGTGATGAGCTCGATCCAGCGCGGGTGGGCGTTCTGATAGTCGCCGAGAGCGGTCAGGGCGAGTGCCTCGGCCCGCAGGCAGGGCTCGGCGGGCGCGCCCAGATTGCGGGCCAAGCTGGCGAGCTGGAAGGTGGCTTCCTTTTCCTCCTTGTGGGCGGAAAAGGCGAGCGCCGCTTGGAGGCACGCATCGGCAAACCGGGCGCGGCCGACGGCGGCGATGGTGGCCGGATCGGTGAAGCGCGCGATGAGGGCCTTCCGTTGCTCGGGCGTTGAGTTTTCCGGCACCTGGATTGAGGCAAGTTCACCGCTAACACATTCGTGGAGTTGGTCGAGCGCCGGTTGGAAGTCAGTCTGTTCCCAGCCGAGCCAGTCCTCGCGAAGGCGGATTTTCGCTAGATCGGGGAAAGCCCCGGACCAGCCTGCTAGGGCGTCCGCCTTGCGGCCTTGCAGCCAGGCGATGCGCGAGAGTGAGATGCGGCGGAGCAGCGGCGGGAGATCTACGGCGCTGGCTAGGCAGGCTTTGATCTGTTCGGCGTCGTCGGACT
>JAYSYA010000053.1:0-1949 GCA_043716765.1 Akkermansiaceae bacterium
CTTCCATGGAAATTCGGGCCCCGTCCGCAGCTCGAGCGGAATGGAAATCTCCTCCTCGACGCCGAGTGTCCGCGCGAACTCCTGAAGCACTGGGATCGCGTGATGCGGCCCCTCGCCCGCAGGCAGATTCACCTTGCGGCAAAAAAAACCCGCGCCCTCGCGGCTGTCGCACCGCCCCCATTTCACCTGGGATTTTGCGGCCGCCGCCATCAGCCCGGAACGCAGCAAACCCTGCATGTCCCAAACCGCGTCGAAGTTTCGCGCGCGCAGCGTTTTCATGATATCGAGAATCCCGCGCACCCCGTTTTTGCGCTGGAAGTGAATCACCTCGTGGACAAACGGCGCCGCCTCGACCAGCGGCGCGAAGCGGTCCCGCGCCACCCAGGTGATCCGGCACTCGGGCAAGCGCCGCGCCACCGACTGGACCACCTGCAAACCATGGACGATGTCACCCAGCGACGATGGCTTGATCACCAGCAAGTTGCGTGGATTAGGGTTGCGGGTCGTCTGCGGCATGGCTCAGGCTTGCCTCCGCCCCGCATCCCTGCAACCGTAAACGCCTTCTCAACCCGCTGATGCACTTCAATCCGGACGAAATCGCCACCCTTCAAACGACCCTCACCGCCCGCTGGCACGAGGAGCCACCCGCCGCCACCGGTGTGCAATTTCTCCTGCTCGTGCAGGAAAATCACCTACGGAATTTTCAGCTCTGGCACGAGGAGGACATCGCCCGCCGCGACGATCTCGGCTCCGAGCGCGTCCATCAGGCGAAGCGCGCCATCGACCGCTTTAACCAAGAGCGGAACAATTTTATCGAGGAAATCGACAAGGTGCTCGTCGCCACGCTCCGACCCGAAGGCGGCGTCCCGCGCAATTCGGAAACCCCGGGGATGATGATCGACCGGCTTTCCATCCTCGCGCTTAAAGAGTTCCACATGCGCGAGGAAGCTCTCCGCACCGATGCTTCCGAAGCCCACCGCGCGACCTGCGCGGAAAAACTCGCCCGCATCAGCCGCCAGCGCGCCGACTTGACGCAGTGCGTGGGCGAGCTGCTCGCCGAGGTCGCCGCCGGAAGCCGGACCTTCGCCGTTTACTATCAGTTCAAGATGTATAACGACCCGGCGCTGAATCCGCAGCTTTATCAAGCTAACAAATAACCCCCATGGCTCAAAACATTCTCGTCACCGGCGGCGCCGGGTTTATCGCCTCCCACCTTTGCGAAGCCTTGCTGGCGGACGGTGCGGAAATCACCATCATCGATGATTTCAACGACTACTACGATCCCACGATCAAGGAGGCCAACATCGCCGGCTTCCGCGACCGGATCACCGTCGTGAAAGGCGACATCCGCGATCAGCAACTCGTGGAATCGCTGTTCGCCGCAACCCGGTTCGACAAGGTGTTTCACTTCGCCGCCCGCGCCGGAGTGCGCCCGTCCATCGCCGACCCGCGGCTCTATGTCAGCACCAACATCGACGGCACACTCAACCTCCTCGAAGGCTGCCGCCAGACCGGCGTGAAGCAGTTTGTCTTCGCCTCGTCCTCATCGGTTTACGGGGTGAATGAAAAAACGCCCTTCGCCGAGGACGACCTGATCCAGCGGACGATTTCCCCTTACGCCGCCACCAAACTCGCGGGCGAGCAGCTCTGCTCGAACTACTCGCACCTCCACGGCATCCGCTGCATTTGCCTGCGCTTCTTCACCGTGTTCGGCCCGCGCCAACGGCCCGATCTGGCGATTTCCAAGTTCACCCATCGGATCATGGCCGGCCAGCCGATCGACCAATACGGCGATGGCAGCACCGCCCGCGACTACACCTTCGTCGAGGACATCGTCAGCGGCGTGATGGCCGCCGGGCGCTACACCGCGTCGGATTTTGAAATCATCAACCTCGGCGGATCGGCCGCCAACACGCTGTCCCAACTGATTTCCGGCATCGAGGAAATCC
>JAYSYA010000054.1:0-1944 GCA_043716765.1 Akkermansiaceae bacterium
TTGAAAGAAAGCGCAAGCCGAACTCTTTTTCGGCGCGGTCGATGAATTCCTGCGGCACGGCGAGTTCGCCGCCGCCTTGTGCGAGCGAGCGGAGTGAATCGTTCTCGCGCCGGAGCATTTCGTTTTCCTCGCCGGCGATGCGGAGCTGGTTCTCGAGTCCTGCTAGATCGGCGGAGTTGCCGGACGAGCGCCAGTGAAGGCCCTGGAGGATCCCGGCCGCGCCGATGACCCCGCCGAGCAGCCAGGGAAGCAAGGTCTGGGGAGAGGGCACGGTTTACTTGAAGGGATTCGAATCCAGCGCGGTGGATTTCACGCCGAAGACTTGCTCGAAGGTTTTTCCGGGCAGCAGGTTGAAAACAATCGGTGCGCTGCGTTTGCCTTCCGCATCGTAGAGGTAAACGATCCGTTGCACCGGCAGCTCCTTGCCGTTAGCCGGATTGAGGCGGCGCACCCGTGAGTCGAACATGAGCTCCTCGACGAGCAGGCCGGTTACCTTGTGATAGCCGTAGCTGACTTTGAACATCTCGTTGTTCTGGCCGTCGCGGATTTTGCAGCCGAGCGGATTGCCGTTCGAATCCATCCTGTAAGTGGTCAGCATGCAGAGAACCCCGTTCGGCGTGAAGGTCTTTTTCGTTAGGGTGCGGCTATCAGGACTGCGGGTGAACTCGGCGCGCGAGCCGTCCTTGTGCTTCATGCAGCGCACGTTCGGCCCGTCCACAGTCCCGAGATCATTGGCGTGACAGGGCAATGAAGCGAAAAGCCCTGCGGCGATCACGCGGATTTTCCAAGTTGCCAGCGGGTTCATAGGGCGCAAAGTAGAGCCCTCAGGCGGACCCCGCAAGCCGCCAATTTACCGATGATTTGGAAAACACGACGTGGTGCGCTCAATCTCACCCGCCAGGCGCAGGTGATGGGAATCTTGAACGTCACGCCGGATTCGTTCTCGGACGGCGGCGACCATTTCGGCATCGCGACCGCGCTGGATCATGCCCGCCGGATGATCGGAGAAGGCGCGGCGCTCATCGACATCGGCGGCGAATCGACACGGCCGGGTTCCGTGGCGGTCCCGGCGGCGGAGGAAATCGCCCGCACGGTGCCGGTCGTCGCGGCGCTGCGGGCGGAATGGGACGGGCTGATTTCCATCGACACCTCGAAAGCTGCGGTGGCCATGGCCGCGCTGGCTGCAGGAGCGGACATCGTCAACGACGTGAGCGGCCTGCTAGGGGATGCGGAAATGCCGGGGATTTGTGCGGCCAGCGGCTGCGGCGTGGTGGTGATGCACATGCAGGGCAACCCGCAAACGATGCAAGAGGCCCCTCGCTATGTGGACGTAGTCGCGGAGGTGAGGGAGTTTTTCAAGGAACGGCTCGCGACTCTAACGGCAGCCGGGATCGACCCTGCGGCGCTGTGTTTCGATCCGGGAATCGGCTTTGGAAAAACCGTGGATCACAACCTGGCGCTGCTCCGCGCGCTGGGGGAGATTTCCGTGGCGGGCCGCCCCATCCTGCTGGGAGTTTCGCGGAAATCCTTCATTGGAAAAATTCTCAAAACCGCTGACCTGGACGCCCGTGAATGGCCGACCGTGGCCATCACCTCCCATGCCCGGGAACAAGGAGTCATGCTGCACCGCGTGCATTCCGTGAAGCCTAACATGGAAGCGCTGCGGATGACGGAGGCGATACTAGGAGCGAGACGCTCCTAGCACGGTCTGGAGCGGGGACGCTCCAGCCACCACTGTTAGTTCTGGGGCGCGGCGGCGGGATTTCGGCTGACGACCGCGCGGTATCTCCCGATGGCATAGACGACGCCGGCGGCGAGAGTTTTCTGATAGGCAGGATTTTCGATCATGCGGGCCTCGTAGGGATGGCTCATGAAACCGCCTTCCAGCAGGATGGCGGGATGGCTAACACCGGAGAGCACGCTGAAACGCGCCCGCTTGATGCC
>JAYSYA010000055.1:0-17172 GCA_043716765.1 Akkermansiaceae bacterium
CAGCAAGCAGCAAGCAGCAAGCAGCAAGCAGCAAGCAGCAAGCAGCAAGCAGCAAGCAGCAAGCAGCAAGCAGCAAGCAGCAAGCAGCAAGCAGTAAGCAGCAAGCAGCAAGCAGCAAGCAGCAAGCAGCAAGCAGCAAGCAGCAAGCAGCAAGCAGCAACTTCGCGGCATGGTGGAACGAATATGTTCCCCACTCCCTCCTCCCGCGCCTCCACGCCTACGAGCTGATGATGGCTCCCTATGCCATCGCCCACATGAAAATCGGCCTCAAGCTCGCCGAAACCGGATACAACTTCGCCACCGAAGAACGCGCCCGCATCTATCTCACCAACGCCCTCGAACCGAAGCTTACACAACTCCCCACCATCGGCTACGAAGCGCTTGCCCACGAAGCTGCTGCCGTGAACGAGATTAAATGGAAAAAGCGATTCACTGTCGTCATTGGTAATCCGCCTTACACGGTGATGTCAGCAAACCTCTCGAAACAAGCTCGATCATTGGTTGACCTCTACAGATTCGTTGATGGAAAACGGTTGCAAGAAAAGAGCATGTTACGGCTAGAGATGCATCTCCAAGACGACTACATAAAGTTCTTTAGTTTCGGACAGGCAATCATTGATATCTCCGGTAGTGGTGTCCTCGGCTATGTTTCCAATCACAGCTTCTTAGACAACCCAACGCTGCGCGGGATGAGGCAAAGCATACAAAAGACTTTCTCTAGCCTTTGGTTTTACGACCTCCACGGAAATTCGAAGAAAAGTGACGACGCGCCAAAAGAAGTAAAAGACAAGAACGTCTTCGATATCCAACAAGGCGTTGCTATTTCCTTGGCCGGACGACTTCCGTCCAGGCAATCGCACAACGTCACCAGACACGCCGATTTGTATGGCCCTCGCAATGCGAAGTATTGTCATCTCACAGAGACAGTCGTGAGTGAGACGAAGTGGAGCATCCTCAACCCTTCATCACCTTTTCACCTGCTTGTTCCTCAAGATACGACGATGCGCGCCGAGTTCGACAAAGGATTCGGGTTGATGGACATGATGCCTCTGAACTCGTGTGGCGTGGTGAGCGGAAGAGAAGGACTAACTTATGACTTGGACAAGTCCGCGCTTGAGGAGCGCATCACCTTGTTTTGCGATCCCAAATACAACGACGACTGGATTCGGGAAAAGTTTAAAGTTCGTGATGCTGGTGGTTATGAGCTGACGAAACGACGGCGAATGGTCCTTGGAAGAAAAGCCAACTCGTTCACGCGCCGGATTGACGTAAAACCATTCGACACTCGTTGGGTCGCTTACACACGTGGTGTTTTAACTTCAGACCAATCAAACGTAATGGCTCACATGCTTGGTGCGCCGAACATTGGGTTGATTACCACTAGGCAGACGAAGGAAGCTTGGGGAGTTTTTGCGACGCGCCATCCAATCGCGCACAAGGCGGTATCGGCGTACGACGTCAGCTCCTTGTTTCCGCTTCATCTTCAGGCTGATCGAGAGGCATTGAACCTCTCCGCAGCCACGGAGCCAAATCTTTCCCGCTCTTTCGTGAGAGAATTGACAGCCGCACTCGGATTGTCGCAGAAAGGTGCCGGGCTGCCAGCCGACCTGACTCCCGAAGACATCTTTCACTACGCCTACGCGGTCTTCCACAGCCCCGGCTACCGCACCCGTTACGCGGAGTTTCTCAAGATCGACTTCCCGCGGCTGCCTTTGACCGGGAACCTGGAACTTTTCCGCGAGCTTTCCCGGCTCGGCGGCGAATTGGTGGCCCTGCACCTGTTGGAATTTGAAGTGACACAGGCATTCCTGCCTGTTCTTCCGGCTAAAGATGCAGGCAGGAATGCCCACCTCACTTACGCCCCGCTCACCGAGTTCATCGGCCCCTCGAAAGCCGTCATCAAACCCGGCTGGACCGACGGCACCGTCTGGCTCGACTCGGGCGGCGCGAAGGCAACCACCACTCCCGGCAGCTCCGGTTTCCGCGGTGTTTCCGAAGCCGTCTGGAACTTCCACATCGGCGGCTACCAAGTCTGCGCGAAGTGGCTCAAGGACCGCAAAGGCCGCACCCTCACTGCCGAGGACATCGCCCACTATCACAAGATCGTCATCGCCCTTTCCAACACCATCCGCCTGATGGCCGAGATCGACCAAGTCATCGAAACCCACGGCGGCTGGCCCGGAGCCTTCCAGACGAAACCTAACGTATGACCACCTCCGCCGAGCCTTTGGATTTCCTGCGGAACCTGCCGCCCGCGGAAGAGCCGCGGTTCTGGGAGATTTCTCCGGGCCACCGGCTGGCTTGGAATGAATACGGCGATCCCGACGGCTTTCCGGTGATGTATTACCACGGCTGGCCGAGCTCGCGCCTGCAGGCGCGACTGGCGCACCACCTTGCACTCGAACGCGGCCTGCGGATCGTGGCGATGGACCGGCCGGGGATGGGGCGCTCGACCTTCGAGGCGGGGCGGACGCTGGATTCGTGGCCGGAGCTGATGGAGCGGTTTGCGGACGCGCTGGGGATCGGGAAATTCGGCCAGCTCGGCGTGTCGGGCGGCGGGCCATACGTGCTGGCTTGTGCGGCGCGAATTCCCGAGCGACTGACCGGCTCCGCAGTGTTAGGCGGGGCGGTGCCGCTGACGGAGTTACAACACGGGTCGCACGGCCTGCACCCGCTCTATCGGATGTTGATCCCCTGCCGGAAACTTCCGGCCGGGGTGTTTTCCGCATTGTTTCGGATCGCCAGTGTCGCGTCGCGGTGGCAACCGGGACAGCCGCCTTTGTCGTGGTTGTTGCGCAGCGTGGCCGCAGAAGACCGGCGCTTGCTGTTGGAATTTCCGGACGTGTGGGCAGTGATCACGAAGAGTTTTCAAGAGGGTGTCTGCGAGGGCGACGGGCGCGGGGTGATGACGGACGCGGAAATTTATCTCCAACGCCTGACGATTGATCTAGCGAACATGCGCCACCCGATCCGCTACTGGCACGGTGGCGAGGACCGAAATATCCCGGTGGGAATGGTGCGGGAATTTACCGGAAAGATCGCCGGTGCCGAGCTGATCGTGGACGAAGAAATGGGGCATTTCTCGCTGGTCCTGCGGCGGGCACCGGCAGCGCTCGACTATCTGGCGGATTGTGTCCCGGCTGTCTCAGCTGGGAGCGCCATCCCCGGCACAAGTGGCGATTGACGGATCATTTTGCGGGTGAATGTTTGCGGGTGCAACTGATGAACTCCCCAAACGAAATTAACCCAACTTCTGAGTCAGATGAAAACTGGGTCCAGGTCGGGCACTATCCAACGCTTGAGTCGGCGTATGATCATGGCTTGGTGATCTTGGCGATGGGCGAGGCATGTCGGGTGGAATCGGCCGCAAGTTCCGGGGCGTTCGAGCTGCATGCGGAGGCGCTTCCCGCTGATAGAATTTCCAGGGAGCTCGACGCCTATGGTCGGGAAATCGCGCTGCCGGTCGAAAGGCCAGTGGCAGTGAGTGACTGGGCGAGGCATCCGGCGGGCGGCTGGCTTTGCGGGGTCTGGATCGCGGCGCTGATCGCGGTTTTTTACTGGCAGGGAGAAGATGCGTCGCTCGCGGGGCGCGCGGCGTCGTCGAGCGTCGGGCTGATCGAGCGCGGCGAATGGTGGCGGCCGTTCAGCGGGCTTTTTCTCCATGCGGACGTCCCGCATCTGGTGGGAAATTTGGTGATCGGAACGGTTTTTGCAACGCTGGTGGCGAGGTCGGTGGGCGCGCTGAAAGGCTGGGCGCTGATCCTTGCCTGCGGTACCCTCGGCAACGCGCTGACCTCGCGGCTCACCTATCCGGAGTCGTTCGTCTCGCTCGGCGCGTCCACTGCGGTCTTCGCGGCGTTGGGCATTCTATCAGGCATCGGGATTCTGGAAACCCTGCGTTACCGCGCGCGGCTGCCGTGGGCGAAGATCGCCGCCCCGGTGCTGGGCGGCGTCATTCTGCTAGGCTTGCTGGGCGGCGGTCAGGACCCGCGCACCGACGTGCTGGGTCACGTCTTCGGTTTCGGCTCCGGCCTGATGGCGGGAATGGCGGCGGGAGCGCTTGAAGGAAAAATTTCAGCTAGAGCCTGAGCGCCTTGAGCGCGATGAACATCGGGAACTCCTCGGCGGCGGCGTGCTCGGCCTTGCTGAACGGCCCGGACGCTTGCGAACGCCGGTGGCTGTAAAGCTCCTCACAGGCGACCACGGCGAGGCCACCTTTGCCCATGGCCGTTAGTAAATCCGCGAGCGGGCGGTGGTGGAATTTTGTCTGCTCGCCCGTCCCTTTTCCCGGATGGGTGGTGATGGAAATTTCCAGCGGCGTGGCGTAGCTGTCGAGCCGGCGATACTGGATTTTCTGATCGGCGTCCCAGCCCCAATGGGATTTGCGGGGGATGCGGAAACACGGGTGCATGAAAACCATCACCGCGCGGCCGCCGGGCTTGAGAGCGCGGGCGACGTTGGAAAACATGCCTATCAGATCCGGCACGTCGTGGACGGCCATGATGCAGGTAGCGGCCTCGTGGCTGCCATCGGCCCACGGTCCGGGCTGGCAGGCGTCGGCGACGATCAGCGAAACCCGAGGGTCCGCGCCGTGGCGCGATTTCGCGGATTCAACCAGCTGCGGGCTGGCATCCACGCCGGTGAATTTCCCGACCTTCGCATCTAGCAGCGGACGGATCAGCACGCCTTGGCCGCAGCAGACGTCGATGACCGACTCGCCGGGCTGCGGCGCGAGCATCCGCAGGGCGGCGGGCAGAATGACGTTCTGGTGATAGTCCGAGCCGGACTCGCCGACGAGTTTGTCATACCACGCGGCCACGGGATCCCAGCCGCGATCCTTGGCGGAGGGCGGCTTGTTTCCGGCTGGTGGCGCGGGTTTCCGGCCTTGTTGGGCGCGGAACGGTCGGCGGGGTGGCGGCGGCATGGCACAAGATTAGGCGGAGACGGGTCATGTCAGCAAGTCTCACGGGAAATCTTCTGCGTTGTGAGAAACGGCGCGGCAACTAAGCTGCACGCCAGTGACAAAACGCGTCGTTATCCCGGAAATTCTCGATCATCTACCGGCGGATGATCCCGAGGCCATGCGCAGCCGGCGGGATCTGCGGCGGATCAATCTGCTGATGGGCAACGAGCGCTGGATCTGCCGGACGCTCCGCCGGTTTCCGGAGGCGGCGGAGCGCGGCATCGTGGAAATCGGCGCGGGCGACGGCGTGCTCTGCGGCATGTTGGTGCGGCTGTTTCCGCATGCGCGGGTGGCAGCTTACGATCTTGCGCCGCCCCCTGCGGATCTGGCGGCGCGGGTGGAATGGCGGCAGGGAGATGTTTTCGCGATGCCAGCTCCGGAACCCGGCGGCGTGCTGGTGGCGAGTTTGTTCCTGCACCATTTCGAGGGCGAGTCGCTAACGGCACTGTCGCGCTGGTTTCGGGACTTCGACGTGCTCGTTTTTAACGAACCGGACCGCGCCCGCCTGCCGCATTTCCTCGGCGCGCTGATGCATCCGTGGATCAACCGGGTGACGCGGCACGACATGCACGTCAGCATCCGGGCGGGATTCGCGGCGGGAGAAATTTTCCGCCTTTGCGGCCTTGATCCCGGCCGCTGGCAGGTCGAGGAAACTTCCACGTGGCGCGGGGCCAGACGCGTGATAGGCTGGCGGACTTGAAACGGGAAATCACGATTGCGGGGGGCGGGCTGGCGGGGTTGTCGCTGGCCGCAGCCCTGCGCCTGGACGAGGTGCCGGTGACCGTGCTGGAGGCTGGGAACTATCCGCGGCACCGGGTTTGCGGGGAGTTTATCTCGGGTGTTAGTGGCGAGACCTTGGCCGCGCTGGGGATCGCCGGGCTGTTCGAGAACGCCCGCCACCACCGGTCGCTGGGCTGGTATGAAAGCGGGCGGCTGATCCATCGCGATCATTTCAACGATCCGGCGTTAGGGATTTCCCGCTATCGGTTGGACGCGCGGCTCAAGGATCATGTCGAAGCGCTCGGCGGCACGGTGAGAACGGAAACCCGGGCCCGCCCGGAGCCGCGGGATGGCTTCGTCTGGACGGCGGGACGACGCCCGCGCCCAGGGCCATGGCTCGGACTCAAAGCCCACGTCCGCAACCTGCCGATGACTGCGGATTTAGAAATGCACGCAGGCACTAACGGCTACGCCGGACTTGCGGGCGTGGAACACGGCTGGACCAATGTTTGCGGCTTGTTCCGGATTGACCGATCACTTCCGGCAAGCGGCGCTAACTTGCTGCCAGCCTATCTAAATGCGGGCGGAAATCAAAAACTCGCCGCCGCGCTGCGGGAAGGCGAGTGGCGGGCGGAATCGTTTTCCGCAGTGGCGGGTTTCGAGCTCGGACGTCAAGTTCCCCTTCCCGGTTTGCTCGCCCTCGGCGATGCGGAGAGCATGATCCCGCCGTTCACGGGAAACGGGATGTCGATGGCTTTTCAAGCGGCGGAATGTGCGGTCGGGCCGCTCGTCGGATGGTCCCGGGGCGAACAGTCCTGGCAGGATGCGACCAACTCGGTGCGGGCGGCGGTGAACCGGAAATTCAAGCGCAGGCTGGCGGCAGCGGCGCTGTTGCATCCGGTATTACTCAACCCCTGCGGCCGGACGCTGCTGCAAAACCTGGCCACCGCACGCTTGTTGCCCTTCCAACCGATGCTGTCATTAATCCGCTAGCCCCCCTCTTTCACCATGTATCTTCGCTCCATCGCCACCGCTGTTCCGCCCCGCTCGTTCACCCAGGAAGCTTGCTGGAGCGCGATGCGGGAAGGAGATTTTCCGGCAACTCTCAGGCCGCGATCAATGGCGCTGATGGAGAAAATCCTGACGAACGGAGCCTCGGGAATCGAACGGCGGAATCTTGCGTTGGATTCGATCGAGCAATCATTCGGCCGTTGTGCGGAAACACTCAATCACAACTTCGAGCGCGAAGCACCGTCACTGGCGAGCGCCGCGCTGCTAGATGCCTTGCGGAAATCCGGCCGTATGGCGGCGGACGTGGACGCGCTTTTCGTCTGCACCTGTACCGGCTATTTGTGCCCCGGCGTGAGCAGCCACGTGGCCGAGCTAACGGGAATGCGGCACGATGTCTATCTGGCCGACCTCGTCGGACTGGGCTGCGGCGCGGCAATCCCGATGCTGCGGGCAGCGCAGGGATTTCTGGCAGCAAACCCGCAGGCCGTGGTCGCGACGGTGGCGGTGGAAATCTGTTCGGCGGCGTTTTTCGCCGACGATGATCCCGGCGTCCTGATCAGCCTTTGCCTGTTCGGCGACGGCGCGGCGGCGGCGGTCTGGACCGCCGACGGCGCTGCCGGCAATTGGCAAGCGGGCCATTTCACCACCACCCATCGCCCTGAAGAACGGGAGAAAATCCGCTTTGTGAACTCAGCCGGAAAACTAAAAAACCAACTCCACCGCGCGGTGCCGGGATTGGCCGGGGAAGCCGTGGCGGGGTTGTTCGCGCTGCGGACGGGCGAGCCGGATCAGGTGCTCGCCCACTCGGGCGGCCGCGACGTGGTGGAAGCTTTGGAAAGCGCGCTGCCCTACCAACTCACGGAGACGCGCGAAGTCCTGCGGGACCACGGGAACATGAGCAGCCCTTCGGTGCTGTTCGCGCTGGAGCGGCGGCTGGCCGCGAACCGGCCGGACGACCGCAGGCTGTGGCTCACCGCGTTCGGCGCGGGATTCGCGGCCCACGCGTGCGAGCTGTGGCGCTGAGGGCGCGCCGGAATTGCGACAATTGAGTTTTTCCGCACTCGCCACCCCGCTCCTGCCCCGCTTGACTCCGCCCGCCGATGGCTTCTTCGTTCTCTTTCGACTCCCTGAATCAAGCCCAGCGCGAAGCCGTGGGCGCTCTCGACGGCCCGGTCATGCTGCTTGCCGGCGCGGGCACCGGCAAAACCCGCACCGTCACCTGCCGGATCGCCCACATGCTGGAGAAGCGCATCGACCCGTCGGAAATCCTCGCGGTGACTTTCACTAACAAAGCCGCCAGCGAAATGCGCGAGCGGATCGGCGGCATGGTTTCCAAAAAAGCCACCAAGGCCATGACGGTCTGCACTTTCCACTCGCTGTGCGTCCGCATCCTCCGCGACGGCATCGACAAACTCGGGTATAAGAAAAATTTCTCGATCTGCTCCCACTCGGACCAGGTCGGCCTGATGAAGCAGCTTCTCGTCCGCAAAGGCGGCTCCTCGGAAAAGGTCAAACCGGACGACGTCCTGACTGCCATTTCCAAAGGCAAGAACAAGGGGATCGATCCCCAGGACCTGGCAGACGATTACTTCGCCATGCTCGGCGTCGCCTATCAGAACGAACTGCGCGCGCAAAATGCCGTGGATTTCGACGATCTCCTGCTGATGGGCGAGCAAATCCTCAGCAACCACGCCGACGTCCGCGAAGTCTTCCGGCGGCGCTTCACCCGCGTCACGGTGGATGAATTCCAAGACACCAACGCGCTCCAGATGCGCCTGCTCCAACAGCTCGTCGGCCCGCCGAACTATCATGTTTGCGTCGTCGGCGACGATGACCAGTCGATTTACGGCTGGCGCGGCGCGGAGGTGGCTAACATCCTTCAGTTCGAGAAGTTTTTCCCCAACCCCAAGGTCATCCGACTGGAGGAGAACTACCGCTCCACCCACGCCGTTCTCCACACCGCTAACAGCCTCATCAAACACAACATCGGCCGCCGCGAGAAGATCCTGCGCACCACCCGCAAGGATGGCGACCCGGTGCGCATCGTTGCGATGCCGGGCGATGACGAGGAGGCGGAATTCATCGCCGAGGAAATCATGGCGGAAAAAGGCGCCGTCGGCCGCGAGTGGGAGGATTTCGCGATCCTCTTCCGCACCAATGGCCAGAGCCGCAAGCTCGAACTCGCCTTCCGCGAGCGCAAGATGCCCTACCGGATGGTCGGCGCGCAGAGTTTTTACGACCGCCGGGAAGTCCGCGACGTGCTTGCTTACGCCCAACTGCTAGCCGCGCCGGATGCCGACGTCCCGCTGCTCCGCGTGCTCAACGCGCCGAACCGCGGCATCGGC
Organism: Akkermansiaceae bacterium; assembly: GCA_043716765.1. Taxonomy (GTDB): domain Bacteria; phylum Verrucomicrobiota; class Verrucomicrobiia; order Verrucomicrobiales; family Akkermansiaceae; genus Luteolibacter. The sequence goes on from JAYSYA010000055.1 coordinate 9,040, forward strand.
CAGTCCACTGCGGTGCTTGCCACCGACTGGAGCCGCGAGCACCACGAATCCGTCTGGCAGGCGCTGTGCGATCCGAATTTCACAGCCCAGTTAGGAGGCAAGGCCGCCAACGCCGTGCAGGAATTCGTGGCGACCATCGCCGGGGCGAAAAACCGCATCGACATCGCCAAGGAAAACCCCGCCGACGTGCTCGACGCGTTGATCAAGGAAATCGAATACCTGCCGTGGATCGAGCGCGCCTGCAAGACCGACAGCGAGCGCCAGCAGCGTGGCGAAGGCATTTTCAGTGTCGTGGACAGCCTCCGCAAACACGTGGAAAAAGGCAAGGGACTCCAGTCCTTCCTCGACCACAGCGCCCTCGCCTCCGACAAGGACGACGAGGACTTGGAGAAAAAACAAGGCGTCACCCTCATCACCCTGCACGCCTCAAAAGGCTTGGAATTCCCCATCGTTTTCCTCGTCGGCCTCGAAGAAGGATTCCTGCCCCATACCCGCAGCATCGCGGAGGGCACCAAGGACGAGGAGCGGCGGCTGTTATACGTCGGTATCACCCGCGCGCAGGACCAGCTCACCATGACCTACTGCTCCACTCGCATCAAGTGGGGCCAGGAAACCGGCTGCCAGCCTAGCAGTTTCATCGGCGAGCTCGACGACGAGCATCTCACGCACACCACCTACGACGAGATCCTCGGCGCGGCTCCGAGTTCCGACGAGCTGGATCATTTTTTCGGCGGGCTCAAGGGCTTGCTCGACGACATTTGAGAGCGCAGGTCCCGGCGCAAATGCATCATTTCCGCTTCGCGGCTTGATCTGGCTGCGACGGATATGTTCCCTGCTGGCGGCGCGGAAAATTTAGTCCGCCCGTCACTCCGACCTCATCCATGTCACGCAAAACCAAGATCATCATCACCCTGGGCCCTGCCACTGAAGCCGAACAAATGATCGGCAAGCTCATCGACGCGGGCACCAATGTTTTCCGGCTCAACATGAGCCACGCCAAGCACGAGTGGGCCGCAGAAATGACCAAGCGCGTCCGCCGCCAATCCGAGGTGCGGGGTGCCAACATCGCCGTCCTCTTCGACCTCACCGGCCCGTCCATCCGCACCGGGGATTTGGAAAAGCCTTACAATCTGTTGGAAGGCGACGTCGTCGAGTTCCGCAAGGTCGGCGCCGACCAGACGGTCCCGCTTTCCACCACCGTCAACTACGACGGCCTCATGGGCGACGTCACCGTGGGCAACACCCTTGTAGTGGATAACGGCGCCATGCTGATGCGCATCGACGTGGTGGAAACCGACCGCATCCTCTGCTTCGTGAAAACGCCGGGCAGCTTGGGCTCGCGCCGCCACATCAATCTACCCGGTGTCCGCCTGAATCTTCCCGCGCTCACGCAAAAAGACCACAAGGACCTCTCGCTCGCCGTCGAGTGCGGCGCGGACTTTATCGCCGGCTCGTTCGTCCGCGACTCCGCCCACGTCCGCGAACTGCGCGAGGCGATGCGGGCGCTGGAGGGCGAGGCGCAAATCGTCGCCAAGGTCGAGGACCAGGAAGCCATCCGCAATATCGACGCCATCATCCACGAGGCCGACGTCGTCATGGTCGCCCGCGGCGATCTCGGCACGGAAGTCGAATTCGAAGAACTGCCGATCCTCCAGCGCCGCATCGTCAAGCGCTGCCACGAGCTCGGCACCCGCGTCATCGTCGCCACGCAGTTGCTAGAGTCGATGATCACCAACCCCACGCCGACCCGCGCGGAGGTCACCGACGTCATGAACGCCGCTTACGAGGAAGCCGACTGTTTGATGCTTTCCGGCGAAACCTCGGTGGGCCGCTATCCGGAGCGCTGCGTGGAAGCTCTCGTTAGAATCGCGTCGCGCATCGAGCGCTCCGGCGGCCACGGCTTCGGCCAAAACGTGCTGCTCCGCGACGAGCGGCAGAAGACCGCGCGCGCGGCCGTCACACTGGCAGACTCGCTGCCTGATGCGCGGCTGGTCGTGCTCACCCGCCGCGGCGTGCTAGCCAACCACGTGGCGATGTTGCGGCCGCGGACCTCGGGTTTCTACGCGTTCACGCCCACCGACCACGTCTGCCGCAAGCTCTCGTTGACCCGCGGCATCCGCGGTTTCAAGCTGCCCTTCGCCTCCAACATCGAGGAAACCATCCAGCGCGTCAGCGAACACCTGCGGCAGGAAAACCTCGTCGGCCCCGGCACGCCGCTGGTCATTGTCTCAGACATTCTATCCGACCACTTCGCCGCGAACTCGATTTTGCTGCACCACGCGTGAGCCGCGAGACCCGCTCACCCTTCGAGGCGGGATGTCCGCAACTATCAGGCCAGACGCTTCGACTATGTTCTTGAAACGGATAGCCGCATCGGATGCGGATGGCAGCACGCCCCTGACGGCGCCGTCTTCCCATTCCGCAGCTAGGCGGGACAGACCGGTGAATCCCAGCATGACCGCCGACCCTTTGATTTCATGGCACAACTCGCGGAACGCCCTTGGGTCAGGCTCCCCGCTGGTCTCGACGAGGCGGCTTTCAAAACGTTTGCAGGAGTGGCGAAAGTCCGTGACCAACTCCGTGATGGAATCGCCAAGAATCCCGGAGATCTGCCGATAGAACGCCCTATCGAACAGGTGCAGGGCGCCGGAGGGCACAGAGTCGGGCGTTGTCATAGGACGAATGCTTTTCACCCCAAGTTGGCCCGGCAAGCCAAATCCGGTGATCCTCGAATTTAAAGCGCCCAAGTATTTCGTGAAACTTGACCAACTACCGGAGCCACGCCTGTATCCAGTGCATGTATGGAATGGTAAACAAGGCAGTGGAAGAGTTGATCGTGTCCCGTTTCGGTAATAAAAAATGGCAGGCGATCAAAGAAAAAGCGGGCGTAAACGTCGACGTTTTCCTCTCAACCGAAGGCTATCCGGACAAACTGACCTACGACCTGGTGAGCGCCGCCAGCGAGGTTCTGGGACTTCCCACGCGGGAGATTCTGGTCGCCTTCGGCGAGCATTGGGTGCTCAAGACCGCCAAGCAAGGATACGGCAGCATACTTGAGGCGAACGGCCGGACGCTCGCGGAATTTCTAATCAACCTGCCGTCCTTGCACACCCGGGTGGCGATGATTTTCCCCGACCTCCAGCCTCCCCGCTTTCAGTGCTGCGACGTCACCGGAGACTCGCTGCTTCTCCACTACCATTCGCATCGCCCCGGACTCACCGACTTCGTAGTGGGCCTGCTACAAGGACTCGCCATCATGTTCGAAACCCGGGCGGAAATCCAAATTGCCGAGCGGAAGTCGGAAGGCGCGGATCACGATGTGTTTCTAGTCCGCTGGCAAAATCCGAGCTAACATCAATGAACGGACCGGCCGACAAACGCATGACATTGGAGCACGAACAGTTCGTCGAATGCTTCCCGTTTCACCTCTGCTGGGATGGGAACTTCGCTATTTCCGACTTCGGGCCGAGCCTCGCCAAGATCTGTCCGGATGTGCGGGTGGCCGCTCCCTTCCAAGAGTTTTTCGAATTGCAACGACCTATGGCCACCATGTGTGCCGAGTCGCTTAAATCCAACCGGAACTCGTTGTTCTTATTTCGGCATCTTTTCAGTCAACGGCTTTTTCGGGGCCAATTGATTGTTTCCAATGACGGCAATGGTGCAGGCGCGTTTCTCGCCTCTCCTTGGTTCACTACACCGGAAGAGGTCGCGGAAAATGGCCTGACCAGCAGCGACTTCGCGGTGCATGACCCGGTCTTCGACCTATTTCAACTCGTCCAACACCAACGGACCGCAGTGACAGAGCTCAAGTCGTTGGCAGGCTCGCTGACCGGAGAGCGCGCCAAGCTCCGCGAGGCAAATCAACGTCTACAAGAGCAGGACCGCCGGCGCGCGATCCAGCACGACATATCCGAGATTCTCGCCTCAGCGCGCTCCGTCCGCCAAGCGGGGGCGCGGTTGTTGCAGAGGCTCTGCGGACATCTCGACGCCTCGGTCGCCATGCTTTGGATGCGCAGCTCCGGTGCGGATTCGATGCGGTTGCTTGAGTCGTGGCATCACCCGGAGGGAAGCTTTACGGCGTTCTTCAAAATGCCGCAGGATATGGACATCCCCTGCGGCCGGGTTTTTCCCGGATTGGTCTGGCAAACCGGCAAGCCCGTCTGGATCGAGGATCTCGGAGCCTTTCCGGAATGGCCGCGTTCTGCGAGCGCCGCCACCCACCAGTTTCGTGGAGCCTTCGCGTTTCCAATCGTTTCTGAGCACGAAATCGTCGGCGTTTTCGAATTCTTCGGCCCGGATCTCGAGGAGCCCGACGAAGCCCTGTCCCAGACTTTCGCAGATGCCGGCAGCCAAGTGGGCCAATTCGTCGCACGCAGCAAGGCAGAAGACGGCCTCCACGATGCCAAGGAAGTCGCCGAACGCGCCAACGAGGCGAAATCGCTCTTCCTCGCGACGATGAGCCATGAGATTCGCACACCGCTCAACGGCGTCATCGGCTTCACCGACCTGCTGCTGGACACCCCGCTCTCCCCGCTCCAGCACGGTCACCTCCAAGCCATCCGCCACAGCGGGGACATCCTGCTTCACATCATCAACGACGTGCTCGATTTCTCCCGGATTGAAAGCGGCGCCATCCGGATCGAAACCATCGACTTCGATCCTCGCGCCCTCATCAACGAAACGATGGAGTTCCACCTCCACCAAGCGCGGACCAAAGGGCTCGCCCTGACTTGGGAGACCCTGCCCTCCGTTCCTCCGCTCGTCGGCGGCGACCAGATCCGCATCCGTCAGGTGCTCATGAATCTCGTTGCTAACGCCATCAAGTTCACCCTGGCCGGAGGCGTTCACACGCGCATCTGGGCGGACAACCGGTGGCTGTGCTTCGAGGTCAAGGACAGCGGTATCGGCTTCGAGCCCGCGCTCGTGGCTCAGCTCTTCAAGCCGTTCCAACAGGCCGACTCCTCCACCACCCGCCGCTTCGGCGGCACAGGCCTGGGGCTTGCCATCTGCCAGCGGCTGGTAAACCTCCTTGGAGGGGAAATTCGTGCCGAGTCCGTACCTGGGGAAGGCTCCGTATTTCGCTTCCAAGTGCCCTTTTTAAAAACGGAAGGCACCACAGCCAATAAATCCGCGCTTACCACCCAGACTCCGGGAAGCCATGACAAGTCGGATTTCAGCGGCCTCACCATTCTTGTAGCCGAAGACAACATCCTCAACGCACGGCTGCTGCGGATCATGCTCGGAAATCTGGGTTGCCGCGTGCTCATCGCCAGCAACGGCTGTGAGCTTCTCGAAATCCTGCGTGGAGAACCCCAATCCGCCGCCATCCTCATGGACGTCCAGATGCCGATCATGGACGGCCATGATGCCACGCGCCGGCTCCGCGCCGGAGAGGCTGGCCCAAGGGGGATCACTATTCCGATCATCGCCCTGACGGCCAGCGCCCTCCCCGCCGACCGCAAGGCCGCGCTCGCCGCAGGCATGGACGGCTACTTGGCCAAACCCCTCGGTTTTGCCGAACTGACGGCTTCGTTGCGGGCTGCTGGCGTCGCCTGACAGCCGCCCCGGCAGGCGACCGATGCAGAACTTGCACACTATTTAGAAACACCCGCCTAAACCCAATTGCCAGTCAGGCGCGGCGCGCACATTGGTCCCCCCCAATGTCTCGCCTACCCTCTTACCGCTATAATCAGAATCGCATGCACGCCAGTGAGGTAGAATTCTGGAGCTTCATCGCGGATCCGATTTCCGATGATCCGCACCACCACAGCCATCCCGCCCCGCAGCCGCTTGGCGATGTGCCACCCGCCCACAAATCCATCGCCAGCACCGCGTCATCCGGCAAAAATCCGTGGGTCATCCACTCCCCCCTTGACGCATGCCGTTTCTTCGGGCCTTTGCTCAGCCTGATTGTGGTCACGCAAATCTGCTCCTCCATCCTCATCAGCAGGCAATTGAAAAGCTCAATCACAGAAATGACTTCCACCTCTGTCGCCGCAATCATTATAGCGGCCTTCCTGCTTACTGACGCCTCTCTTCTGGTTCACCTGCGAGGGAGCCACTTTAAGAAATTCACCCCGTGGCTGGCGGGATTGCTGCTAGTGAGCGTGTGCATTTGCATCGGATTGATCGCATGGAACAGGTTCATTCATTAGGGAAATACCAAGGGGCAAATTTCTAGCAAGCTTGTACGCCGTACCTTGTGCCTTCAGATTTTCTGGATGCCAAGAAATCCCGCCAAAACCGACTATTTACAAGGCTTTCCTGAAGGCTTCGAAGTCTTCGCGTCCATCAACGACCCGCGCGTCGGCGGGCACACTCTTCACCATTTTCGGCGGAATCCTCTTCATCGCATTCGCCGCCGTGCTTTGCGGCGTGAGATCATACGAACTCATGGAAGAGTTCGACGAGCTGCGCGAAGACTGGCTGCGCAGGTGGCTCAAGCTGCCCAATGGCGTCTCCTGTGCCAACACCCTTTCACGCGTCTTCCAAGCCATCGAACCCACCGCGTTCGCCGCTTGCATCGCCGAGCATCTCGCCCGTCTCGGCTTTACCATGGAAAATGTCTCAAACCCGACGACGGAAAAACAACCACGCGATCCCGCAGAGGGAGACCAGCAGCGACGCACCGGGTTCCGGCGTCGGAGCGATCGTTTCGGATTCATGACCCACTTGAACGACCTCATTCACGCTGACAGCAGGAAACGGGGAATTACTGGCTTCAGCGACCACGGTGGCAAACGCCGATGACGCGAGCAGACTGCTGATCGCGGCGAAAACAAGACAGATGGACGGCTTCATGGGTGATGGAAATCAAAAGGACCGGGATGAATTCCCGGCAGGTGGCTTGTTGCCTCTTGTGCAAAAGTATCAGGACCATTCAGCCACATTCACTCCGGGGATGGGTCAAATTGCCGGGACCGCGCAAAATCTGCATCATCACCGGACAACATTGGCTTTCAAACATCCCAAGATTATCTGGTCGCGTTGTGACCAAGATCGCCAATAATCCCCAATGAGCGGGCCACTGCGGGCGGCCGGCACTTTGTTGCCACCGATTTGGATAGATACCATGCCATGTCTGCCAATGTGAATGACAAGTCCGGTTCCGCGGCGACGCGGTAGGAACAGTCCCTGACAACATTCCCGGCGAGCGCTTCGGTTTGCAGAGATGCTCTCCCGGAGGCGAGATCCTGCAAGGGAACGGATTCCGCGGGCAGGATCGGCACCCACTCGAACTCGGATTGATCGCAGCTCATCACCACCAACAAAAACTCGCGTGTCCGCTCTGTGTCCACAATCCAGAATCGTTGGGTCGATTGCCCCATCCGTCCTGCGTCACTTCCCATGATTAACCCGCTCTTCCGCATGCCTGGAAAGTTGCATGACAGATTCTCACCCAACTCCCCCGCTCGCCCATCCTCGATCGTTCGGTGGGAACCATGGCAACCAGCCCCCACCAACAAACTCAAGCAAGACAACAGGGCGGCTAACCGACTTTTTCGTTTTATGAAAATCTCCTTCAATGCATCAGGTTAAACTTAACGCGACAGACAGGCGCAATCACCCCCGCAACCCTATCAGTCGCATGAATGCAGTTTTTGCATAAGCTTGGCCGACCGAGGGGGAAGCGCTGGCCCCACGACATGCGGAAAGGTCAACCGCCCGGATTTTCCAGCCGCAAACCGACAGCCGAAGCGATGGGATGCTGGGGATAAAAAACCTCAAAGCGGCCGCCCCCGCCCACCGATCCCCTGCCCCCGCTCATCCACAACACGCCCGTCGGAGCGACCACCGGCATCCTGAGAGAGGAGGCCAATCTCGCCGCGAACGCGGGAAACCCCGAGGGCGTGGTCGCCCCGGAATTACAACTGTATAAGATTAGATATTCCGAGCGCGCCAGATCATCATGCCAGCGGGGAGTCCGGTCCAACTCGGCGGCCAACTGGCTGGCCGTGATGAACTTCTTCACGGACTCTCTTTCGTCCACAATCACCGGTCCATGAGCACTCTCCTTCAGCCCGTGGGCCATGATCCATCAGCGTCAACCTAAGCACGCAAGCATCTGATCCTTAGTTGATTTTCTAGTTCTCGTTTCCAGCTTAAGAGGAGGAATCGATCTCTCTGGCAAGA
>JAYSYA010000056.1:0-1941 GCA_043716765.1 Akkermansiaceae bacterium
CGTTTTTCGATGGCGATCCGCTGCGGCGCTTCGTGATTTTCACCGACAGTCGCGGCGCGGAAAAGGAATGGCCGCAGTTTGGCCTGCTCACGCGGCTCATTCTCGAACAGATACCGAACAGTCGGGTTGCGTGGTGTGCCGGCCAACCGGCGGCACCCGAGTTCCCGGTAGCGGAGGGCAATTTTCTCAATCTGACGGGTTGTCCGTTCGATGAAATGATCGAGCTTGCCCGCCAGCCCTCGGTTTTCATCGGCAATGACAGTGGGCCGATGCATCTCTCCGCCGCCGTCGGGAACCGGGTGCTGGCGATTTTCGGACCCACCTCGCCCGCGCGTTTCGGACCATGGCCGCCGAGCTCGGCTCGCACGTCGTCGGTGGTCGCGCCCGGCGGGAAGCTGACGGACCTGACTCCGGAAGCGGTTTTCGAGGCGGTGAAAGAATTGATTGCCCGGAACTAACGCATGACATGGTCCAGCAGCAATTCTTGGATGGTGCCATAGAACCGGGTGCGGATGTAGGCGGCGCGCTTGGCGGGTGTCAGGCTGGAAAGATCTATGGTTCCGCCGGGGCCAAAACGGAAAATTTCCTCTAACGAGAGTCGGGCTTGGTTGAGCGCGCTGTACCACGCGAAGGCATCGGCGCGGCTGATCCAGACAGGTCCAGGTCCGCCATCGACCTCGAAAATCGCGGACTCAATGGATGCGCCGATTTGCGCCAAGTCGTCTTGGAAACCCTCGCGCAAATCCGGGACAATGTATTCCTCCCAGTCTTCCGCGCCGGCTTCTTCGCTGATGAGCGCGCCGAGGCGGCTGGCGAGATCGACGCCGTTGGTCGCCCCCGCATCGGCGATGATGGAGCGCAGCACCGCCCAGTCGTTGGAATTTTCCGCATCGATCCGGAGGCCGCCGTCGAGCGTGGGCATCGCTTTCATTCGGCTTTTTCCAAGGAGGTTTTCAGTTGGTGCGCCTGCAACTGTTGAACGTAAAACTCGGCTTTTTCGCGCTCGCCGGACCACACGATGGAGCGACCTTGGCGGTGGACCTGCATCATCAGGATCTCCGCTTTCTTTTTATTGTAATCAAAAATTTTCATCAGCACGAAGGTGACGTAACCCATGAGATTCACCGGGTCGTCATGGACGACGACATTCCAAGGAGCGTCGAGCGAGGTCGCTTCCTCGGTGCGCGTAAGCGTGTCGGTGTCGGCCATGGGGTCGTATTTTATACGCTGGCGGGCTGGGGCGCGTCCACCCATTTCCCATGCTCGCGGATGAGGTCGGTGAGGCGCTCGACGGCTTCGGCTTCCGGGATGTTGAATTTCACTGCGGTCTTGCCGACGTAGAGGTTGATTTTGTTAGGCGCGCCGCCGACGTAGCCGAAGTCGGCGTCCGCCATCTCGCCCGGGCCGTTGACGATGCAGCCCATCACGGCGATCCGCACGCCCTTGAGATGGCCGGTGGCTTCGCGGATTTTCTGGGTGGTGTGCTGGAGGTTGAAAAGCGTGCGGCCGCAGCTCGGACAGGCGACGTAGTCGGTTTTGAAAATGCGGGTGCCGGCGGCTTGCAGGATGTTATAGGCCAGCCGCAGCGACTGGCCGGGCGCGGTTTCGCCCCGCACCAGGATGGCGTCGCCGATGCCGTCGCAAAGCAGCGAGCCGATGTTTCGCGCGGCGGGTAGCAGCGCGGCGATGAAATCTGTCGAGTCAGCCGGCGGATGGAGTGTGTCTTTCAACAGGATCGGATGCCGCGGATCAGCGCGGAATGCAAGTTGGCGGAACGCGTGGATGACTTCCAAATCCAGCCCGTCCGCGATGGTGACAAGCCGGGGTTCCGTCTCGGCATTCAGCGCGGAAATTGCTGCTTCGTCGCGTGGATCGATTTCCACGACGCCGGATTTTTCCACGATGATCTCGGGCTTGAAGTCGCCCATCCCATCGATTTTG
>JAYSYA010000057.1:0-17107 GCA_043716765.1 Akkermansiaceae bacterium
ATCGCACCCGTAGAAACTTATTTTCCAATCCAGGGGGAATTTGCAGGTGAAGGCTTGATTGAGCATGCTCGTTCCATGGCCCAGCTCTCAGGTATTTCGCATCTCCTGACTGAAGACTTGAGTAAAGCGGATGTAATTCTTGTTTTGGAACCTTGGCTGATAAGAAACTATCGAACCTACGCAAAAGCTTTGGTTTCGCACCCGGCGATACAGGCTTATCCTGAACGCTGTTATACTTATAACGGAGTTGATCGCCCTTGGGCGATCCTTCCTGGAATGTATGTTTCTTTACCCAAGACACTTGCTAACTTGTGGCTGCACTGTGGCGGGCCGCACTTGTATTTTCCAAACAAGCAGGTGAACGAAGATCAGAAAATAGGCAGTGGGATTGAGTTGGACAGAGGCCGCTTGGCTTGTTTTCGCGGAAGCCAGACATCCGCCATCCGCCGCGCACTCTTCAAGGCGGCCGAAGCGGGTCGATTTTCACGGGTAATCAAAACAGGCAGGTCTCATGGGTCATTTTTTGCTAATGGCGAAGATGGGCAGAAAAATTATTGTGAAGAGATACGCGATCATGCTTTTTCCCTTTCGCCCGCAGGCCATGGTCCCAGCACATTCAGGCTCTACGAAAGTATGGCGCTCGGGCGCGCTCCGGTGATCATTGCGGATTCTTGGATGCCACCAGATCGTGTCTCTTGGAGCGAATGCTGCCTGGTAATACCGGAATCGGATTTACCGAATATCGAGGCGATCCTAGAGCGTGAATTCCATCGCGCAGCCGCTCTAGGCGCAGCCGCAAAGCTCGCATACGATGAAAATTTCTCGCCGACTTGCGTGATGAGGTTTGTGATCAGCTCCATTGAGCACATCCATCGCAACAATCCTTTTCCAAAGGACCCCGAATGGCGGAAGAACTGGATTTTGCGTGCTGCGAAGGACGCGCCTTCTCCGCCTTTGGCAAACAGGATGGTCCGGGCCGTCCGCAAAGCACGAAATCTCATGTTGCCAAAGGCAAAATGATTTGAAGCTGAAATTACGGCGATACTTTATCTCTAAAGCAAACAGACATCGCCACTTTCTCGGGATAACTCACGGGCGTCTATTATAGGCTTTTCTGCGGTTCCCCAACTTCTGCTATTACATGCTTTTTAATTCGTGGTCATTTCTTGCGCTGTTGGTAGCCACCTTCGCGCTCTACTACGCGCCATGGTCGCGGGGTCGCCATGGCAAGGCTTGGCAGGTCACTGTCGCTTTAGTCGCCAGCGTGGTTTTTTATGGCTGGGAGGATCCGAAACTCATCGGGCTGCTGGCGATTTCCTGCGTCGGCAACAGCCTCGCCACCGGCCGCATCATCCAGCACAAAGTGGCGGGCGATGAACTGAAAGTCAGACATTGGACACGGCTGGCGGTGATCATGAATCTCGGCTTGCTGGGCATCTTCAAATATCTGCCTTTCCTCATCGGAATGTTCCCTGACGCCCTGTTTCCTGTCTCCTGGCAACTCTGGATCTCGAGCATTCCCCTGCCGATCGGCATCTCCTTCTACACTTTCCACGGCATTAGCATGATCGTGGACGTGGCCCGCGGCGAGGTGACGCGCGAAGGCGGCACCCTTGTTACAGGAGGCTCAAAAAGCGGCCGCTTCGCAAAGGGGGTGAGGGATATCGGATTCTATCTGTTGTTTTTCCCGCAGCTCGTAGCCGGTCCGATCGTCAAGGCCAAGGAGTTCTGGCCTCAGATCGGGGCCAAGCGTATCGAAGATATTCCTTGGAAGGGGGTCGTCCGCGCCCTGATCACCGGTTACTTTCTCAAGATCTTTGTGGCGGACAACTTGTCCGAGCAGACGGCATTCCTGACTCAGGGAAGCGAAAGTCTGGCGGGCGGATCACCGCTCAATCTGGTTCCCCTGCTCTACTGTTACACGCTGCAGATTTTCGCCGACTTCGCCGGCTACTCGCTGATCGCCATCGGCCTGGCATCGATGTTCGGCTACCGCTTCCCGATCAACTTCAATTTCCCTTATCTCTCCACCAGCATCACCGAGTTCTGGAAGCGCTGGCACATGTCCCTTTCAGGCTGGTTGAGGGACTATCTTTATATTCCCCTCGGCGGCAACCGCAAGGGTCCGGGCCGCACCTATGTGAACCTGTTCCTGGTCATGTTCCTCGGCGGTCTCTGGCACGGCGCGGAATGGAAGTTCGCGCTGTGGGGATCATTGCACGGTATCTTGCTCGGACTTGAGCGGCTTGCTTCGAGACACCGGAATCCAGAATCCAGAATCCAGAATCGCACTTCGTCTCCATCTCCTGCTGGTCTCTGGTCTCTGGCCTCTGGCATCTCTATCGTCCGCGGGTTTGTGACTTTTCACTTGGTCACGCTCCTGTGGCTAACCTTCCTCATGCCGGACATGGCGAGCATCTTCGCGTTCTTTAAGGGCGTGTGCAGTGGCAAGACCGGGTTTTCCGGGCCGCCGATCTTCTCACTGGTTTTCTATGGCACGGCGGTGGTGCTGTATCATGCCTGGGGTTGGCTGAAGGAACATCGGGAGCATTTTGCAAGCCATCTGGCACGCTCACCGCTGGAGCCGGTGCTGCATGGGGTGATGTTGTTCCTGATTCTGACCAATCCGGGCGCGCCGAGAGGGTTTATTTATTTTCAATTTTGACCGGTAGGGCGGATCCGGCCCGGTCCGCCGACTTCACCTTCTTCCGCCGGAGGCTGTTCTTTCTCTTCTCTTGCGCATCCCGCCCGCACCGCCATGCGGCGGACAAGTGGGTCCGGCGAGCCGTCGGTCCCTACCGAGGTAGGGCCGGGCGGCTTCGCCCCGCCGACTTTACCATCTTCCGCCGGAGGCTGTTCTTTCTCTTCTCTTTCTCATCTCAGCAGCCCGCCATGCGGCGGATCCGCCCTACCGGATTCTGTATTGCCATGCGGCGGGAAAGTGGGCGGATCGAGCCGAGTCCGCCCTATTGTTTTCGATATGAACCCTATCGGCCGCAAACATCTTCCTCATGAAGGTCTGCCACTGAACCCAACCAGCGCGGAAGGAGAGATTTATTTCGTCACCATCTGTTGCATCCCGCGCAACACCAACCAACTCGCAACGCCCGAAATCTGGAGAGCGATTGAGGAAACCCTTGCTTTCCGAGAAACCCATGGAGACTTGATCTGCCGACTGGCATTGGCGATGCCGGATCATCTGCATGGTTTGTTCGGTTTTCCCGGTTCCAAGCCGATGACGAAAGTCGTCGCCGACATGAAATCCTGGCTCGCAAAACAACATGGAATCCAGTGGCAACGCGATTTTTTCGATCATCGTCTGAGGAATCCCGAATCCGCTGCCGAAAAGGCGAAATACATTCGAATGAACCCAGTCCGAGCAGGCTTGGTCGCCAATCCGCAGGATTGGCCTTACCAAAAGGTAGGGCGGATCCGGCCCGGTCCGCCCATTTTGCCTTCTGCCGCCGGAGGCTAATCTTTTTCTTCTCTTTCTCATCCCGTTCGCACCGCCATTCGGCGGATAAGTGGGTCCGGCGAGCCGCCGGGCCCTACCCCCGGTAGGGCTGGGCGGCCTCGCCCCGCCCACTTTGCCTTCTGCCGCCGGAGGCTAATCTTTTTCTTCTCTTTCGCATCCCGTTCGCACCGCCATTCGGCGGATAAGTGGGTCCGGCGAGCCGCCGGGCCCTACCCCGGCGACCTCCGCGCTTTTGCGTCACAACTCCCATGCGCTATCTCCGGTTACTTCTCTTGACCTTAGCTGCCTGCTTCGCGGCGCAGTCGCTCGCTCTCCGCGCGGTCGGCGGACGCACCACGAAGAGTGAATCCAACTTCTTCTCCTCGCTCGGCCGCATTCAGGCCGGGGCACAGGAAACGCCTAAGGTAATGGTGCTGGGTTCCTCCGTCACGGGCCGACTGCCCGACCGGGCGCAGGGATTTCCCGGGGTGGCGAACATGGGCTGCGACGGCGGCAGCGCGGTCGATGCCTTGCGGGCGATGGATGAGAGCATCTTACCGAATGCACCGAACCTCATCATCGAGGCGAACACTCTGCAACTCGCGCTGAAAGAAGTGCCGACCGAGATCGGCCAAGCGATGCGGGCTCCTTGGTTCAAAGTGGGATTGCGGGTTTCCGCCTTGTCCGCCTATGCGCGGCCGGCCGCGTTTTTTTACAGCAAGCTGTTGACCCGCAGGATCGGCGACTTCTCCACAGCCGGGTCGGAGGCCAACCTCGGCGTGGCGAGTCGGCCCCGAGAGGTGACGGGCTCTCCGCAAGTCGGACTTGCTCAGCGCGAGGAGGAATTGATCGCCGAAGTGGCAGCGATCATCAAACGCCTGCAAGCCAAGGGCTCGCAGGCGGTGATCGTCTGGCTGCCACCGGCACGCGGCGACAACACCCCTCCTCCGCCGTGGATTTTGGAATTGGCCCGCCGCAGCGGATCACCTTACTGGGATCTCGGCCAAGAAGCAGCACTCGGCACAGTGACTCTGACGGATGGAGTTCACATGGCAGCGCCCAGTGCCGCGAGGACGATGGTATCGCTGATGAAGACACTACCACGTTAGGACCGGATGATCGCTCCCCGCCCAACTTGTCCAGACAAAGCGCAGCGATGACGGACTTCACACTTTTTCCCCCAGAGGTCATCGGAAGGATGTAGGATAGGCACTTTGCACGACCGAACAGGGTTAATCTTGAAAGTTTCTGACCGATCAAAAGGCCACGATTCGGTGCTTTCAACAGATGCACTTAATGTTGAATATCAACAAGTTTGAAGTTAGAACCGAAAGTTTGACCGCGCTGCCAACGGCATAACTTTTCTCTCATCTTTACCCTTGTGGCCTCAGTGAATCTGCACTACCAGACTACGATGAAAATAATTGTCATTTGCTCTCTCTTTGCAGCGGGATGTCTCCACGCCCAACCTGTATCGATTACGGCGGGAGTGGAGCTCACGGCGGGTTTAGAGATCGTTCCGGTGGTTGCGCCGTCAATCCGTCTTGAGTTTGAGACCGTCAACGAGCGGTATTACCAGATTGAGCGTTCGCAGGATCTCGCCGTTTGGACGAAGGAAGGATATGCCTTCCAAGGGAATGGTGGGCGCATGGCGGTGATGGTGTCCAACCACGGACTGCCGCAATTGTATTATCGGATCGGCAATAACGCCAGTGTGGCGGACCTGCCTCCGGTCAACCCTTATGGCGGCTTCGCCTATCCGAGCCAGTCATCCGCCATGCCCGCCACACTCCCCGGTCTGACGGCGTCCGGCTTCAATCCGGCCAATCACCGGTTGATGGTGATGGATTCCAGCGGTGGAAACCAAACGCTGCGGGAAATGTCCATCTCGGAGCTGCGCAAAATTCCCGGGATGGGAATCCAATGGGGCGAAATCGCGGGCAATCTTGCAAACCAACCGGATCTTCAAACGGCGCTCAGCGGAAAGTTCTCAAGCTCCAATCCACCTGGCTGGGGCCTCATTACCGGTAAACCGAGCAACCTTCTTGGCTATGGCATCAACGACGCTGTCACCACTTCGACGGTCGGGTTCATGGATCGCTTTTCCCGTTATCCGGAGGGAGCTGTGATGGTGAACAACAAAACACGACCGGAAATCGGCAACGCCTGGCGCTACAGCGTCACGGGTAAAAACCGATTGTCGGTCAATACCATTTCAGTTTCGGCGGCAGATTCATCATTCAACGATTCAGCCAACGGCTTCCTGGCCAACGACACCATGGTTGGAGACGTGTTTACGACCTCAGGTTTTGCGAACGCCGCCAACAACGGGCGGTGGTTTCGCGTCGCCGCCGTGACAGCAAGCAAAATCAACGTCACAACCGAGACCGGCAATCCCCTCACCCTTGCCGATGAGTCTGCCGGACTTGGAAGGAATTTCGAATTTGGCTACCCGCCTTATGTGTCCGGCGGTGCGTTGCGCGCGGCGGATAGCACCCTATTCAT
Organism: Akkermansiaceae bacterium; assembly: GCA_043716765.1. Classification (GTDB taxonomy): domain Bacteria; phylum Verrucomicrobiota; class Verrucomicrobiia; order Verrucomicrobiales; family Akkermansiaceae; genus Luteolibacter. The sequence goes on from JAYSYA010000057.1 coordinate 5,960, forward strand.
GGTCGGCGGTGCCCCCATTCCAACCCCAACCGGAAGGTTTTCAATCACTTTCGAAGTGGAGCTGAAACCGTCGATCTACCCCACAGCGGTCATCCCGGCTGCTTTGACGATTGGAATCAGAACTTCGGAACTCATCAGCGAACAAGGCATTTACCTTGGTGGCAATATGATCCACTGTCAACTGGACGGATCCCACGTCAAATCCAACGACCTTTTTAGAAATGCAGGCCCGGTTGCCACGGATCAAGGGCCCCACCCCATTCGGTTCAAGGCCGGTGTCACCGCGCCCACCAACACCAAATATTTGATCACCCTGACGGTGGACGGCGACGAGATGAGGGTTTCCGCTTTGGGAGGGACTGTCGTTTACAAAGATTCTCGTCTGCCTGCCTTCATCGGCAATCCCAACACCCATTGGTTTTATGAGACGGCTGGCGACTCGCTCAGATTCCCAGACTTTATTTGGAAACACGCCAATGTCTTCCATCTGCACCGGGTGTGGGCAAATGCCGCCGAACTGGATCGCACGGAAGGCTGGGGTATCCCGTCCACGGGCCCTTCTTCCATCATCCCTCCCAATGACGGCGTGACTCCTAATCATCCTCTCGTCAGGGGAAGCACCCTTCTAGGCGCGGTGGTCGGTACCGCTGGCAATCAGACGCCGCTCCTCTCGGTGAACGGCCATGAACTGGGCAAGATTGGCGACTACGAACGGGTGACCATTCACGGGAGTTTTCCGAACCAAAACCCGAAGACCCTCAGCCTGCATATCAAGGGACAGGAGGTTTGGAATTCAGGAAGCCTCAACGACACAGGCGAATGGACCCTGCAGATCGACCGCGTGACCCAGGCGCTCAACAGCCATCAGTTGCACATCCGTTACGAGTCAGAGACCACCCGCAGGTTCGGGTTGCACCAAGGAACCGGAGTCGGTGGCCCCGGCTTCGCCACCGAACTGCGCGGTACCTCCGGGCAAAATGGCGATGTGCTGGTGAGAACCGCGCTGACCAGCGTCTCGCGCCAGTAAGCCCGCGGGCGGGCAGATCAAGGAGCGCGGAACGTGTCCGCCGCCGCCCATGGACAGCCAATGGATGGTGCATCCGCGCATCTCATTGCCAGCTCTCATGAACATCGGCGAACACGTTTCGCCGCTCCACCTTGGGCCGCGAATTACTCATTATCCTTCCATAGTCTGCGGTGATGGCTAGACCGCGCCACCTCGTATCACCATGCGTCTTTTTTTCCCTTTTGTTCTCATCCTGTCGGGGTGTCTCCAGGCGCAGTCGATCTCCATCATCCCCGGAGGCCAGGTCACTCCGGTGGAAGCGCCGACGGTTCGCCTGGAGTTCCCGACAACCCAAGACCGCTTCTACCAAATCGAAAGTTCGGAGGATCTGGTGACTTGGAAACGCGAGGGCTACGCTTTTCCCGGTAACGGAGCGCGCATGGCGGCGATGGCCTCCAACCACGGCCTGCCCAAACTTTTCTATCGTGTCGGAAACAATGGCAGTCCGGCAAACACAGCACCTGTCAACCCCTATGGATTCAGCGCTCCAGCAATACCGCCGCCTAACAACCCCACGTCCTGGAACGATCTCACCGACAAACCGACCACCCTCACGGGGCTCGGTGTCGCTACGGGAACTTCGGAGCTGCTGCGCGAGATCGGAGCCAGCGGATTCAATTCGCTCTCAGCGGACAACAAACACGTCTGGCGCATCATCGAGAAAATTAACCGCGAGCGCAATGGACAGGGCAGCATCGCTCGCGACCGGTTCCGCTCGGTGTCCTTTGGTGATTCGGTCGCCACCCAGATCACCAGTCAATCGACGGGGTTCTGGGGCTACGGTGGAGCCGATGCACGACTGCAGGCCTTTCTCAAGGAGGCTCCGGCAGACCCCACCACCGAGGATTCCACAAACTATCCGAGTTGGACCTCGGGTGTGTTCACCCTCTACGACGAGTGGCATCGCGCTCCGGGTGGCCTCATCGTCCACCTGGATGCCGCCATTTCGGGCGGCACTTATGTCGAACGAGTCAATTTCACATCGCCGATGCACTCCGTGGTGGTCACCTTCATGACTAAGGATTCCTCCGGCCCCGGCAATTCGAGCTACGGATCCTTCAAGCTCCAATACAAACCCAACAACAGCGGATCCTGGATCGACTGCACCACGGCCACGGTCCCTCCCGGCAAGGGCACGGCAAGCGGCGGCGTGGTGAATACCGACAATGACTCCGCTACGGAGAGGATCGGACTGGCCGTCTTCAATCTACCGCGCAGCGACACCTATGCGATCCGCCTTCTCGCCACAGCAGGAAGGGTCCGGCTGACCAAGGTGCTCTTCAACCACGGCGGCCTAACCCTTGGCCCCTCGGAACAAGCGCAGTTGGGCGGCAGTATCGATGCTAGCTTCGCCCAGGGTGCCCGGGGCATCGCTTCCCATTTCAGCAAGATGACTCAGGAGGGCCTCAATGACGCTCTGGGTTATATCGATCCCCATGTGGTCCTCTACAAGTCCGCCAACGAATGGAGTCTCGACCGCTACCAAGCGTATTGGCCGGAGTTCGCCGGCAAAATCATGCGGGCAGCGCCGAACGCCACGCTCATCGTCGCTGGCAGCCATCCACAAAGTGTCATCCCTGGCCATTTTGACGCTGCAATCCTTGTGGATGATTTCCTCCGCGAATGGTGCGCCAACACCGAGGGAGCCATTTTTGTCGATGTGCGGCAGAATTTTCCGGCTTTTCAAGAGGATTTCGAAGGGCCGTCGGACTCGATTGACGACTTGTGGGCGGACGGGGTTCACATCGGAGGGAAGGGAGATTATGTGGTTTCCCAACTCGTCTGGGATGCAATCAAACCGGCACTTGATTACGCCAAGATCGTCCAACCTTCGATTCACAACTGGAGCAACATCCTGCCGATGGTTCCCAGTGAAATCCGACTCTTTGACGAAAGACCGATTACCAACCGTACCAACAAACTGGCCTTCACCGTGCATCCCCGGGCTCCTTCCTCCTTGATGATCCGCTCCACCGCTGCGCCCTACAATGGCGGCAACCAAAGCTGGGGTTCTGAGAGCGGCTTGTGGGTGAGGGCAGCCACCGACGTGTATCCGAACGCCCTTTCTCTGATTAGCGACGGAAGTCCGGCGCTCACCTTCGGTCATCATCCTGCGGCCCATCAAATCCAAGGCCTCGCAGTCGGAATCGCAGAAAGTCATGGTGCGAACGCATCACGCGCTGCGGATGGCTATCGCTTCAGGGTGCCTTGGCCCATTTACGGAATGAAGAACGGACTGATTGTGGAGGGGCGTGCGGACAGCCCGCCAGACTCGCGTTTGTTGGGAATCGACGTGAACTCGACCGACGCGGCTGTCGGCACTCCACTTTGGAGTTGGATGGAAGACGGAACGGTGGGCTTTGAAGGCTCCACCGCAGATTCCAACCAGATGACCCTGCGCTACGAGGAACCCACCACCGATGTGACAATCACCACTCCTGCCAAGAATGGGACCATCGGAGTGGTGCCCGCATACCCGAGCCGTGCCGCAGCACTCAGTGCCGGCCTCGCTGCCGGGGACAACTACTGGAACACCACGACCAGCAGCCTGAAAACTATCCTTCCCTGACATCCCCGGCAGGGCTGGGCCGCCGCGCCCCGCCCACTTCAGCTTCTCCCGCCGGAGGCTGTTCTTCCTCTTCGCAGGTGGCGCGCTACCGCCGGGAGCTGTCAGCCAAGTGCAGCCAGAAAGTCATCTCCTGGGCCATCCTTTCCCTTCTTATTGTCATGCTGCCCCGCGGTGCAGCGCTACCTTTATCACCCATGAAAATCCTCGCTGTTGGCTATGCTTGCAATCCCTATGGTGGCTCGGAGCCGGGCGTCGGCTGGACCGCCGTCTGCCGCATCGCCCAGAGTCACGACGTCTGTGTCCTGACGGATATCCACAACAAGGGGGGATGGGATCGCGCTGCTGCGGAAGGCATCATCCCTGCCAACGTGCAGGTCCGTTTTCTGCGCGACCGCAGCGCGTGCAGCGCCAACCGCTTCATCGCTCACGTGCAGAGCTGGCTGAACTACTCTTCCTTCAACCGCCAAGTGCTGACCGCAGCCGTGGCCTGGCATCGGGAAAAAGGCTTCGACCTGTGCCATCAAGTCACCATCGCGGCTTGGCGCATGCCTTCCCCGCTTTGGAAACTCCCGGTTCCATTTGTCTGGGGTCCGATCGGCGGAGCGGGTTACATTCCACCCGCTTTCCGCCCGATGCTCAGCCCCTCGGCGCGGATCTTCGAAAAGCTGCGGGACTTTCAAACTCGACTTGCCAGTCATTCCCGCGCGTTCCGGAACTGCATCCGCAACACTGCGGTCGTCTTCGCCGCCAATGAGGAAACCGAGGTGTTCCTGAAGCCCTTCCGCAACGGCAAGCCCTTGGTTCGCCTCCCCATCGCCTCGCTGCCGGCGGCAAAAGTCGAGCGCTTCCGCCGGCCATCCAAGCCGTGGCTGGAGCGTCCCGAACCATCCAATGACAAGCGCCCCCCCACCCGCCCCCTGCGGCTTTTCGCTGGCGGCAACATGGAAGGCCGCAAAGGAGTGAGCCTGGCGCTCAAGGCGCTTGCCATCGTGGCGGCCCGCGGCATCGAGTTCCACTACATCATCGCTGGCGGCGGCCCGGAAATCGAAACCCTCAAAAAGCTGGCAGCCGATCTTGGCATAAACTCCAAGGTGGAATTCCATCCCGGTTACCTAGGTGATGACTACGTGAACGCCCTGCAGAGCACCGATGTCTATTTCCTCCCCAGTTTCCGCGAGAGCACCCCGGTCACGCTGCTCGAAGCCTATCTCGCCGGTTGTTATCCCGTGGTGGCGGACACCAGCGCCCAGGGAGAAATCGTGCGCCTTGCCGGAGGCCATGCCGTTCCCGTGGAGGACATGGATTTGCTCATCCAGGGCCTCGCCGATGCCATCCTTTGGTGCTCCGACCACCGCGCCGAACTTCCTGAACTTGCGGCGAAATCCGCTGAAATCGTCGCCAGACATTTCTCTTCGGAGCGCTACGACGCGGCAGTCAAGGAAGCCTACTTGCTTGCAGTGTGCAGAACTGATGAAAGCTGAAGCACAACTAACCATCGTCTCGTGCCCCTCACAAATGTCCCCCTCGTGTGTTGCTACCGCCGCGCGCCATTTGTGGAAAAGTGGCTGGAGCGTCTCGCTCCAGTCCGTTGTCCGGGCGTCTCGCCCGGACAGCGGACTGGCAAGAGGCGAGACGCCTTTGCAACGGTCTGGCGCGAGACGCGCCAGCCACCTTCCAGCCCGAGCATTTTCACCAATCCTCCCTTCCTATGTCTAATTCCGGAATAATTGCCTTCGTCGGCGCGCTGATCTTCCAGCTGATCGTTCAAGCGGGTTTCTCCGCCGAAAATCCAGTGCTCAATTTTGTCACGGGTCAATATGGCAGACAGGCATGCCTCACATGGCAATCTGAAACCGATTGCAGTTACCTGATTGAAAAGTCATCGGATCTGGGCTCAGGTTCCGGATGGTCGCAAATCGCTTCGCAACCCGGCACGGGTTCGCAAATGGCGTGGGTGGACCCGAAAGCGCTGGATGTGAAGAATTTTTACCGCATCGGGCGCTCGTCAACATTGACGCAAGTGGCGGCTTATGGCGACAGCATCACCGCACAAAGCACCTACAACTACGGGATGGGCGTTCCCGCAATCACCATCGCCGAAACGTCCTACATGATGTGGGCGCAAGCCTTTCTCAATGGCCGTTTCGAGCATCTTGCACGGCAGGACAATCACACCAGTCCCCTCGATTTCGGCCATTCGGGCGCCAAAATTGCCGACCTCGCGCACGGCGCGCTTTTTGGAAACGTCTATCCCATGGCCGAATTGCTAGGAAGGAATCCGAAACTCGTCGTCGAGTTGTCCGGCGCAAACAACGTCATTTACATTTATGGTCAGACCCCTGCCGAAATCGCCAATGCGCGCGTCGCGAATTGGGACTACATGCTGGCGCACGGCGTGAAGCGGATCGTGGCCATCGCGATCCTGCCGGCCTCCACCAGCGGCCTTGGGAACATTCAAACCGCACGCGCGGACGCGGCAAACGCGCTTCTTCAGGAAGCCGCAGCATCGCGTGCGGTCACTTGGGTTCCCTATCCGACCGTGTTGAAATCCGGTGGCACGGTGGATTTCAACTACTACCGGGACGGCCTTCACCTGAACCATCTTGGCGCGCAGGTCGTGGGGCGCACCGTGGCCGCCGCGCTCGACCCATGGGTTTCGGCAACGCCATTCGACATTCCCGCGGAAACAAGTCCACGCTGGCTGACCCACAATCCCTACATGGCTGGTTCCATCGCGATCAATCACGGTTCCGGCGTCCGGGCAACGGGAGGTTGGGAAGATCGCTTTGGCATCAATGGCACGCTGGTGGGTTCGAAGGTGACTGACGCGGATGGCACATGGCAGCGCTTCGTGATGGGCGGACAGACCGAGGATTCTCATGGCACGACCGGCGCCATGTTCTGGCATCTCAATTCCCTTCAAACCGTGGCTGCAGGAACCAAGGTGCGTTTCGTTGCGCGCATCCGGAGCATCGACCCGATCCGCGCCATCGGCATGTCCAACGTGCAATCCGAGATCAACAATCGCTCCGGCATGGTTGTCAGCACCGGGTTTGGATCAACCAACAACTACCCGCTGGATCTTGCCCCTTTCGATCAACTGTTCATCGGCCCGATTACCGAGGTGCAGTCCAGCAGCACTGTGAACATCTGGTTCATACCGGCCGGCAACGGCACTGTGGACATCACCCAATGCGGTGTCATTTCCGTTCCGTGATTGGCAGGCTGGCTCTCCATGCTCCCTGCGGCGTATACACGGGGAATCCTAGGACTCACCACCCAGATTCCAATGGATGACCGGAGTTGCGACGCCATCGTCGCGGGTGAGTTCCTCGAACACCTTTACCCTTCTGATGTGGATGCAACCCTTTGCGAATTCCAGCGGATCCTTGCCATCGGCGGCACGCTTCTGATGACCACGCCCAATCCTTATTCTCTCAACATGCGGAAGCGACGGGGCACCGTTTATGGGTTTGCGCACCTGACCCAGCATTTCCCGGAAGTCCTCAAACTTCGCCTCAAGATGCACGGACTCTCAAAAATCAGGCTGATCGGTTCAGGAAAGGCGACTCGTCACTTCGGTGAATGGCTGCCATTTTTATCGGTCTATGGAAGTTACCTGATTGTCGCCCATAAGATCTAATGGTTGGCTTCGCATTGGCGAGGCAGGAGTGAACGGCACGCGGGCCGGGATGGCGACTGTTCCCCGGACGATGCCGAAGCCGTGGCGGGAACCAACTCTGATGATCAGGACTCGTATTTCAAGATCCACACCTTGCAGATCCGAGAGCGGCATGACGTTGCAATGAGCGGGCGTGGTGGGACAAACGCTATCGCGTTGAGGAGAGTTCCATTCTTCCGCCGGACCTACCATTTTCATGAAATTCTCCATCATCACCCCCAGCTTCAACCAGGGGCGTTTTCTGCCGGACTGTGTGGAAAGCGTCCTTGCACAAGTGGACGCATCCAAGGAGCGGCGGAATACCTGCCACGTCGAAGCGCAGCGAAAGCGGGCGTCCGCCGATACCCATGAGGGGACAATGAGGGGTTTGAAGACCAGTCCATTGGCAGGGCATGGTCAGGGCGAATCGGATTTCGCCCCTCCTTGTTTTACGATCGAGCACATCGTGACGGACGCCGGATCGACGGATGAGACACTGGATGTGCTGAAGCGCTATCCGCATTTGAAATGGACCAGCGAACCCGATAGAGGAATGAGCGACGGGATCAACAAAGGATTCCTGAAAGCGACCGGAGACTGGGTGATGTGGTTGAACTGCGATGATTATCTCCTGCACGGCGCGTTGGAAAAAGTGGCGGACTTCATTCGCCAACATCCGGAAGCCGATGTCGTACACGGGGACTGCATCTATGTGGAGGAGGACAAGGCTCCCATCCGCAGGAAATACGACACCCCGGTGGACGAATGGGATTTTCTGTTTGTCGGCTGCTGCATTCCGTCCACTGCCACGTTCTACCGCAGGGACATCATCGAAGTGGGGCATTTGCTGGATGTGAATTACCGGAACTGCATGGACTGGGAGTATTACCTGCGCTTGATGCGTTCCGGCTATCATTTTGGATACATCCCCGAGGCGCTGGCGGGCTTCCGCTGGTATGCGGAAAGTACCACCCAACAGCATTGGCAGCGCATGATCCATGAAGGCCGGAAGTGCCAGCGCGAGCACATCGATGAAAGGAAGCTGCCCGCGTTGATGAAAAACGCCGGGTTGCTCAAAGCCCTGCGGAAAATCTACCAAGTCCGGCGGGTGATGAAGCGGCTGATGGCACATGGGAGGCTCCATTGATCGGCAGGGCTGACCCGCCGTGGTCGGCCGGTTTCGACTCCTTCCGCCAGAGGCTGTTTTTTCTCTTCCCTTGCCCTTCCGCGCCATCCCCGCCTCCGCGTTTCACTTCATCCAAAACCTCTTGAATCCCCCTTCCCCACCTCAGCTCTTGGTTGTGATGCCGGTTTTCAACGAGCAAGCTTCATTGGAAAAAGTCATCCGCCAGTGGTTCCCGGAACTGAACCGGGTGGCTCCCAGGTTCACGCTGCTAGCGATCGACGATGGCTCGACCGACGCCACTCCGGCAATCCTCAAATCCCTGCACACACAACTCGGACCGCAGTTAGATTGGATCAGCCGTGAGAACCGCGGCCACGGCCAAACCTGCATCGAGGGTTATCGCATCGCTCTCGAACGAGGCATCCCGTTCGTCTTTCAGATCGACTCCGACGGCCAATCCGATCCCCGTTACTTCAAGGAATTCTGGGAGCGAAGAAATGATTTCGACGTGATTTATGGCAAGCGGACCCGGCAGGATGGATTCCGCAGGGTGGTGGCGAGCATGGTCCTGCGGCACGCGCTCCGGGTGCTGGCAAAAGTGGTCTGCGTGGATGCGAACGTGCCCTATCGCTTGATGCACACGTCCCCTTGCGCCGCCGCCATCCGCTCGATTCCATCCAACCTCAACCTCGCCAATATCGCGCTGGCGGTATGCTTGCAACGGAATCCCGCCATCCGTCACGGCCACATCGACATCGGCTTTCCTCCGCGGCACGGAGGCGAGGCTTCGGTGCCCTTTGCAAAATTCGCGGTGAAGGCGGTGGAGCTCTTCAGGCAACTGAAGGCGATGAACCGCTAAGAATTTTCGAAGCGCGAATCACGCGAAATTCCGCGAAACTTCCAGGCTACCCAAAATCTAAAAGTTAGCGATTTCAGCCTGATTCCCAAGCAGGTCATCTTCCACTCTTTGAATTCCTTTCGCGCCGTTTCGCGCATTTCGCGGTTCAACCATCTTCACTCTATGTCGAAACCCCAGCCATTCAGCCGCGATCTCGTCCGCACCCTGCTTCTCATTTGCGTTTCAATCCTTGTCGGCCTTGCGGCCATTACCACCCAGAGCCTGTGGATGGACGAAGGCAGCGGAGCGTTCAAAGCCCTGATCCCCAACTTCAAGGACTGGTGGGCCATGACCTTGCGCATCGGTGGATCGGACGTGCAGATGCCGGTTTACATGTTTCTGATATGGGGTTGGGTCCAACTCGGTGCCTTGAGCGAGTTCGCCCTGCGAACCATCAACCTGCCGTGGCTGATCCTCGCCGTACTAGCCTTGCGGCGGGTCCGTTTCTGGCCACTGGTTTGCCTTATCAGCCCCTTCGTGCTTTATTACACTGGCGAACTGCGCCCTTACACGATGCAAATCGCCGGTGGAGCACTCGCCGCCGCAGCGCTGGCGAAGGTGATCGCCAACCGCGAGCGACAGGATTTCAGCGGCCTGCATGCGGCGGGTGCCGCAGCACTGCTGCTCGCATGCAGCAGCCTGACCGCCGTGATCTGGGCGGGCGGTCTATGGCTGGGGGTTCTGATGATTCGCCCCGACTGGCTGGGCCGCCGGGGCTGCTGGATCAAAGCGATGCCTTGGATCGCCAGCGGCCTGATACTCGGCGCTTACTACGCCTTCACGCTGCTCAAGGGATACAGAGCCACCGGCACGAACGGCAGCAGCGTGATGAGCGTGTTTTTCGGCGGCTACGAGATGATGGGCCTATTGGGCCTGGGTCCCTCGAAGAATGAATTGCGCGTAAGCCCGCTGGCGGTCGTCGCGCATCTGGGAATTCTTGTTCCCGCCTTTTTATGCATCGCCGGGGCATGGACATACGGCGTGCGATCATGGATGCGAAAGGTCCCTTCCCGCTGCGCCGCCGCAGTCACTTGCGCGGTGCTGGTGCCTGTGACGATTCTCACCATCGTCGGGATCACGCAAAATTTCCAAGTCCTTGGCCGCCATCTCAGCCCAGCGATCCCGGCCTTGTTGCTGCCCATCGCCGCCGCGCTTTCCGCAGGAACAAAAGCGAAGTTGCCGGTTGCGCTCGGAGTCTTCGGTATGCTTTTCATGCTGGCCTCATCCATCAGCCTCCGGCTTCTCGAACGCCATGCCCGTGACGACTACCGGCGCGCCACGGAGATCGCGCTGGAATCCCTTCAACAAGGCCGCAACGTCTGGTGGCAGGCGGACATGAACACCCCCCGCTACTACGCCTACCGCAAGGGTGGCTGGCCGCTCGTCAACGCCATCCAGGTGCTCGAATCGAGTCCGCCCACCGGCCTGATGTTTGCCGACGTCGTCGTCATCAACCGCCCGGAAATCCGCTACGGGAAGAGCGACTATCAAAAGGAATTCCGTCGGAATTTCTTTGAATTAGACGCCGCCTTCACCGGATTTTGGGTTTGGAAAACCCGTTAACCCACTCGTGCGATCCATCTCCCCAATCCCGATTGTCATCTTTGCGCAGGTTCCACCGCCCGAACACGGGCAGAGCCGCATGGTTGCGCTGGCACTGCAAACCCTCCGCGCCCAGCCGGCAACCTTCGAGGTTCATCACGTCAACGCCCGGTTTTCCGAATCCCTCGAGGACATCGGCGAGAGTTCGCTGCGCAAAGGCATTCTAATCATCGGCTACCTCGTGCGGGCGATCCGCCTGCGCTTCCGGTTGACGGCCCCGCTTTTT
>JAYSYA010000058.1:0-5679 GCA_043716765.1 Akkermansiaceae bacterium
CCCATGCCTAGCGGGTGGAATCGGGGTCTTGAAACGATCTCCCCCCGCTCCCCTGGGGGACGGGAGGGGAGAAGTCCCCTTGGGGATTTAGCGGGAAACAAACGGGGTCGAGCTGCCTCAGCTCGGCGGGGTTTGGGGCGGCGGCCCCAATCGGCCAGATGCACACTCATGCACTTGGCACTGGCAAAGCGTCTGCGGGTCGTTAACTTTGCCGGGTGTTTCAAATTGTTTTCAACGAAATCAGCGCCGCCGAGCTTTCCGCCCTCGGCACTCTCGAACAGCTCGAACTGTTGGAAGAATTCAAGGTTGGCAAGGAGGATTTAACGAACCTGAACGGCGAGCGTTTCGGCAAGATCGACCGCGACGGAGTGATCCTGTATCGCTTCCGGGCGAAAGATTACCGGTTCTATTTCGAGGTGAAGGAGGGTGCGGTGATCGTCCACCGGGTGCTGCACAAGGGGACATTTTCGGATTTCATGTTTCGCTCGAAGCTGCCGCTGGCCGAGGACGAGGCAATGGCGAACTCGAAGCATTTCTGGAAATTGATCGACGAGGGACGCAACGCACGGCGGCAGTAAGATTCATTAGAATTTGCTTTCAGTGAGCTGCCGCGGTGGTCAATCTCGGGAATGACGAAATGGATCATGTATGGGGTGCTCGCGGTCCTCGTGGCCGGAAGTTGGATGTTGTATTCCAAGACCGGGAAGGCGATGTCCAAGGTGGAGGCTCAAATTACTCAGTTGGATGAGACCGGCACCGACGAGGAGCAAATCGCGAAATTGAAAACCGACCTCCAGTCGATGGAGGGTGAAAAAACCTTCAACGGCATCTTGCTAACGTTTTTGAGCGCCGGTCTGGTTGGGATTTTTGTGGTGGTCCATCTGCTGCCGTTCTTCGCCCAGCGGGTCACCCACGCGGTTTACGACAGCGGGGAAAAAGTAGAGAAAGACGTCATGCACGACGCCCGCTCGCTGATGGCGCAGGGAGATTATGAAGGTGCCATCGAGGCCTTCAAGCTGGCGGCTGCCGCGGATCCGCTCAACCGTCTGCCTTGGGTGGAAATCGCCAAGATCCAGAAGACCCACCTCGGCGATGCAACGGCGGCGATTCTAACCATCCGTCACGCCCTGGAGAGCCAGGAATGGGAGCTTAACGACGCTGCCTATTTTCTTCTCCGTCTGGCGGAACTTTACGATGAGGTCGAGGGCGACCGTGCGACCGCCGTGTCGATCTTGAATCAAGTGGTTGCGCAATTTCCCGGCACTCGCCACTCGGCGAACGCCACCCACAAGCTGCACGAATGGTCGGTGGCCGACGAGGCTGCGGCGTTAGCGGCTCAAGAAGCGCAGTACGGAGGGCAAATGTGATCGGGCGCGGTCGCTGCGTTTTCCTTCCCCCACGGGACCAGCACCATGCGCCCAATCAAGCTCAGCATCTGCGGCCGGGCGGGGGCGTTCTGCGGACGGCATCCTTTGTTCGCGGCGGCGCTCGTCGCTGCCGGAAGCGTGTTGTTAGCTGAGAGGAGTCTCCCGGCGGGTCTCGCTGCCGCTGCGGCGCTGGGTCTGGCGGGCGCTGGTTTGAAGAGCTGGCGGACGGGCTTGGCCTGGGCGTGTTGCGGCTGGCTGGCGGTCGGGGTTTTTACTTGGCGGACGGAGGCGAGGAAATCCGACGAGCGCAAGCTGTTGGAATCGGGCGGCGGGGAAATCCGGGGCCGCTTGCTCAAGGATGGCAGGGGCAGCGAGAATTTCTGGTCGGCACCGGCGGTATTGCTAACTGGGCAGCAAGCCGGAACCAAGGTCTGGTGGGAGGGCCGGGGTGAACTGCCGGTCGCTGGCTCCCGGGTGAAGGCGCGCGGGAATTTTGGGCCGCTGCCAGAGCGGCGGAATCCTGGCGAATTCGACCAGGCGGCTTGGCTGCGGGGACAGGGCGTGGCGGCGGTTTTTCAGGCGGGCTGGGTGCGGGGCGAAGTGGTGACTCATGGGTGGGCGGCGCGCGGAGCGGCGCTGCGGCGGGGGTTCCGCGCGGCGGTGACCGCTGGTCTAGCGGAAGATTCGCAGGAAGCGGTGGTGATCCGCGCGGTAGTCATCGGCGAGCAACCGCCGGACGCGGACGAGCTGGTGGCGGCATTTCGCAACAGCGGGACTTTGCACGCGTTCTCGGTGAGCGGGCTGCACGTGGCGATGGTCGGCAGCATCGGCTGGCTACTGCTGCGGCTGGCGGGAGTGCCTCGGCGCTGGGCGGTGCTGGCCTTGCTGCCGCTGATTTTCGGCTACTCTTGGCTCACTGGAAACAGCCCGCCCGCGATGCGCTCGGCGTGGATGGCTGCGGTGTTTCTTGGGGCCTTTGTTTCCCGTAGGCGCCCGGATTTGTTGAACGCGCTCGGCGCGGTTTTGTTAGTTGCGATGCTGTGGGACGGGCGTCTGTTATTCCAGCCGGGCGTGCAGCTTTCCTACGGCGTGGTGGCGGTCATCGCGGTCGGTGCGGGGTGGGGGACGCGGCTGTTTTCATGGATTGCAAAGCCGGAGCTCTATCTGCCGCTGGCGATGACGACGCGGCGCCAAAAGGCGTGGCTCGGGTTCCGCAGAAACGTCGCGCAGTCGCTCGGCGTCTCGTTGGTGGCGGGACTCGGCTCCACGCCGCTCACTGCGTTTCACTTCGGACTGGTGACACCGGTTTCGGTTTTTGCCGGGGTGATTTTGGTGCCGCTGGTTTTCGTTTTGCTCAGCGCCGCGCTGGTCGCGGCCGCGTTCTATCCGGTGGTTCCACCGGTCGCACGGTGGGTCAATCAAGCGAACGGCTATGTGGCGAAAGCCTGCGTCCTAACGGCGGAAAGCTTTGCAGCGATCCCGGGCGGGCACTTCCAACTGGCGCACGAAAGCCGGCCGTTTTTGCTCGTTTACGATCTCGAGCACGGGGCGGGTGCTGCGTGTTTTTCCGGTGGGGAGAGCGGCGCGGTGCTGTTGGATTGCGCGGATCGCTACAGCTTCAAGCGCCGGGTCGGGCCTTCATTGCGGCGGCTCGGCGTCATGCCGGATGCGGTGGTTTTAAGCCACCCGGATGGCGGCCACCTCGGCGGCGGCGCGGAGGTGTGGGGGACTTTGCCCATCCGGCAGGTGCTTTTGCCGGTAGCGCAATCGCGCAGCCCGGCCTTCCGCGCATGGTCTACGGACGCGCCGCTCGCGGGAATCACGACGATCCAGGCTGCGGGTTTGCGGGACCTAGCCATGCCGATCGGCGCGCGTTTGGAAATCCTCCACACTCCCGATCCATCGTCCCAAAACGCCCCCGCCGACGACCGGGTCGCGATTTTCCGCCTCCACTGGTGCGGCTGGAAACTGCTCCTGACAAGCGATGCCGGAATGCTAACCGAGTCGGAGTTGCTCGATGCCCGCAAGGACGTCTCGGCCGATGTCATCATCGCTGGCCGCCACCGTCGCGACGTTTCTCTGAGCGATGCGTTCCTCGACGCCGTCAACCCGCAAGCCATCATCGCTTCGCATTCGGCCTTCCCAGTCTCCGAACAGTTGGATCCGCAAACTGTGAAATACTGGAGGTCTCGGGGGATCGAAGTCATCCACCAAGGCGAAGCGGGCGGCGTCACCGTGCGGGTGGACGAGTCAGGAAATCTCAGGTTGGAAGGCTTCGCGGATCAATCCGTGGTGATCCTCAAGCCTCGGTGAGCGGCTTGCGGCAGCGCATCCGGAACATCGATTTCCCCTCGCTTTCCCATTGTTGTTGGAAATCCGTTTTGGGATAGGAGAACGAGTCCTCCGTCCACTCCAGCAGCTCGAACTTCCCGAAGTTGCCGATTTTTTCCTCCGCCCACTGGAAGTATTCCTCGTGGTCGGTCATGAAAAGAAACTCCCCGCCCGGCACCAGCGCCCGCCGCACGGCTTTCAAAAACTCCGCTTGCACTAACCGCCGCCGGTTATGGCGCAGCTTCGGCCATGGATCGGGGCACAGCAAGTGAAGCCGCGAAACCTGCGCCTCGGGCAGTAGCCACTCGACCACGTAGCGGCTGTCCAGTCGCAACACCCGCGTGTTCTCCAAGCCCCGCCGCGTGAGCTTTTTACAAACCTTCCGCACCCGCCCTAGCAAGCGCTCGACACCTAGGAAATCCCGCTCCGGGAACTCGCGGGCCATTTCCATTAGAAACGAGCCGTCGCCGCAGCCTAGATCGATTTCCAGCGGCCGGTCGCCCCGGCAGATCTCTGCCCGCCGGAGTTCCCGGAAATAATCCGCCGGCACGAATTCCCCCGCGAGCGCCGGCCGGGGAAGGACATTGAAAGGCTGTGTCGCAATCACCGCGGGATGAAAATCCGCAAAGCGCGGAGTGGCGAGTGCGGAATCGAAGAAAACAGCCAGCGGGAAGCGCTGCTCTTCACGCTTCAGGGCAAGAAAATCGGTTGTAGCTCGTGACTGGGCGGCTCTAAGCTCCGCCTATCTTCACGCAGGCGGCAATTTCACATGATCATCTTCATTAAGATTTCCCTCGCGATTTTCCTCATCGGCTGGTCCGCGCTCGGGATTTGGATGTTGCTGAAATACGACCAGCTGTTCGGCTATCACCCGGATGATCCGGCCGAGTCGTCGGGCGCGCGGGCGCTGAACGTGACACAAGTCTCTTCCGTCTGGTTCGGATTTTTCGCGGTCGCGTTTTATTTCCTGATCCGCTGAAGGCGATTGCCCAGGCGGCCGAACTTCCGATTTTGATCCGGTGCAGCACGACCGGGACGATAAAGATCAACAGTGTTAGGAACGATGTCCCCATGTCTAAGTAGTGGCTGGCGAGGAAATCGTGGATGGCGTCCCCCGCCGCCGACAGTGCTTGGGACTTGGAGGCGAGGTAGCCGTGGAATTCGTGGCCTTTCGCGAGGAAATGACGAGGCACGCTGAGAACGAGTTTCACGCCGAGCACGGCGATGACAATGAACGCGCAAGTTTCCAGGAAATGATAGCGCTGCATGAGCTTGACGAAGCCTTGGGCCGCAAAGCGCATGGCGAGAATACCGAGGAATACGCCGATGCAGACGAGCACCAGCTTCGAGGGCATGGGGTAATCGGGAAGGCGCATGACCCTCGTCGCGAGCACGGCGGGCATTGTCCACGGACAGCACGCGTTCGACCATAAGTCCTGCGGCGGGGTCGGGTCCGAGAATGTTGTAAGTCCAACCCGCAAGCTTTCAGGGCGCAAGCTGGGAGAAGTCCCTGCCGCTGGCAACGGGAATTTGCCTACCCAAAGGAAACCCGTGAGGATGTCATCGCGATTGATTTCCTCCTCATCGCCGCCCTTGCGCCGATCTCGCCAACCGTCTAGGAACTCCGAAACAAATTTCCCCATGGCTGCTGACTACACCGAAGACGACATCAAATCACTCGACTGGCGCGAACACATCCGAATGCGCCCCGGCATGTATATCGGCAAGCTCGGCGACGGCTCCTTACCGGACGACGGCCTCTACATTCTGCTCAAGGAAGCGGTGGATAACTCCATCGACGAGCACATCATGGGCTATGGCAAGGAAGTGAAAGTCGAAATCGACGAGCAAGGCCGGGTGGAAGTGCGCGACTTCGGACGGGGAATTCCGCTAGGAAAACTTTTCGACTGCGCCGCGCAGATCAACACCGGCGCGAAGTATGACAGCGAGGCGTTCAAGAAATCCGTCGGCCTCAACGGCG
>JAYSYA010000059.1:0-16957 GCA_043716765.1 Akkermansiaceae bacterium
CGTTCTTGAGTCGTAAAGACGCGCACCGTCTTCTCCCCGCCGAGCTCGTGGCCCATGAGGGTGAGCACCGAACTCGCGCGTTTTTCATAGCTGAACGGATCGTAGGAAGGCGTGAGCAAGGTGGCTGGAGCGTCTCGCTCCAGACCGTGCTTGGAGCGTCTCGCTCCAAGCACCTCTTCCCAAGTGCCCCCGTATCGCGACCCGGTCCACTCCCCGGAAGCATTCCCCTTCAAAGGATTTTCCAAAACATACCTCACCTGGTTCTGGAAATCCTCCCCATCCCGGACGACGTGATCGTAGTATTCCTCCTGCCAGAATCCGCCTGTCCTCCCAAGCAGCTCATTCGCTTTCTTCGCGCTGAATGATTTCCACGAATGAAGGATCTTTTCTAGTTTTTGCCCTTCATGAGGTTGGAAAACCACGTGCACATGGTTCGGCATGACCGACCAGACATGAAGCGTGTAGCGCTCCCCGTCGAAGTGCTTGACTGCATCCAGCACCAGGCCGGCGATTTCAGGGCGCTTCAACCAGCACTCGCCGTGAGACTCGTTCAGCGCGGGTTCGATCACATCGTCTTGGAGAGCCGCCATCTCCGCGCGGATGGCCATCACGGCAGCCAGCGAGTTGCGGGATCCACCTTTTGAAAGCGTTTGATCCAACTGCGTGGCGAGGATTTCCTTTCGCTGGCGGTAATTTTCCCATGCCGATGCGGGGATGGAATCGATCAGGCGGAAGGTAACTGCGTAGGTCGCACCAAGGATGCGCCAGTGGGGGAGATGGGTGGAAGTTTCCTTGCGGAGTTGATCCCAGTCGGGGCGGATCTTGCTGGCCGCGAGCTCGAACTCGGAGCGAGACGCTCCTTGCACGGTCTGGGGCGAGACGCCCCAGCCACTATCAACTTTGCTGCGCTCGTTGAAGGGGGCTGCCAGCGCTTGAGCGACGGGGATTTCGTAGATGGCATCTTCCGTCAACGAGACGCGGATGGTGTCGCCAATGCCGTCGGCTAACAACGAACCGATGCCGATGGCGCTCTTGATGCGGCCGTCCTCGCCATCGCCTGCCTCGGTCACGCCGAGGTGGATCGGATAGTTCCAGTCCGGGCCTTCTGCGTCGAGTCGGGCGACGAGCAGGCGGTAGGCCTCGATCATCACCTTCGGATTGCTCGCCTTCATTGAGAAAACGAAATTATGATAGTCGTTCTCCCGCGCCAAACGGGCGAATTCCAGCGCGCTCTCGCACATCCCGAGCGGCGTGTCGCCGTAGCGGTTCATGATTCGGTCGGATAGAGAACCGTGGTTCGTGCCGATCCGCATCGCCCGGCCAAGGTCTTTGCATAACAGCACCAGCGGCGTGAACTCGTCGCGGATGCGCTCGAGCTCCTCGGCGTATTGCGAATCGCTGTACTCGCGAATCTCGAACTTCTTCTTATCCACGAAATTCCCGGGATTGATCCGGACTTTTTCCACCCACTTGGCAGCTTCCATCGCAGCGTCGGGCTTGAAATGGATGTCCGCCACCAGCGGCACCTGGCAACCCGCCGCGCGGACCTCGCGGGCGATATTTTCCAAGTTCGCGGCGTAAATTTTCGTCTGCGCGGTGATCCGCACGATTTCGCAACCGGCCTCCGCCAAGCCCAGCACCTCCGCGACGCAAGCCGCCGTGTCGCGGGTGTCAGAAGTGATCATCGACTGCACGCGGATCGGGTTGTCGCCGCCGACGCCGACATTTCCCACCATCACCCCACGGGTCATCCGGCGGGAATAATGCAGCAGGTCCGGGCAGTAGCGCAGGGATGCGGGTGAATTCATTTCTGCTTGGGATATAAACGAGAAATTCTCCCCCGGCAACGGTTGCCTTCGCATGAAAAATTTACCGAGCCTTTACGGACGCCCTCCCGGAATGCGGCTATCAAGGAGGCGTCATGAAAACCAAACACATCCTCATTCTCGGACTTCTATCCGCCCTTCCACTCATCGCGGAGGACCTCCAAAACGTGGCGATCCAATACGCCGGATTCAGAAAACTCACTCAAGAGCTTGAGCCGGTCCGCGCGAAAAACCGCGTGAGCGAGGAGGATTTCCTCAAAATGGCGGGCGAGCCCGGCACCGTCATTCTCGACGCCCGCAGCCAGGACAAGTTCGACGCGATCCACGCCAAAGGAGCGCTTCACCTCGCGCTGACCGACTTCACTGCGGAGGCGCTGCAAAAACTCATCCCGGACAAAACCACCCGCATCCTCATTTACTGCAACAACAACTTCAAAAACGAACCCGTGAATTTTGCTTCGAAAAGTGTCGTGGTCGCGCTCAACATCCAGACCTTCATCAACCTCCACGCCTACGGTTACAAAAACGTTTACGAACTCGGGCCGCTGCTCGACGTGAAAACCACCCGCATTCCATTTGAAGGAACCGCAGTGTTGCCATCCCGTTAATCGTTTTCCTATCATTTCAAAAGCGTGTCAGAAACCACCATCCTCGTCGTCGAAGACGATCCCGCCGTCCGCCGCGGGATCGTCGATGTGCTGGAATACGCCGGCTATCAGACCTTGGAGGCGGCGGACGGCCATGCCGGGATGGAGCTCGCGCTGAAGGCGAACTACCGGCTGCTCCTGCTGGATCTCGTGATGCCCGGCCCCTCGGGATTCGACATCCTCCAAGCCTTGAAACGCAAACGCCCCGGCCAGGCCGTCATCATTCTATCCGCCCGCGGCGAGGAGAACGACCGCGTCCGCGGCCTCGTCAACGGCGCGGACGATTACGTGGTGAAGCCATTCAGCATGAAGGAGCTTCTCGCCCGCGTGGACGCCGTGCTACGTCGCACCTGCGAGCGCGCCGCACCCGCCGACCACCGTTCGTTCCCCGGCGGCAGCGTCGATTTCAAAGAGCGAATCGTGATTTTCAACGACGGCCGCCGCGAGGAATTGTCCGAGCGCGAGAGCGAGCTGCTCCGCTATTTGCTAGATTCCCAAGGCCGCGTCGTCAGCCGCGAGGAAATCCTCCGCAACCTCTGGAACCTCGATCCCGACCGCACCGAGACCCGCACCATCGACATGCACCTCCGCGCGAAACTCGGCGACAAGGACCAAACCATTCTAGCAACCATGCGCGGCAAAGGCTACCGCTGGACCGCATGAAAACCTCGCGCAGCTTGCTGATCTGGGCCGCGCTGGTGGTGTGCGCGGCCACCATTCTCGCCGCCATGACGTGGCAGACCCGCGGCGCGCTCGCCTCGGAACGCGACCGCGCCGCCGCCGAAGCCCGCGCCGATCTCCAGGAGAAAATGCGCCTCGCCCTCTGGCGAATGGACACCCTCGGCGCTGCCCTCATCGTTGAGGAGACCAACATCCGGAATCTGACAGAAGTGCGCACTCGCTTTCATTGGCAGGAAAGCGGCCGGCAAAACCTATCAGATGAACTTCGCCCCATCCTCGCGACGGCGGACTTTCTGAAAATTTTCACCACGCTGCACAATGCCGGGCTGGAACCGTGGAAAGCCGCGACTCCCGGAGAGGCGAAAAACCAGTCACGCGGCAGCGAGGTTTCACAGAAATGGGCCAGCAACGTGGAGCTCCAAAAGCGCAGCCAAGCCATCGACAACGTCTATAGCAGTAACAGCCTGATTCAAGTCCCGGCCCAAATCACCGCCGCGCCGTTCTCTAGCGAAATTCCTCCGCGTCCAGTTTGGATCAATGCCCGGCTTTTCCTGCTCAAACCCGTTTCCGGACCCGTCCGTGCGATTTCCGGCGCATGGATCGACCTTCCCGCCCTCCAGGCCCGCTTGCTTGCCGAGACTCGCGATCTTCTTCCCGCCGCCCGGCTCGTTCCCGCGGAGGTCGCCACCGATGACGGACTGGTTCTGGCCTCGTTCCCGCTCCGCCTCGATCCCGGCCCGCTGCCCGGTTATGCGGGAAGTTTCTCCGCGCCCGTCACGCTATCGCTTGTCGCCGGCTGGTCCGCCGCAGTCGTTGCCATCGCAGCGGCATCGTTCTTGATTTTCGGTGTCATGCGCCTCAGCGAGCGCCGCGCTTCGTTCGTTTCCGCCGTCACCCACGAGTTGCGCACGCCTCTAACCACCTTTCGGCTCTACTCCGACATGCTCGAAAGCGGCGCGGTAAAGCCCGAGAAGCGCGGCGACTACCTGCGGGTGCTCTCGCGCGAGGCGGACCGACTTTCCCACCTCGTCGAGAACGTGCTTTCCTTCTCCCAGATCGAGCGCGGCAGCGCCCGGTCCGTGATCCGCGAATCAAGCGTTGGCGATCTGTTGGAATCGATGCGCGAACGTCTCGAAGCCCGCCTCGCCACCGCCGGGTTGGCCCTGAAAATGGACACCGCCTGCGATCGGCGCGTCCGCGTGGACTCCGCCGCCGTCGAGCACATCCTTTTCAACCTCATCGACAACGCGGCGAAATACGCTGCGGCGGGCGATCCGCCGCAAGTGGAAATCCGCGCCCTAACCGCCGGCCGCGACGTCAAAATTTCCGTCCGCGACCACGGCCCGGGAATTCCCGTCGCGGAGCGCGGCCGGATTTTCCGCGCCTTCCACAAGTCGGCCCGCGAAGCGGCGGAAAGCCGCCCCGGCGTCGGTCTCGGCCTTGCACTTTCGCGCCGCCTCGCCAGATCGCTCGGCGGCGGACTGGACTGCGTGGATTCCGATTGCGGTGCTTGTTTCGTCCTTCGTTTGCCGATGGTGCCTGTGTAAAACCAAGCCGATGACCGCACCGACCGAAGTGATCCGCTACGCCGTTGGAAAATCCACCCTCGGCGGCCTTGTGCTCGCCGCATCCTCGGCAAGGGGCGTCTGCTGCATTCTGTTGGGCGATGACCCGGAGCTGCTAATCCCGGAATTGCAGCGCAGATTTCCCACAGCCCGGCTAACCGTCGGCAATGCCGACCTCGCGCAAATCATCGCTTGGGTCGGGACACCAATGCTAAGGCTCGGTCTCCCGCTCGACATCCGCGGCACCGCATTTCAACAACGCGTCTGGCAAGCGCTGCGCGAAATTCCCGCCGGCTCGACGCTGAGTTACGCGCAAGTCGCCGAGAAAATCGGCAGCCCCAAGTCCGTGCGCGCCGTCGCCGGGGCCTGCGCCGCGAATGCCATCGCCGTCGCCGTTCCGTGCCACCGCGTCGTCCGCAGCGACGGAAATCTCTCCGGCTACCGCTGGGGCGTGGAGCGCAAACGCCTGTTGCTCGGCCGCGAAGCCTCGGCAAACTAGCGCATGGACCTCTTCGGCCACGACCCCGCCGCCAATCTACTGCCCCGCGACGGCACGGTGCATTACCACGGACCGATCCTCAGCCCGGCGGACACCCGGTGCTACTACGAGACGCTGCTCCGCGAAATCCCGTGGAAAAACGACGAGGCTGTTATTTTCGGCAAGCACATCGTCACCGCCCGCAAAGTCGCTTGGTATGGCGATTCGAAATTCTCTTACACCTACTCCGGCACCACCAAACACGCCCTCGCTTGGACTCCGGAACTCGCCGCGCTCAAGTCGCTCGTCGAGAAACTCACAGCCACCACCTTCAATTCCTGCCTGCTCAATCTCTATCACAACGGCAACGAGGGCATGGCTTGGCACAGCGACGATGAGAAATCGCTCGGCAAGGACACCACCATCGCCTCCGTCAGTTTCGGCGCGGAACGGGAATTCCGCCTCAAACACCAGCGCGGGGAGGAAAAAATTTCCGTGCTGTTGGAGAGCGGCAGCCTGCTCGTCATGAAGGACAGCACCCAAAGCCACTGGCTCCACTGCGTCCCGAAATCCATGAAAATCAAAACTCCGCGAATCAATCTAACCTTCCGCTCGATGCTCCGGCACTCTCGAGCTTCCTCTGGCGCAGCAAATGGCTAAAAACGCGTCGCGCTCCAGCTTCCAACATTCATCGGTGGTCATCGGCTGCGGGTTGATTTCCTGCCTAGTGAGCGCAACTTAAAAAACCGTGGCGATCACGGACGGCGCTTTCGCAAACTGACCATCCGCAAGGCTTTACACCGCCCCCGCCCCTCCGCCATCGTCAGTTCCCCCGCCCTAAGTGGCTGGAGCGTCTCGCTCCAGACCGTGCCAAGGGCGTCTCGCCCCTTCCCTTTCTAACATCACGCCATGACTTCCGCCGAGATCCGCCAATCCTTCCTCGATTTCTTCCAGGAAAAACAGCATACCATCGTCCCCAGCGCCTCGCTGCTCCCGCAGTCGCCCGGCTTGCTGTTCACCAATGCCGGGATGAACCCCTTCGTCCCGTATTTCCTCGGCGTCGAAAAAGCCCCTTACTCGCCACCGCGCGCCGCCGACACCCAGAAATGCATCCGCGCCGGCGGCAAACACAACGACCTCGAGGACGTCGGCTACGACACCTATCACCACACATTCTTCGAAATGTTAGGAAACTGGTCGTTCGGCAACTATTTCAAAAAGGAAGCCATCCAATGGGCATGGGAGCTTGTCGTCGAACGCTGGGGCCTTCCCGCCCACCGCCTCTACGCCTCCGTCTATGCCCCGAAAGAAGGCGATCCCGGAAACTTCGACCAGGAAGCCTACGACATCTGGGCCGCCCTCTTCGTTTCCAAAGGCTGTGACCCCGCCGTGCAGATCGTCCACGGCAATGTGAAGGACAACTTCTGGATGATGGGCGAAACCGGCCCCTGCGGCCCTTGCTCCGAACTCCACGTCGACCTAACACCCGAAGGCAACCCCGTCACCGGCCGTAACCTCGTCAACAACGACTCCGACCTCTGCATCGAGATCTGGAACCTCGTCTTCATCCAATACAACGCCGAGGCCGACGGCACCTTCCGCGAGCTCCCCGCCAAACACGTCGATACTGGCATGGGCTTCGAGCGCGCCTGCTCGATCATCCAGAACACAGCAGGCTTCACCGACTTCTCGAAAAAGCCCAGCAACTACGCTACCGACGTTTTCCAGCCCATCTTCCGCAAGCTCGAAGCACTGAGCGGAAAAACCTACTTCGATATCTATCCGGAACTCGGTGCCGACCGTTCCCTCTTCACCGAGGAAATGAAAACCGCCATCGCCTTCCGCGTCATCGCCGATCACTTGCGGACTCTATCATTCTCCATCGCCGACGGCATTATGCCCGGCAACAACGGCCGCAACTACGTTCTGCGCCGCATCCTCCGCCGCGCAGTTAGATACGGCCGCCAGCTGGGCTTCTCCGGAGAAAAGCCGTTCTTCGGCGCACTCGTGGAAACGCTCGTTAATGAAATGGGCGCTGTTTTCCCTGAGTTGAAGAATCGTCAGGACGTTGTCCGGCAGACGCTTGAACAAGAAGAAGCAAGCTTCAACCAAACCCTCGACCGCGGTCTCAAACGCTTCGAAGAAGCGATCGGGGAGCACACGCGCCCTCGCGTGTCATCTGAGGCGCCCTCGCCTCAGATTGGCTCAAATTCACCCAAACCCTCCGAACCCACCTACACCCGTCGCAACCTTCCTCATTTCGAGCGCCCATGGGGAAAGTATATGGTCACCTTCACCACCAGAGATCGAGATGTCCTTAGCGAGGCCGAGCGATCCATCGTCCTCGATTCCATTCTTCACTCACGCAAGCTAAAGCAAATCCATCTCTTCGCCGCCTGCGTCATGCCGGACCACGTTCATTTACTCATCGAGCCACAGGTGAAATCCTACGATCCAGACTCCAACCCAACATTCTATACGCTCACCGAAATTCTCCAGCCGATCAAATCCGTCACTTCCCACCAGATTCTCAAAGAGAGAAGAAAGGTTCTGCAGAACGATAACATCAAACACCTTTGGGAGCAGGAGTCGTTTGACCGCCTAATCCGCAGCGAATCGGATCTCATCGAGAAATACGACTATGTTATTGGAAATCCGGTGGCCGATGGACTGGTGACGCATGCGAGGGATTACGGTTGGTCTTGGTGTCGCGAGTTTTGTGAATCTCCGGGCCCTGTCGGAGACGAGGGCGTCTCCGACCACACGCGAGGGCGCGTGTGCTCCCCTTTTCCGGGAGACGTCGCCTTCGAACTATACGACACCTTCGGCTTTCCTATCGACCTCACCGAACTCCTATGCGCCGAACGCGGCCTCACATTGGACATGCCGCGCTGTGAGGAGCTGATGGAGCAGGCACGCGAGCTTTCGCGGTCCGCGCAAAAATCCACCATCGTCCGCGCCCTCGACATCTCCACCGAAGCCGTCACCGAGTTCACCGGCTTCGAAAATGACACCGTCGAAGCCACCATCCTCGAAATCCACCCGCAGGAAGACGCGCTTTTCGTCATCACTGACAAGACCGTCTTCTACGCCGAAATGGGCGGCCAAGCCGGCGACACCGGCGTGATGGACACGGACGACAACCAAATCGAAATCACCGGCACCCAACAGATTGGCAAAGCCCGCGCCCACATCATCCCGCAATCTCAAATTTCAGATCTTAAATCTCAAATCAACATCGGCGACAAAGTCACGCTCAAGCTCGATACCGCCCGCCGCCGCCCGATCGAAGCCCACCACACCGCCACCCACCTGCTCCACTGGGCGCTGCACGAAGTCGTCTCCGCAGACGCCGCGCAGCAAGGTTCCTCGGTCGATGAAAACCGCCTGCGCTTCGATTTCAACAGCGCCGCCGTCACCCCCGAGCAACTCGCCGCGATGGAGGAAAAGGTCAACGCCTCTATCAAGGCGAACGACTCCGTTTCCTGGACCGAAGTCAAACACGCCGACATCAAGGGCCGCGCCGACATCATGCAATTCTTCGGCGACAAATACGGCGACGTGGTCCGCGTCGTCCAGATCGGCGGCCAGCCTAACCAACTCAACGGCTACTCGCAGGAACTCTGCGGCGGCACCCACGTCCCCCACACCGGCGAGATCGGTCTTTTTAAAATCAAATCCGAGGGTGCCATCGCCTCCGGCGTCCGCCGCATCGAAGCCGTCTGCGGTGAAGCCGCCTGGGCCTATCTGAACGAGTCCGTCGAGAAATGGGACCACGAGCTCAAAGCTGCCCGCGCCAAACTTCACGCTGCCAACGAAAAGCTAACAACTCTGGGTGAGGAAGCTGTCACCGTGAACGACTTCCCGCACATCATGGGTGCCATGCTCGCCGAACGCGCAGACATTTCCCAGATCAACGCCACCTTCGCCCACGGCCAGCGCACGCTTGAGGAAACGCAAGCCGCCGCCATCGAAGCCGAGAAGCGCATCAAAAAAATTCAGTCCGCCCAAGCCGCCTCTCTCGCCGACGAGTCGCTCGCCGAACTCATCGCGTTAGGAAAACCCATCATCGTCTCCTTCGAGTCCGACGCCTCGCTGCTCCAAGAGTTGCAGAACGGCCTAAAGAAAAAGCAATTCGCCGGCCCCGCCCTGCTCATCGTGGACGACGGCGAGAAACTACACCTCGCCACCCACTGCGGCCCGGACGCTCTAGCAGCAGGCCTCAAAGCCGGCGACCTCCTCCGCGACCTCGCCGCCCTGGCCGGCGGCAAAGGCGGCGGCAAGCCCGACCAAGCAAGAGGAGCCGCGCCGGATCGCGGGAAGCTCTCCGCCATCAAAGATGCTGCCACTTTCAAGCTTGTTCCATGAATCTTGGAATCAAGTCATGCGGAATTTGTTCGAGAATCATCCGATGCCTCGTAATCCTGTCCTTGTGCCTTTCTCTCCACGCACCCCGTCGCGAGAACCCAAAGCTAATAAAACGTGAGGTCCTTATGAACTTTTCGCGGCCACATCATATTCGGCTTCGAGTTCTCCCAGAAAGGCTGCTCCGGATAAAAGATGTCCAATCCGAGTTCAATGGGAAAAGAACGCACGTTGGGCGGGCTCAGGATACACAAGAGCGACTTGGTTGAGTAAATCGTCCTCTATCAGCCCGCTTACCGTTCCTACATCTGAACTACGGCTTTCAATGCTCGGCGAGCGTGCCTTCGGTGACGCCGAGTTTTTCGAGCGCCTGCACTTGGTCGAGCAAGTCGAAGGCATCCAACTTGCCGCCGAGCAAATCCTGATAGGCGCGGATGGTTTTGGCGGCGTCCTCAGCCTCGTCCAACAGTTCGACGCGGAAGCGCGAGAGGCCGGCGTTGCGGAGGTGTTCATAGTAACGCGCGCCGGTCTGGGCTTTGCCGTTGAACAGCGTGTTGCGGCAGCCGACGTCGGCTTGCAGACGATGTAACTGGCCAACTCGGTCCCGCAAGTGGACGACGTGGGTTTCGCACGGGCGGCCGCAGTCCTTGTAGGTGGTGCCGCTGCTGAGGAAGGTGCAGAAGACGCAGTGCTCCATGTGAAACATCGGCATGTGCTGGTGCAACGTGAGCTCAAACCACTCGGGCGGCGCGCTGTGGAGCAGTTCTAGCACTTGGCCGATGTTGAGGTCGTAGGAGATGGTGAGGTAGTCGAGCACGGCGCTTTCCATCAGGAGCTTCGCGGTGATCGGGTTGGCAACGTTGAGAGAGAAATCGCCGATTTTTTCCAGGTCGGAGCGGTGCTGATAGTAGTGAAGCGCGCCGAGGTTGCGGAGGAGCAGACCGTCGGGTTCGGCGTTCTCGATGAGCTTTAGGTAGCCATCCTCGCCGGGCTTGAGGATGCGCGGAGTGGCAAGATGGATTTGAGAATTTCCCGAGCGAACGAGGGCGACGGCCTCCTTGTAGCGGCGGGGATCCTCGAAGTCGCAGTAGAGGGTTGCCACGCCGCATTCGAGGGCGGCGGTGACTTGGTGAAGCGTGCGACAGAGGACGGATAATTTGGGAACATCGAACGTCGAATTTCCAACATGGGACGTCGAAGGAAGAAGGTCCTGATAGGTCGTGGTGATTTTTGGCAGCACTGGCTTGATTGCGGCGGCGGTTTCCAACTGTTTGACCAAGGCGCGGCGGAGTTGGTTGAGCGCGGAAACGGCGAGGTGGCAATTTCCTTCGAGCCGGTTGTCGAGCGTGCCGAGTTCGAACGACGAATCGCCGAGACGACCGAGTTGCTCGACAAGTTTTTCGGTGCCGAGCGGGTGTTTCGCGGCTTCTTGCAGTGGGGCCTCGCTACGCACACTGAATTCGCCGCTGCGGATTTCCAACGGCTCGCCGGGTTTGCCTCTAACGACGAGGTGGAGCGGTGTTTTTTTCTCTGCGGGGCGGGAGTTCTGCCAGAAGCGGCGGAGCTCGGAGTCGAGCTTGGGATCGGAGGTTTTGTAGAGCGTTTGGCCGGGTTTGATGCGGTCAAAATTGATGCCGCTGTAGGTGAGGTGGAAAATCAGGCGATCGTTTTCGATGACCCAGATGCGTGCGCCTTGTTCGAGGTCGCGGTTCTCGCCGGCATCGAAGACGACGCCGTCGCCAGCGGTGAAGGGGACTCCAGTTAGTTCGCCCAGCCGGATCCAGCCGGGGCCGCAATCGGTGACGGTGCCGAGCAGCGGGCCGCGCTTTTTGCCAAATTTGCCGTGGGTGAGATACGGGTGGTTGGTGCCCGTGAACCAGCCGGTGCTGAGGCCGCGGGAGAAGGTCATTTCCAGCTCGTAGCGGTCGGTCGGGGTGATCGGGGATCCGGCGTTGGCCATCGCGGCGTCAAGCGCTTTCCGATAGACGCGGGTGACCGCGGAGACGTATTCGGGCGACTTGAGACGGCCTTCGATTTTGAAGGATTTCACCCCGGCGCGGACGAGGTCGGGAACGAGATCGATGGCGGCGAGGTCTTGCGGGCTGAGCAAATAACGAACCGCACCGAGTTCGCGGGTCTCGCCATCGACCACAATTTCGTAAGGCATGCGGCAGGCTTGCGCGCATTCGCCGCGGTTGGCGCTGCGCTGGCCGAGCGATTCGCTGGTCAGGCATTGGCCGGAGTAGGCGACGCAGAGGGCGCCGTGGACGAAGACTTCCAGCGGGGTTCTTGTCTCCACGGAGGAAGCACGAAACCGTTCGATTTCCTTGATAGAAAGTTCGCGGGCGAGAACGGCGCGTTCTAGCGGAAAGAGCGATTCGATGAAGGCCAGTCCTTCCGGCGAGGTGATGGTCATCTGGGTCGAGGCGTGCAGCTCGACGTTGGGCGCAACCTCACGGGCGAGCTTGGCGAGGCCGAGGTCTTGGATGATCAGCGCGTCCACGCCGGCGGCGGCGATCCTGCGGAGTTGTTCCTCGGCGGCCTTCATTTCGCTGGTGAAGATGAGGGTGTTCATCGTCACGAAGCCCTTCACGCCGTGGCGGTGGAGGTATTCCATGAGCTCATCGAGATCCGCATCGATGAAATTATCCGCGCGCAGGCGAGCGTTGAAGCGCGGCAGGCCAAAATAAATCGCATCGGCTCCGGCGGCGACGGCGGCACGGGCGCAGTCCCAGTTTCCCGCCGGGGAAAGGAGTTCGGGAGTGGAATCAGGATAGCGCGGTTGCATGGCGGGAATGAATCACGGGCGGCGTTTGGAAGACAGGGAGATTTTTTACTACGGACATGATCACCCCGCGCGGTCGCTTCTTGTTCTCCTCGCTATGGCTTTCCGCCCCCCAGCGCCTTCACCAGCTTCGCCACCTCCGGTCGGCGTTCCGCAACTTTCCGGTTCCATCCAAGTTGAAACGTCCGCTGGTGTTGTTCCAGCCCGGGCAGCTTCTGCGTCCGCGCTGCCTACTCCTTGCGCCGCCGCCACCAATACTCTGGCACAAACACTGCCCAGCCTGCCACCTTCCCAACCCTAGCCCCTTCCGCCGCATTCATCAAAGGTGGCGCGCTACCGCCGGGAGCGCAGGCCGCGCTACCTGCGCTGCTCGCAAAGCCTGGCACCTGACCTCCGCCAAAACCCTCGGCTCCAGCAAATCCTCCGGCACCATCCGCAACGCCGGCCGCAATCGCCGCAATCACCACCAATCCCCATCCGCCGATAAATCCTAACACCCCGCAAGGTGGCTGTGGCGTCTCGCCGCAGACCGTGCCAGGAGCGTCTCGCTCCGAGTCTTCCGCTCAAGATACCGAGAAATCTTCCTCCAATCTTCTCCCCCCATTGATCACTGATCACCGCTCACTCGGCACCTCTCCCTCCCACTCCTTCGACGACATGGGCTTCGTGTATCCGCCCGAAATGCCCGCCGATCCCAACTACGACGGCGAATACGACTACGCAGACGACGCCCGGGAACTCGAACTTCTCATGGACGACCTCGCCTCCGACACCGGCGATTTCACTCGCTCCAACAAGTAGTGCTAATACTGGTGTGCAGACGTAAATCTGTAATCTACAAGTGTTTTGAAATTCGAGGGCCTTTATTCTCCAGCGAGATCGTCGGTCGGCGAGGCTACGCTTGCTTTCGTCATCGGCGGCGATGCCGCGAAGGGTTTCCAAGGGAGGGGAACCTTGATACCACCCGCATCGACTCAAGGAAGGGTCCAGGCACCGCGCGCTGGCTCGGTGCTTGGGAAGCGGTCGAGAAACAACTCCAAACCACGGCGGGTGACTTCGACGAGGAAAAGCTCCCGTTGTGCGGCGAAGGTCTTGGCCCGCTGGTCCTGTCTCCGCGAATCAGCCGTTGCCGTTCAGTGCGCAACTTTCGATTTGCCACAGTGTTTTACCGGTCAATGCTGCCACAAGCTGACGAAACCTGGACCATCTTTGAGGCCGCCCACCTGCTCAACCGCGCGGGTTTCGGCGGGAGCCCGGCGGAAATTAAATCGTTCCACGCGCTCGGGCGGGCGAAGGCCGTGGAATCTTTGCTTTCGCCCGCCGAGCCGCTAGATGCATTTCCGCTTCCCTCGTGGAGCGTGGGCGATCAGGCGCTTGCCGCCATGCGCGAGCGTCGCAAGCAGTTTCGCGAAACCCGGAGAGCCACGAGCGGGCTGTCTCCCGAGCAAGCCGAAATGGCAAAGCGCGAAGCCTTTAAAAAAATCCAGCAGGAAAACCGCCAGCAAGCCCTCGAAGGCCAAGCCTGGTGGTTCCGCCGGATGCTCAAAACGCAGGCCCCGCTGCGCGAGAAAATGACGCTTTTTTGGCATGACCACTTCGCCACCTCAATCCAGAAGGTAAAGCAACCGGTCTTCATGATGCGCCAGAACGAGCTGTTCCGGCGGAGTGCTTTCGGCAGCACCAAGGATCTCACCCATGCGATTCTGATGGACCCGGCGATGGTGCTTTACCTAGACACCCAGAGCTCGAAGAAGAACATGCCTAACGAAAACTTCGCCCGCGAGGTGATGGAGCTTTTCACCCTCGGCGAGGGCAACTACACCGAGCAGGACATCCGCGAAGCCGCCCGCGCGTTTACCGGCTACTATCTCAACCAAGGCGAGGGGGAAGTCAGTCACGACAAGCGACAATGGGATCCAACAGATAAAACCATCTTCGGCAAAACCGGCCCCTTCGCGGGTAAGGACGTCATCGAGCTCATCTTCGCTAAGAAGCAGGCCGCCCGCTTCATGACGAAAAAACTTTGGGAATTTTTTGTTTACGAAAACCCGTCGGAGGCCGCGCTTGAAGCCCTCGCCGAGAGTTTCCACAAAGCGAATTTCCAAACAGGCCCCTTGCTGCGCGAAATTTTCCTGTCCAAGGAATTCTACTCCGAAGCCGCCATTCGTTCGCAGATCAAATCGCCGGTCCAATACCTCATCGAGCTTCTCAAACAGCTCGAAATTACCGAGCCGCCCATCGGATTTCCAGTGACCGCCCAGCAGCAGTTAGGACAAGTGCTTTTCATGCCGCCCAACGTCGCCGGCTGGGACTGGGGACAAGCGTGGATCAATACCAACACCCTGCTCACCCGCTACAACCTCGCCGGATTTCTTACCAAAGGCGCTGGCGAGACTGACAAATCCATGATGCCCGAGCGGATGAAAACACCCGGCATGGCGCCCGGCCCCAAACAAATGGGCTGCGGTTGGAATGGCCCCGACTATGGGAAAATCGCCCCGCGGCCACTGCGGGAAAATCCCTCCGATCTCGTCGATTCGCTGATTTTCCGCTTCTTCCAGTCCCCGCTTCCCGACAAAGCCCGTAAGTCATTCATCGAATATGCCATCACTAAAAAAGGTGCCATTTTCACTGACAAGGAAACCGCTGAGCTCTGCCACCTGATGCTCAGCACGCCCTACTATCAACTCTCCTGACCACTTCGACACCATGAAAACCCGCCGTGATTTCCTCCGCTCCACCGTCCTCGGTGCGTCCGCCACTTGGACCGTCCCGATGTTTGTCGAGCGCACCTTCGGCCAGCTTCACGAAGGTGCTCGCGACCTCGCCGTTCAGCCGGTCACTGGCAAGGACGACACCATCCTCATCGTCCTCCAACTTGCCGGCGGCAATGACGGACTCAACACGCTCGTGCCCTTCGCCGATGATGCCTATCACAAAGCCCGCCCGCGCCTTGCCAAGAGGGAAAAGGAAATCATCAGGCTCAGCGACCATGTCGGCCTGAACGCCGCGATGCCATTCCTCGGCTCGCTGTTCAAGGATGGCGACCTCGGCATCGTCCAAGGCGTCGGCTATCCGAATCCGAACCGCTCGCACTTCGTCTCTACCTCGATCTGGGAAACCGCCGACACCACCAACCATTCTAACACTGGCTGGCTCGGCCGCTACTTCGACAACGCCTGCCCCGGAGCCGATCCCACCGTCGGCATCAGCTTCAACAAGACCCAGCCAGAAAGCTTTGGCGCGTTGAAAAACCCGGGCGTCTGCCTCAACTCACCCGAACTCTACCGCTGGATTCACAGTGGCGGCGACAAGGACCAGGCCGAACAATTCTTCGCCGACCTCAACAAGCCTAACACCGTAACGGATCACGACGAAGATGAGCCCACGGACGGCGGCTCCATCGCGATGGCCGCGGGTGGCAAAGTTGGCGGCATCACCGGTGAGGGAAATCTCGCCTTCCTCGAACGCGTCGCCCTCGACGCCCGCGTCAGTTCAAAAACCATCCTCGAACTCGCCGCCAAACACAAAACCACCGTCCGCTATGACGGCACCCCGCTCGCGCGGAATCTCAACCTCGTCGCGCGCATGATCGCCGGCGGCATGCCGACCCGCGTTTACTATGTCAGTCACGGCGGCTTCGACACCCATAACCAGCAGATCAATTCCCACGACCGCCTGCTAGGCCAGCTCGATAGCGGACTGAAATCTTTCTTCGCCGATCTCAAGCAGCAGGGAAATGACAAGCGCGTCGTGCTCATAACCTTCTCCGAGTTCGGCCGCCGCGTTTCCGAGAACGCCAGCGCCGGCACCGACCATGGCAAAGCGTCCTGCCTCTTTCTCGCCGGCCCCGGCATCAAAGGCGGACTCCACGGCAGCCACCCCAGCCTCACCGATCTATCAGAGGGTGACATCAAGCACACCGTCGATTTCCGCAGCGTTTATGGCACTGTCCTAACTGACTGGCTCAAGGCCCCGAACCTCAAGCCGATCCTCGGCGCGAACTATCCGAAGATGGGGATTATCGGGTGATTGGAACGTGTTCCGACTGTCTCAGTCGGATCCCGAGGCGCCGCTCCCGGCTGAGACAGCCGGGACACGCTTTCGGCCGTGCGCCGGCCTAGTTTCCAGATAGCGCCAGCACAGATGGGCCAGTCCCCATGACGTTAGGCCGAAGGTTGCCAAGCGCAGCAAGAGCCACGGTCCGCTGAAAAACGGATGCCACAGCCACGGCAGCACATAGCCGAGAAGCAACGGCACCGGCGTGTGGAACAGGTAGAACCCGAAACTCAAACGCCCGGTATGTTGTACCGCCGGGTGATCGAGTATCCTTCCGAGCCATCCGCCGAAGCCCGCCAAAGTCGCGGAAATCAAGCCTGCGAACACCACCGAGACCAACGTTTGCTGGATATAACGAAATCCTTCGACCGGCTGCTTCAGCTCGTTGCAAATGTAGAGCACCGCATAACCGGCGAAGGCAGAGGCGGATGCCAGAGCGAGCCGCTGGGGCGCGAGCGCTGCTTGGCTTCATCCAGAGGGACGCAGGCGCTCTTGGCGCCAAGGGAGAGGGTCGCAGAGCTGGCTTGACGCCGAGGGATGAACAGACGGAA
>JAYSYA010000060.1:0-1918 GCA_043716765.1 Akkermansiaceae bacterium
CTTTTGTTCATGTCTTTGGCTCCAGAACTGCATTCCTCCATTCACGAAGCCTGTCGTGCCATGAAGTTTGTATTCAAACTTCAAGACGAAGCTCTTGTAGGATTTTTTCGTTGCTAGAAACTCATTCCGTGGATTGCCCTCCAATGATCCACCCACGATCACTCCGTCCACGATCCTCCAAACCTTCGCCGTTTCTCCCTCCCATCCTTCAAAGGTTTTTCCATCAAACAGGGGTTTCACTTCAGCATCCAGAGGTTGCAGAAAAAAAGCTGTCAGGCACAGCGACAATCGTAAGAGGAGACGGTTATTGGACATAAGTTTGTATTACCGCCACTGAGAGACGCATGCACAAGAAAAATACTTTCACCCGGACATCATCTCTGAGTTCGAATTCCGCATCTTAGGATTTTGGCAGCCGATTGGCTTCGGAGCCAGCGGCTTAAAACTCTAACGATGTTTGAGCGGCTGACTTTTTCATCAATCTCGACAGTAAAGGCTGCGATGGATCAATTTTTGGACGTGAAAATCCGCATCATTATTTCCGCCGTATCATTCATAAATGGGGGAGACCGGGCTTTTCGCGCACGGCTTTGGCGGCGGGCTTGGCGTGGCTATGCCCGGACACATCGGGCTAGGGGAGCCTATATGGCCTTTCTCCCTATCGACCTGGATCGAGCGGCACCAAGGAGCAGCGATGCATGATCGCCGATGTGCATGAAGTGCCAATGGGTGACGGAACGACTGTCGGAACGACTTGCCATCGGCGAATCAAGGGCATCGGCGGACACGTTCCGCCGCTCCTTGAGTTTCTCAATTCTTGGGGGGATCTCCGCTGCTGAATGGGGTCATTGCTCACGGATTAACACGGTTTCGATTTTATGGAGTGTGCTCATCATGGATTTGTCCGATCTCTTTGCCGAGACCACCCTGCTCACCGAGCCGGGATGTCCCATGGCCAACTTCACCGCGATCCAGTCGTTGCTCATCGACCGGCTAATTTCCGCAGCGCCTCCGGCGCACTACAGCAACCCCTTTCTTGAAGTCTATCCAACAACCCGCTCAATAAGTGCATGACAGGCTGTATAGGTGTTCGAGGCCGGATGCGTGATGAACCGGTGAAGGATTTTGAAAGGAAACGAGCCGCGCTCATCATCGCGAAACCCGGTAGAACCTCCGCGGCACGCCGCTGGCGGTGGTGTCCGTCCATGTGGCTGTCTGCCCCACGGGGATGTTATTCCAAATGAGCAGGTCGGCGGTCCATTGCACCGAGTAGCTAAAGCCTGCTTGTGAGGGCCACTGGATGATCACATTGCTCGCGGAGGTCGAGGCGGTGGCGGTGAAGTTTGCGGCGGGTGTCGTGGCGCTGACGGTGTAGGTGCCCGCAGTCGTCGATGCGCTCACGCCGCCGTTGCTGTCGGTGGCAGTGATGCTGTAGGTCACCGCCGTGCCCGCAGGCAGCACGGGAATTTGTGCGCCGTAGATGCCATCGCCCGCGAGTCCGTCGCCGTGGAGGCCGTCGTCGAACATCGCGAGCGCGACGGGCGCACTGCCAGTGGTGGTGACGACCTTGATGTCATCGATCTGGACGCTTGGCGCGGTGGGTCCACCCACGCCGTTGCCGATGAACTGGAAACGCATCTTCAACGTGCTGACTCGCTCCGAGGGAAGCAGGTCGTAATGGAAGACGGTGACATAGCCGTGAATGCTACCTGTGAGTTCGCTAAGACGGGTATTCCAGGTGGTGCCATTCGGAGAGCTGGAACGTCCAGCCCAGCCCTGCGGTAAGATTCGATGTGGCCACCCAGAATTCGACGTAACCCGAAGTGCCGGTGGCATTGATGGCGTTGGTCGTGGTGACCATGGTCTGCGTGGCCGTCGCAGAGCCTTTGTTCATGTCCAGGCCGCATGGATTGCCGGT
>JAYSYA010000007.1:0-2228 GCA_043716765.1 Akkermansiaceae bacterium
CCAGTTCTCCATGGAGTTCAGCCACTACGCCCCCTGCCCGCGCAACGTCGCAGACGACGTCATCGCCAAGGCCAAGGCCAAGGAAGAAGCGCTGCGCGCGGCGAAGTAACGGTGATCACTGGTCGCCGCGACCCGTTTCATCAAAACCCGCCGTCCCGCCAAGGGCCGGCGGGTTTTTTCGGTTCTTTACGGGATTTAATGGGTGGTTTTCGGTCGCATCGCCAGCCGTGGCCGTTTAGGGCTGGGGCATGGCACAATCTTTGGCGGCGCATTACGAATGTTATTGGGACTCGATTCTTCCCGGAAAGTCGATGACCGCGGAAGTGCCTTGGGCCTGGCAAGCACAGTCCGTTCACCTGGCTGTTCGAGGCGTTCGCGCTGATGATTTTGGAGGCCTCCCGCAGTGTGGAAGCGGCCCGCCTGGTGCTGCGGCTGTCCTGGGAGGCGACCCACAAGATCATGAAGCGGGGAGTGGAGCCTCCCGGAACCGCTCCAGCAGCTTGAATCCCTGAAGGCGGGAAACATCGGATAGAACTGTTCTGGACTTGCGGGGCACCGAGAAAGTTGTGCCAGTACAGACCGAGGAGTACAAGTGACATTTCTGTCACAAAGGATTTCTAAAGATGAAGCAGATGCGATGCCGAACACTACTGGCGAGACTCTCCGGGGACGGCCTGCGGCGAGACGCCACGGCCACGTGGGCTAACTGGGCATGTTTGGAATCGAAGACGGACTGAAGGCCTGGACTACGTTTGATGAAGGGGAAGAAGACTGGGAGCGAGACCCGCGCTTGAATTGCCCGCCATCCCGGCCTAGCATCCGCGCGTCCATGAGTTCATTCGAAAGCAAAGTCCGCGACGCCCTCGCCAATCCTCAAAACCAAGGCGAAATCCCCGACGCCGATGCCGTGGGCACCGTCGGCTCGCCCGAGTGCGGCGACATGCTACGGATGTGGCTGAAATTCACCGAAAAAGACGGCAAGCGCGTCATCGACCGCGCCTCGTTCCAAGCCTTCGGCTGCCAGACCGCGATCGCCGTCGCGTCGATGGCCACCGAGCTGCTCCGCGGGAAAACCGCAGAAGAGGCCAAGCACCTCACCGCCAGCGACTTGACTGGCGACCTTGGCCCTTTGCCGCCGATGAAAATCCATTGCGGGCAATTGGTGGAAGGCGCTTTGCGAAATGCCTTGGACAACGACTTGCCCGCCGCCGCCCCCGTCGAAGCCGGGACGATGGCACCGACCCTTGCCTCCTCGCTCCACCGGAAAGCGGGCGGCACCCTCCGCATCGTGCCGCTAGACTGATTGGCCGGGTTTTATATTTTCGTCAACGACGATAGAGATGCCGAAGCCACGGCGTTTGCTACTTTTCCCGATCCTTTTTATTCCGTGCTCGAGCTCCAAGAAGTCAGTTTCATCATCCGTAAAGACGGCGAGGAAGTCCCGCTGGTGGACCGCGTCTCGATCCGCGTGCCGAAAGGCCACTTCATGGCCATCGTCGGCCCGTCCGGATGCGGCAAAACGACCTTGCTCAAAACCATCGCCGGCCTTAATCCCGAGTCGGCCGGGGCGCTGTTATGGGACTCGCGAAATCTATCCGAGGATGGCGATTTCTCGCCTTCGGAAATCGGCTACGTCCCACAGTTTTCCATCGCCTATGACCCGCTCACCGTTGACGAATCCGTCGAGGCCGCGACCCGCCTGCGCGTCCGCTGCCGCGACACTGCGGAGTTGGATCAGCGGATCGACCGAGTGCTCGAGGAAACCGGACTCAGCCCGATCAGCGACCGCCAAGTGAAGGTGCTTTCCGGCGGCCAAAAGCGCCGGCTCGGACTCGCGATGGAGCTCGTTTCCGATCCTAAACTGCTGCTATGCGACGAAGTTACCTCCGGCCTCGATCCGCGCTCCGAGCGTGAAATCGTCCGTTTGCTCCACGATCTCTCGCGCAAGGACGGCCGGACCGTGCTCTCGGTAACCCACTCGCTGGCGCATCTCGAGTTGTATGATTCCATCCTCGTCCTGCATGAAGGCCGGGTCGCATTCCACGGTCCGCCGGAGCAGCTCACCCACTATTTTTCCGTCAGCGACACCGAGGAGGTCTATCCGCGGCTGGCGACGCAGTCGTCCGAGCGCTGGCACGACTCGTGGCAGAAACACCGCGATTCCTATCAGAATATGATGGAGAAAAACCGCGCCCTGCTCGTCATCAGCGGCGACCTGCTAGCCCCGG
>JAYSYA010000061.1:0-5607 GCA_043716765.1 Akkermansiaceae bacterium
TGAACCGGCTGACGAAGGTGGTGCATTTCAAGCCGTTGGGGATGGAAACGGCGCGGGAGATCCTTGGGAAACTGATGGTGGAGTTGAATGAGCGGCTGGCTGGGGTGGTGGTGGAGAAGGAAGAGAATTCTAGCGGCGAGACGCCACTAGCACGGCCTGCCGCGAGACGCGGCAGCCACGTTTGCGTGGAGCTGGATGAGAGCGCGGTGGAGCTGATCCTGCGGGAAGGTTTCAGCCAGGAGTTCGGCGCGCGGAATCTGGAGAGGGTGATTGACCGGATGCTGGGAACGCTGATCGCGGAGGCTTTGCTGGCTGGCAAGTTGAAGGCCAGGCAGGTGATCCCGGTAGTGGCTGAAGGCGATGGGGTGAAGTTGAAAATGAAGGAGGCCTTGGGGCAGTGATTGGAATTGGCCCTCGCTCTCAGGACCCGGTTTCGGCATGACATCTGCTCATGAAGCGGTTGTGATGTCGCTGCTTCCGTTCATTCCCTGAAAATGCATTTGATCCAACACATGCTGGCAGAAATATCGGATCTGCCGCCAGAGCGGCAGATCGCTCTAACCGCCGAGCGGCGGCAGTTCCTCAAGCGCCGCTGGCGGGGCATCGCGAAGGATGGCACCGAGTTCGGCTTCGATCTGGAAACCCGCCTGACCGATGGTTGTGTGATTTTCCAACAGGCGGGAAACGACTATATCGTCCGCCAGTTGCCGGAGATGGTTTATGAGGTTCCGTTCGTGACGCCCGCTCAAGCCGCGTTGGTCAGTTGGAAAGTCGGTAATCTCCATTTGCCCGCCCAAATTTCCGAGCAATCGATCCGGGTTCTCCATGACGAGGCAATGACGCAGCTCCTCGAACGCGAAGGCTGGCCATACTCGGAACCCGAAGTCGTTTTCACGCCCATGAAAGCCATGGCTCACACCCCATGACCTCCGACCCGTGGCTCTGGCTGCTTCAGGCTAACGACACCGCCTATCCGTCGGGTGCCTACGCGCACTCGTTCGGTCTCGAAGAATTGGTCGAATCTGGTGTTGTTCAAACTGCGGCGGATCTTGAACGCTTCTTGTTGAAACAAATCCTACCCGCGCTGCTTGCCTTCGACATTCCATTCTTCGCCCGCGCCCATGCCGCTGCCTGCGCTGGAGATGTGGACGGACTTCTGGCGCTGGATGGCGAGCTCGACGCCTGGCGCATCCCGGCGGAACTGCGCGACGCATCCCGCCGCATCGGTTCGCAACGGCTCAATCTCCTCGCGCAGCTTGATTCCAGTCCGCTCGTTCTCCGCTATCGCGAGCGTTCGCCGCGCAGCCATCATCTCGTCGTCACCGCGCTGGAGCTTTCCGCTGTTCCCGTTAGCCATGCGGCCCGCGCGTTCGCCTTCCAGTCCGTCGCCGGACTCTCCGCAGCGTCGATGAAGCTCATGCGCATCGGCCAGACAGCCTGCCAGCAAATCGTCCGCCGCACGCTCGCCGAGCTCGGCGGGGAAATCGAAGCTTCCCTTTCCCGGCCCATTGATGGCTGGTTCAATCCTCTTATCGAAATCGCCTCACTCCGCCATGCCCGCGCCCATGCCAGACTCTTCATCTCCTGATTTAAAAAAGCGTCCGTTCCGCCTCGGCGTCGGCGGCCCGGTCGGTTCCGGGAAAACGATGTGCGTGCTGCGCCTGAGCCAATGGCTCAAGGACGAGATTTCTCTGGCGGTCATCACCAATGACATCTACACCCGCGAGGACGCCGAGTTCCTGCTCCGTGAGGGCGTGCTGGAAGCCGATAGAGTCATCGGTGTGGAAACCGGCGGCTGCCCGCACACCGCGATCCGAGATGACACCAGCATGAACATGGCGGCCGTAATTGATCTTGAAAACCGTCATCCCGATTTGAAACTCATCCTCATCGAAAGCGGCGGCGATAATCTATCGGCCACGTTTTCCCCCGAGCTTGTCGATGCCTACATCTACGTGATCGACGTCGCCGAAGGGGACAAGATCCCGCGCAAGGGCGGCCCCGCCATCCGCACCAGCGATCTTCTGCTCATCAACAAGACCGATCTTGCGCCGTATGTCGGGGCAGATCTCGAAGTCATGGCGCGGGATTCCAAAACGCAGCGTGGCAACCGCCCGTTCCTATTCGCCGATCTCAAATCCGAAAAGGGCAAGGATGATCTACTCGCCTGGTTGAAGCATGAGTATCTCTTCGTCTGAACCGGCCGTTTCCGGTAGCTCTATCAACGGACATCTGCGTCTCCGTTGCGAAAGCCGTGCCGATGGCATGCCGTTCATTTCACACCAGAGTTTCCGGGCTCCGGTACACCTCAGTAAATGGCATGTCGATCACGGGCATCTGGTGCAAAGCATCGTCAATCCAACGGCCGGATTTTTCGACGGGGACTATCTTGATGCGGATATTCACGTCGCTCCCGACGCGAAGCTGGTGCTCAGCACTCCTTCCGCGTCGCGGGTTTATCGGACGCGGTCCGGAGCAGCAGCGGTGAGTCGTCAGAAGTTTCGCGTGGAGGAAAACGCCTCGCTCGAATGGATTCCCGAGCCGTTCATCCCGCATGCCGGGGCGAGGTATGTGCAGCGCACGACCATCGATTTACATCCAGCGGCCAGCCTGCTGTTTTTCGATTGGATCGCTCCCGGGCGGGTGGCGATGGGCGAAGTTTTCGCTTATCAGCATCTTCGCTGGGAGTTGGACCTAACTCTCGGGGGGAAACTCATCGCCCGCGAGCGTTACGACCTGCGGCCCGATGATGATAGTTTGGAAGCGCTTCGTGCGAAGTTCCCCGCCGCGCATTATCTCTCCGCCTATGCTGCCGGGGAAATGACGGAACATTGGCCGGCGGAAGCGCTGGATGCGCTGAACGAGGAAGATACGTATCTCGGCCATGGTCCGCTCGCGGGCGGCGTCCATGTGATCCGCGCGCTCTGTCGCGATAGTCTTGCGACTCGCAAGCTGTTGGAGGCTCTTCGTCCCTTGCTTTACTCCGCAGCGGGATTGAGGCCACCCGCACTGGGCCGGGTTCTTTGTTAGCATCCGGAGAAATAGTGGCGCAATGCCTCGATGGACCCGTGGCCGTGGGCGGCTTGGGTGATGAGGCCGCCGGTGGCGGTGATTTTTTCCCGGACCGCGGGGATCGCATTCGCGGGGCAGGCGGTCATCGCGGCGTGGGCGGGATCGAGCATTTCAAGATC
Source organism: Akkermansiaceae bacterium (assembly GCA_043716765.1). Lineage (GTDB taxonomy): Bacteria > Verrucomicrobiota > Verrucomicrobiia > Verrucomicrobiales > Akkermansiaceae > Luteolibacter. The sequence continues at coordinate 3,192 of JAYSYA010000061.1, forward strand.
GTTGTGGCTGTCTCCGATGGCAAAGCACGAGGCGGCGGTTAGGTCGTAGTGGGTCGCGACTTGGCTCAGGCTGCTGCCTTTTTGGAAATCCCGGTGCCCGAAGCGGAGATAGATCGAGTTCCGCTGATAGGTGAGGTGGGGTTCGGCGGCGACGAGAGGTTCGATACGCTCGATGATCCATTCCATTTCCTCTTCCGTCTGGGAGATGACGCCTGCGGGTTCGCCGGTCATTTCAATCCATTGCGCGCCGGTGTGCTGCTCGACTTGCTGGCGGATGTGGGTCAGGAGCTTACGGGCGTGCTTGAAGAGGCCGTGGATTTCCTTCTCGCAGAGTTTGTTCCATTTCAGGTGGGGAAGCCAGCGTCCGGACGAGTTTGGGAAGTGGATCTCACGTTCCCGGGCGACCACCCAGTCCGGCAGGAAGGGGAAACGGCTTTCCGTGAATCCCTCGACCATGTGCTCCATGGATCGGCCGGTGTTGATGCCCCAGACCACGTTTTGTTCCTCGCGGAGTCTACGGACGAGCTCGAAAAACGCGACCGGCACGGGCGGATCTCCCGCCGCGTGGTGTAAGGTCCCGTCGAAATCGAACGAGAGGACTGCGGCGGGCGCAGACGGGGCGGGGAGTGTGGTCATGAACGTTACATCAACAGCGCGATTTGTTCGCCGGGGCCGTGGACGCCCTCGATGAGGATGCCTTCCACGTCGGCGGTTTTCGAGGGTCCGGTGCACCAGATAATGTTAGGGCTGTCGCCGAAGGCGGCGATGGCGTCCGGAATCGTGCGGAGAATTTCCGAGCGCTCAAGCACGGCGACATGAACCCAAGGCGAAAGCGCGGCAAGGCGGCTGGACGTGCGGTTGTCATCAATGATGACGGAGCCGGATTCCGCGATGGCGCCGCTGGCGCGGGTGACGCCGAATTGATAGTCGTCGTAGCGGTCGCGGTGATACTCGGTTTCCACGGTGAGCCCGGCGGCGGCGAGCTTGCTGCCGATAGCGTCATAGAGCGCTGGGTCGCAATAACCATGGAGTTGCTTGTTCTCCTGGAGGAATGCGACGAGCTGCTCGACGGAAGTCATCGTCTTGCCATTCACGTATTTGAAATTCCGGGAAAAGATTTCCCAGAGGTCGCCGCCTTCTAGCTTCGGGAGCGAGTGGACGAGCGACATATCATAATCCGGGTAGGCGGCTTTGGTTTTCAAAGCGGCGTTGGCGGTTTCGATTTTGGCGAAGATTTCGGCGCGGGACATGGTGGATTTAGTGAGCGGTGGCGAGGGCTTGGTCGAGGTCGGTGAGAATGTCGTCGATGTGCTCGATGCCGACGGAAAGGCGGATGAGTTCGGGCGGGATGCCGGCGGCTAACAGTTGCTCCTGGCTAAGCTGCGAATGGGTGGTGGTCGCCGGATGGATCGCGAGCGACTTGGCGTCGCCGACGTTGGCGAGGTGTTTGAAGAGCTTGAGGGAATCGATGAATTTCCTGCCGGCCGGGGCACCGCCCTTGATGCCGAAGACGACCATCGAGCCGCCCTTGCCGCGGAGGTATTTGTCGTTGAGCGCGGCTTGGCTGTCTCCGGGCAGTCCGGGGAAGCGGACCCACGCGACGGCGGGGTGGGCTTGCAGGTGCTGGGCTACGGCGAGCGAATTTTCGCAATGCCGCTCCATCCGCAATGGCAGGGTTTCGATGCCTTGCAGCGATTGCCAGGCATTGTCGGGCGAGAGGCAGGCACCGAGATTGCGCAGCGGACCGGTGCGCATTTTTAAAATATAAGCGAGTGGAGCCAACGGCGCTGGCAGGTCGTGGCCCCAGCGGAGACCGTGATAGGAGCCGTCCGCCTCGTCGAAAAGCGGATGCTTGCCGCCGGCCCAGTTGAATTTGCCGGAGTCGATAACGATGCCGCCGATGCTGGTGCCGTGGCCGCCGAGCCACTTGGTGAGCGAGTGGACGACGATGTCTGCGCCGAACTCGAGCGGCTTGGTTAGGTAGGGCGTGGAGAAGGTGGAATCGACGATGAGCGGCAGGCCGTTAGCGTGTGCGATTTTGGAAATCGCCTCGATGTCGGAGATTTCGAGCGAGGGATTTGAGACGGACTCGCAGAACAGCGCGCGGGTCTTGTCGTCGATGGCGGCGGCGAAATTTTCCGGGTTGTTGGAGTCCACGAAACGGACCTCGATGCCGAGAGCGGGCAGAATGTTTTTGAACTGCGTGTAGGTGCCGCCGTAGAGATTCTGGGCGGAAACGATGTTGTCGCCGGCTTGGGCGAGATTGATGATCGAGTAGAAAATCGCCGAGGTGCCGGAGGCGATTGCAAGACCGGCGGCACCGCCTTCGAGCGCTGCGACGCGCTGTTCGAGTACGTCATGGGTCGGGTTCATCAAACGGGTGTAGATGTTCCCGAGTTCGCGCAGGGCGAAGAGG
>JAYSYA010000062.1:0-5606 GCA_043716765.1 Akkermansiaceae bacterium
GCCGGAGCCATCGTCCGGCAGCGCGCCGAAAAGCCGTTCGTCACCACGCTCGATCTCGCCAACTGCATCGAGAAAGCCATCGGCCGCCAAGGCCGGACCCATCCCGCAACCAAGACTTTCCAAGCCATCCGAATGGCGGTGAACGAGGAACTCGAATCGCTCGCCACCGCGCTCGCCGCCGCGCCCGCCGTTCTCAAACCGGGGGGGCGCTTGCTGATCATCACGTTCCACAGCCTCGAAGACCGGATGGTGAAACGGTTTTTAAAACACCGCTCCACCGCATTTCTCGATGAGCCTGGCTGGCCCGAACCCCGGCCGAATCCGGACTACCAATTCCGGCTCCTTGCCCGCAAGGCCATCATCCCCACCGCCGAGGAAACAACCCTGAACCCGCGAGCCCGCAGTGCAAAACTGCGGGTTGCCCAGCTTCTAGACCTCAAGCCATGAACCGCCGCCGCACCGAAACCCGCACGCCCGCGTCCACGTTTTTCGCGCTCTTCCTCGCCGCCGCCATCGTCACGGTCGGCGGCGTGTTGCACGCGTATTACAAAAACCGCCAAGTCCAGATCAGCCGGGAAATCGACGCGATCGACCGCCGCGTCGAGCAATGCCGTCTCGACATCCGCACCACCGAGATGCGGATGGACCAGCTCCTCAACCGCTTCGTCATCCGTAAGCAAATCGAAGAAAACGGCTCGTCGCTGCGGCCGATTCCGCTGGGTGTGGTCGAAGAGATTGACGCCACCGCCACCAGTCGCCACAGCGTTGCTTCCGCCGCTCCTTAGTCCGTGAATTCCGCCTTTCAGACCCGTTGCATCATCCTGTGCTCGATCCTTGTGGTCGGGCTCAGCGTGCTTTCGGGCAGATTGGTCCAAATTCAGTTAGTTGATCGCCAGCGCTACGCGGAAAGCGCGCGCAAGGCCTATCACCGCACCGAGAAATTGCCCGCCGTCCGCGGCATGATCGTCGATCGCCGGGAAGAGCCGATGGCCAAAAGCATCCCGGTCTCCACCGTTTTCGTGGACAAAAACCACCTGCTGGATCCAAAGCTCGCGAGCTACGGCCTTGCCTATCAGGAGGCCAGCGCCGAGCCCGGTTGGAGCGAGCTCGACGCCGTGAAACAGCGCCGCCGCATCAACGGCCTGCGCGGCGATTTGCTCGCCAAGGAAACCGCAGAAGTCATCGTGCAGAAGCATCTGGCCTACGCCATCAGCATTCTCGCCCGGCCCCTCGGCATGCGCCGTGAGGAACTCCGCGACAAGATCGAGAACAGCAAAGGCAAGTGGGTGCCCATCGCCAAGGATCTTCCCGAAGATGTCGCGGATCACCTGCGGGAGGAAATCGATGGTCACTGGATCCAAGGCTTCGAGTTTGAAAACTCGATCAAGCGTTGGTACACCGCACCGAACCTGGCGACCCACTTGATTGGCTTCACCGGCGAAGTTGAGAAAAAGGACGAGGAGGGCAAGCCCCACATCCAAGTGCTCGGGCTCTTCGGCATCGAGTCCTCGATGGAATCCTTTCTAGCGGGACGAGACGGCTCGCGCGAACATTTGCGCGACGCCCGCGGGCTGGTGGTTCCCGGAAATTCCGGCTGCCTGAAGCCGCCGCGCGCCGGTCTCAATGTGAAGCTCACCATCGACATGGGCATCCAGTCCATCGTCGAGGAAGAACTCGACGCCAACCTCGCCGAGTTCGAATCCGTCCGCGGCGCGGTCGTCCTAATGGACCCGAAGAGTGGGGAAATTCTCGCGATGGCCAGCCGCCCGCATTTCGACCTCAACTACAAGCAGAACATCGCGGAAAACGGCTATAATTACGCCATCCAGGCAATTTACGAGCCGGGCTCGACGATCAAGATCGTAGCGACTTCCGGCGCGCTCAACGAAGGACTCGTCACTCCGCAAACCTCGGTTTTCTGCCATAACGGCTACTACAATTCCGGCGGAGTCGAACTGAAGGACGACCACCCCGCCGGCACTTTGAGCTTCGAAGGCGTGCTCCAGAAATCCAACAACATCGGCACCTTCAGCCTCGGCCGACAGCTCGGATCCAAGCGTTTTTACGAATACCTCCACAACTATGGATTCGGCAAAAAAACCGGAATCCTGCTCAGCGGCGAAAGCTCGGGAATCGCCCGCAACACCGGGAACGTGATGGATTTCTCACGCGCCTGTTTCGGTTATGCGTCTAACGTAACGCCGCTGCAGCTTGCCTGCGCCTACTCGGTCATCGGCGGCGACGGCAAGCTCCGCAAGCCGCACATCGTCAAGTCGCTCGTCGCCAATGACGGCACGGTCGTCGAGGACTATCCGCCGGAAGTGGTCAACCACGTGCTCAAGCCGAAGACCGCTGCCCAGATGCGCGCGGCCCTGGAAAAAGTCGTGCTCCCCGGCGGCACCGCCACCCGCGCGGCGGTACCCGGATTCCGCGTGGCGGGCAAGACGGGCACGGTCCAGAAGCACAATCCGAAAGGCGGCTATGTGGCTAACAGCTACATCGTCTCATTTGCCGGAATGATGCCTGCCGAGGATCCGGCGTTCGTCTGCGTGGTGGTCATCGATGACCCGCGCACCCAGAAGGTGACTCGCTACGGTGGAACCATCGCGGCACCAGCGTTCGGAAAAATCGCCGCCCGCGTCGCTTCTCACATGAATTTACAACCCACCGAGCCCATTCCAACCACGCTTGCCGCAGCCGCCCGATGATCCTCCGCGACCTCGTTTCCAGTCTATCAAGAGTCACGGTCGCCGGATCGCTTGACGTGGATATCCACGCGATCACCGCGTCGTCGCGTGAAGCCGCTCCGGGAATGGTCTTCGCCGCCATTCGCGGCACAGTTGTCGACGGCCACCGCTTCATCAACGACGCGCTAGCCGCCGGCGCTTCCGCCGTTCTAGCGGAAACTGCGCCGCCCTCCGATTACTCTGCGCCCGCCGTCTGGCTGCACGTGCCTGACAGCCGCGCCGCCGTGGCCACGCTCGCCTCGACCTTGGAAGGCCATCCTTGGAAGGATCTCGCCATCGCCGGAGTCACTGGCACCAACGGCAAGACGACCACCGCGTTTTTGCTCCACCACGTGATGAAAACCGCGTGGCACCGCGTCGGCTTGCTCGGCACCATCCTCGTCGATGACGGCGAAACGGTGGCACCCGCCAAACACACCACCCCGGGCTCGATCAAGCTCTCCGCATTGCTCACCCGCATGAAGGACAACGGCTGCCGCAGCGTGGCGATGGAGGTTTCCTCGCACGGCATCCATCAGAAACGCGTTTCGGCGATTGGTTTCGACGCCTGTGTTTTCACCAATCTAACTCAAGATCATCTCGACTACCACGGCACGCTCGATGCCTATTTCAAGGCCAAGGCCCAGTGGTTCATTGACCTCGCCGCCGACCCGCACGGGAAGAAGCCGGTGGCCGTGATCAACATCGACGACGCGTACGGCGCGGAGCTTGCGGCCTCGTTGGATGGCAAGATGGCCGTCACCCGCTTCGGCTTCGGCGTGAGCAGCGACTTCCGCGCTAACAACTTCCGCCAGACCTCCCGCGGCATGGATTTCGAACTCGCCGCGAAGGGCAAAACCTATCTGGTCCGCGCGCCTTTGATCGGCCGTTTCAACGCCTACAATCTGCTAGGAGCGATCGCGGCCGCCAGTGCCTGCGGCATCCGCCCGCGCGATGCGGTGGCCGCACTGGCCGAGGCCCCGCAGGTGCCGGGCCGCATGGAAAACGTCGGCAATGCCGGTGGTGCCACGGTTTTCATCGACTACGCACACACTCCCGACGCCTTGGAAAATGCCTGCCGCACGCTCCGCGAGCTCGATCCGCGCCGCTTGATCACCGTCTTCGGCTGCGGCGGCGACCGGGACAAAACGAAACGCCCGCTGATGGCCGCCGCCGCCGCCCGCCACAGCGATGCGTGCGTCGTCACCTCGGACAATCCACGCTCGGAAGACCCTCTAACCATCATCCGCGAGATCGAAACCGGGCTGCGCGGGAAAACCTTCCGCAGCATCCCGGACCGCGCCGAGGCCATCGACTTCGCGGTCCGCAACGCGCTTGCGGGTGACATCGTGCTCATCGCCGGCAAGGGCCACGAAACGACCCAACAGTTTGCCGACCACACGCTTGATTTCGACGACCGCAAGCACGCGAGCAAGGCGCTGCGCGAGCGCGCCCAAGACATTTCCGACCAGCGATGAACCCACTCTCCGCCCAGCAACTCGCAGACATCCTCGGCGTGCCACTCGCCGCGGGACGGGGCGACGTGATGGTGTCCGGCGGCGTCTCGACCGACACCCGCGCGCTGCCGCAAGGGTCGGCGTTCTTCGCGCTGCGCGGCGAAAACTTCAATGGCGACACCTTCGCCGCGAAAGCGCTAACAGCGGGGGGCTCGGTCGCCATCGTCCAGCATTGGGAAGGTGAAATCCCGCCGGACACCGCGGTCATCGTGGTGGCGGACACGCTGTTTGCCTTGCAACGCCTCGCGCTGTGGTGGCGCAAGCAACTGGACCTGCCGGTGGTGGCCATCACCGGGTCTAACGGCAAGACCTGCACCAAGGATTTCACCGCCGCCGTGCTCGCCCGGAAGTTCAACGTTTCCGCGACCCGGGGAAACCTGAACAACCACATCGGCGTGCCTCTAACCGTCCTCGAGACGACCACCGACCACACCGCCGCCGTTTGGGAAATGGGGATGAATCATTCCGGCGAGATCGCCCCGCTGTGCGAAATCGCCCGGCCGAAATACGGGATCATCACCAACATCGGCACCGCCCACATTGAGTTTCTCGGCACTCGCGAGGCGATCGCCGATGAAAAAGGCATGCTTGCCCGCGCGCTGCCCGCGGATGGGATTTTGTTTTTACCCGCGGCTTGCGATTTCAACGAATACCTGCGCCAGCGGACGAAGGCGGCGATGGTCGCCGTCGGCAACGGCCGCGGTCTGGTGCGGGCGGAGAACCTCCGCTTCGAGATGGACGGAACCTCCTTCACCCTCGTGATCGAAGGTGAGGCCACGGCGGAAGTCACCCTCACGGTGCCCGGCCGCCACATGGTGACCAATGCGCTGTTAGCTGCCGGAGTCGGCTGGAAACTCGGCATTTCTCCCGCAGAAATCGCCGCGGGCCTCTCGACCGCCAAGCTAACAGACGGCAGGCTTGGCCGCTACAACCATCACGGCATCACTGTCATCGACGACACCTACAACGCGAATCCCGAGTCGATGGCCGCCGCTATCGAGACGCTGGCGGACACCCCTGTTAGCAATGGCGCGCGCCGGATCATCGTCCTTGGCCGGATGGGCGAGCTTGGCCCGCACGCGCCCGCCGCCCACCTCCGCACGGGTGCCCTCGCTGCGGAGCGCCACCTCACCGTGATCGCAGTCGGCGCGGGCGCCGAGGGCATCGCCGAGGGTGCTAACAACGCCCCCCATTTTCCCGACCTCGACCAAGCGGCCAAGTGGCTGGCGCGCGAGGTGAAACCCGGTGATGTCGTGCTTTTCAAGGGCAGTCGCTCCGCCACCGTCGAACGCGTGATGAACGCCGCATTCCCCCGCAACTGATGCTCCCCGCGATTTTTGATTATTGGTACCAGGCATTCGAA
>JAYSYA010000063.1:0-16866 GCA_043716765.1 Akkermansiaceae bacterium
ACACCTTGAACTCAACAAATTTCACGGTGAATGGAACTACAAAATCATACCACGCTAAATGGACTCAATTGAAAAGCTTATTTATTTACGCCGCCTTACGGCAACGAGACTGCCCTAAACCGGCAACTCCGCCATACCGCGATCGCGTAGAAAACCGCATCAGGCCGACTCAAGGATGATGTTACCGTAGGGCGTCGGATCGCCGGTGCGGATCAGTCCGATGGCGTGCGGCACGCGCTTTTTGAAATCGGCGTGGGACTCGCGGGTCAGCGGGATTTCACCGAAGGATTTCGCGAAACGAGCGACGGCTTCCGGCGTGTTGCTCGCCACGAACTCGTCCGCCTGCCAGATGCGGCCAATCTTGAAAACGGGCATCAGCAGGTCGAGCACGTCGAGCACCGTCGGAATCCCGTGGGTGAGCGAAATATCGACCGTCTCGATTTCCGGCCAGAAGGGAAACGCCCAGTCAGCGATCACCAGCGTGTTGGTGTGACGGATGCGGGCGAGGAGGTCGAGGAGGTGCGGATTGAGGATGCCGGTTTGTAGCATGGTCGTAGGTGCGGTTGGAACTTCACCGCGATCTTCCTGTGATGGAGGCTTTCGTCAATCCGTTATCAAGTCGGCCACTGCGGATGCATCGACTGCCGGAAGCGCGACGGCGGGACGTGATGGACGGATTTAAACACGCGGGAAAAGTGGAAAGCGTCCTTGAACCCGAGCGCGGCCGCCACCGATTTCACCGAGGCATCGCTTCCTAGCAGAAGGCGCGAGGCGTGCTCCATCCGCAGGCGGGTTAGGAATTGATAGGGGCTCTCGTCGTGAAAGCGGGCGAAGAGCCGACACAGATAAGGCGCATCCACGTCACAACCTTTCGCGATGGCATCAAGCGTCGTATTGATGAGGAAATTCCGCTCAATGAATTCCCTGCCGCGCACATACGTCGCGTAGGCCGGCGTGGCGGTGCTGACCGTTTCGGCGGCATCATCCCGGCACATCAGCAACAGTTGGCGGGAAATGGCGGCGCAGAGCGGACGCGCGAGCTTGGACTTGCGAATGCCGCGGTCGATCAAGGTATCGAAGGCCCGCCGGATCGGCTCACCCTTGACGCAGCGCGAGATGAAACCGGGCTGCAGGTCATAACGCTCGAGGAACCCTTCGACCTCCGTTCCGGTGAATCCGACGAAATATTTACCTAGCGGATTTTCTGGCGAGGTCTTGATCGTGTGGGGAACCGACGGTCCATAAATGTAGAAACTACCTGGCAGCAACTCCGCCTCTGCGTCTCCCAACCTGAGCTTGCCGGAGCCATGACTCACGAACTCCAACGAAAACCACGGAAAATCACGCCGGTCGATCCGATAGTCCGCCGAGCATCGCTCAAAACCGCCGAAGACCACAGCGAAGTTCTCGTCTTCAATCGGATCGAGAAAAAACAGCCGCGAAGACTCGACCTCGTGCGAGACGAAAGAAGTGGCAGCTTGGACGCTTTTCATGCCCGCGATTCACCTCAAATCCCAGCCCCCCCTCAAGACAATAATGTGCATTCCATCATAGAATGATCATGCCCCGACCCGACCGGAATCCGGGAATCGCGCCAAAACCTGAATTTCGTATTCATCGGCAATTTCAAGCTGACAAATCCTGACGAGCTGCCATATCTCGGCCATCGATCCGTTACTAACCATTTTCATGAAACCATCATCATATCCAAAAATCGGCATTCGTCCGGCCATCGACGGTCGGCTCGGCGGCGTCCGCGAATCACTTGAGGCGCGCACCATGCAACAGGCCCAAGCCGTCGCCGCCTTGATTGCCGCCGAGCTCCGCTACCCGGACGGCACGCCCGTCGAGTGCGTCATCGCCGACACCTGCATCGGCGGCGTGAAGGAAGCCGCCGACTGCGCGGACAAATTCAAAACCGCCAACGTCGGCGTCTCGCTAACCGTGACCCCCTGCTGGTGTTACGGCTCGGAGACGATGGATATGGACCCACATTTGCCCAAGGCAATCTGGGGATTCAACGGCACCGAGCGCCCCGGTGCCGTCTATCTGGCGGCAGTGCTTGCCGGCCACACGCAAAAAAGTCTGCCCGCCTTCGGGATTTACGGCAAGGACGTGCAGTCCGCCACCGACACCGAGATCCCGGCCGATGTGCGCGGCAAGCTGCTTTCATTCGTCCGCTGCGGACTCACCGTCGCCCTGATGCGTGGCAAGAGCTACCTCTCGATGGGCGGCACCTCGATGGGCATCGCCGGCTCGGTCGTCGATCCCGCGCTGTGGGAAAAATGGTTCGGCATGCGCGTCGAAGCCATCGACATGACGGAGTTCGTCGGCCGCATGAGCAAAGGCCAATACGATCAAGCCGAATACGCAAAGGCGCTCGCCTGGGTGAAACAAAACTGCCCGGAAGGAAAAGACTACAACTCCCCCGCCACCACCCGCAGTCGCGCACAGATCGACAGGGAATGGGAAGACAGCGTGAAAATGGCGCTCATCGCCCGCGACCTGATGATCGGAAATCCCAAGCTCGCGGAGATGGGCCTCGGCGAGCAGGCGCACGGTCACAACGCCATCGCCGCCGGCTTTCAAGGCCAGCGCCAGTGGACCGACCACTTTCCTAACGGTGACTTCCTCGAAGCCATTCTCAACTCCTCCTTCGACTGGAATGGCAAACGCGCGCCCTTCATCGTCGCCACCGAGAACGACGCGCTCAACGGCGCGGGCATGCTCTTCGGCCACCTGTTGACTAACACCGCGCAGATTTTCGCCGACCTCCGCACTTACTGGAGTCTTGAGGCGATCGAAACCGCCAGCGGCAAGAAGGTCAGCCACCCGCTCATCGGCGACGGCATCCTCCACCTGATCAACTCCGGCCCGGCCGCGCTCGACGGCACCGGCGAGCAGGAAACCAACGGCACCCCGACGATGAAGCCGTTCTGGGAGATCACCGATACCGAAGTTGAAAAATGCCTCAAGGCCACCACCTGGCACCCGTCCATCACCGAGTATTTCCCCGGCGGCGGACTCAGCACCCGCTACCGCACCCGCGGCGGGATGCCAGCCACGATGATCCGGCTCAACCTCGTCGGCGGCATCGGCCCCGCGCTGCAAGTGGCGGAAGGTTACACCGTCGATCTACCAGACGACGTGCACGACGCGCTCGACCAGCGGACTAACCCGACTTGGCCGACCACTTGGTTCGCCCCCATCCTCACCGGCAAAGGCGCTTTCACCAGCGCCTACGAAGTCATGAACCACTGGGGAGCCAACCACTGCGTGATGACCTGCGGCCATGTGGGGCACCTCTATCTGACGCTCGCCTCGATGTTGCGCATTCCGGTTTACATGCACAACGTCAGCGAGAACCGCGTCTTCCGCCCAAGCGCCTGGACCTCCTTCGGCACCGCTGACCTGGAAGGTGCCGATTTCCGTGCCTGCGCAAACTACGGCCCGCTTTACGGCAAGGCATAATGCCCAAGCGCATGGGCTGGATCGCTGACAACCACGGCATGTCGGTTGGCTTCATCGTCCCAGCCTTTTGCTTCCTAGCCTGTCTCCCTTTACGGCGGCATGTGGGCCAAGCTCAGCGGCACGAAAAGCATGCTCGGCGTGGATGCCACCAAAGGTCATTGATTTGCCGACCTCTCCATCACCGTCCCGTGGAGGCGCCCAGCCAGTTCCGAGATGTGAGGCGATAGAACTTCTTCGGGCCGCTGATGGCGATGGGCCATGAAAATTGCAGGGTTTGCGAGTCGCCGGAGGTGGACTCGTTCGGCTGCACCGTATCCACCTGCGTCCACGTGACCAAGTCGTTGCTCGCCTCGACGATGAACTCGGGCGACGAATTGAGCGCGGCCACCGGAAAGGACCAGTTCAATCCGGCTTGGCCCGGACCACTGCTAGAAATTCCGCCGCTCAGCGGCATCGGCGGCGTCGCCACGTTCACGGTGAGTTCTGACGAAAATTCACTTTCGAGCCCGGTGCCGCCGACGGTTTTCACGGCGAAATAGTAAGTTTTCCCCATCTCCATCGCGGCGACCGAAAAAGCGGGCGTCTTCCCGGCGTCGTAAATCTGGGTGTATTGCTTGCTCGCCGTTCCGACGTAAACCTTGTAGCCCATGATTCCGGCTTCAGGAGCTTGATCCCATGCCAGGGGGACGGTGTGAAAGGTGGCGGCGTCAGCCGCTGGAGTCACCAATTGAACGAGCGCCATCGAGGCAGAGAATTTGAGAATTCTTATCGGGTTCTTAAATGTCATGCCCTATTATCGTTCTCCAGCCTTAACGCAACAGGTGGCCAATTGCTGATTCTCAGGTAGGGCTGAACTCTGCCGCGGTATCGGTCATTCTCCCTACAAAGCCATCCCAACCGCAGGATTTGCATCAATCAAAGCTGGATTTCACGAGCGTGCTTCATGCATGTTGCGCGCATGACTGCCGCCGCCGCCGGATTTTCTATGCCCCCCGAATGGTCGCCCCAAGAAGCGGTGTGGCTGTCTTGGCCGGTGGAAGATCCGCGCCATTGGGGCGGGGCCAAGCGGGAGATGATCTGGGCGAAATTCGCTGAAATCGCCGCCGCCATCTCGCGCTTCGAACCGGTGCGCATCAACGCCCCGGGCGCAGACCACGCCGCGATCGCCGCCGCCTGCAATCACGCGAAAGCCGTGCCGGAGCGCATCCAACTTTTTGGACACCCCCACAATGACGTCTGGTGCCGCGACCACGGGCCGATTTTCGTCAAGCACGCCGGGACGGGCGAGGTGGCGGTGACGGACTGGGAATTCAACGCCTGGGGCGGGAAGTTTCCGCCGTGGGATCAGGATAACGCCATCCCCGGCCGCATCGCCGCGTCGTTGGACAAGCGCTGTTTCAAAGGCGGCATGATCCTCGAAGGCGGCGCCATCGAAATCAACGGCGCCGGCCAACTCCTCACCACCGAGGCGGTGCTGCTCAATCCCAACCGTAATCCCAACCTCAGCCGCGACCAAATCGAACAACACCTCCGCGACGGCCTCGGCGTTTTGGAAATCCTCTGGCTCAAACAAGGCATCAAGGGCGACGACACCGACGGCCACATCGACGATCTCGCGAGATTCATCGACCCGCAAACCATTCTCGCCTGCATCGATCAGGGCCAAGCTAACAAGAAAATCCTCGGCGAAAACCTCAGCCGCCTGCGCGCCTTCATTGGGCCAAACGGACGCGCTTTCGACGTCGTGGAGATCCCGCTACCCGAAGCCTGCGAAGTCGCCGGCTGGCGGCTTCCCGTGCTGCCCGCGTCTTACGTGAATTTTCTCATCATCAACGGCGGCGTGTTAGTCCCCACCTTTAGCCAACCTAAAAACGACGACCGCGCGCTCGGCATGATCCGCGAGCTTTTCCCGGATCGCGAGATCACCAGCATCGACTGCCTCGATCTGGTGGAAGAAGGCGGCACGCTGCACTGCATTTCCCAACAACAGCCTGCTTGACGGGTTCCCGCTCATCATCACGAGTACTTCGGTCACGAGGCCGATCATTCCGAAAATCACTCCGGCCAGGCGATCACCGGCGCATGGCCCTCCCAGATCGGATGATGCGGGTCCATCAGGTTCTTTCCGTTGACGATCACATGGCCTGCTTTGTCGATTGATAGCGATGTGACGCTGTTGTCCATTTTCAGGACGACCGCCTTTCCTTTGAACGGCTTGGGATCGAAACGATCCGTGCCGAAAATCATCGGAGTCACGACGATAGGCCGGCTTGGATTGCTCCGCTTGGTGGCTCCCAGAATGTAGGTGAACCCACACTCGCCTTTTTCAAGGGCATGACTGCCAGCCATCAGCCCGTCCGGCTTCCGCGTGGTCCGAGTCTTTGCGTAAAACATTGACTCACTTTGTGCAATCTCACTGCCAATCAGCTGACGAAAGAAATCGTTGGATGTCGTCGCGCCCAACGGAAGGAGCGTTCCGGTTTTAGTCTTCACCGCGGCGATGGTCGTCGGGTCGGGAAATTTTCCGTATTCGGTTTCGAACTCGAACAGGGCGAGACCGATCTGGCGGGAGTTGCTGATCGCTTCAACCTGGTCACTTTTTTTCCGACTGCGGAGGATTAAGGGTGCTGTCAACACCAGCAGCACCACGATGCCCAAAGAAACAAGACCAACGGTCAAAAGCCGATTCCATTTCCTCTGAGAAAGAAGCGCTGCTTCCGATGGTGGCGGCGCGGGAGCATTCGGCGGTGGTTGTGGGAGCATGAGCTTTTGGGGCTTGGGAATGAGGCTTCGCGCTCGACGACAACGGCTTCGGCTAACAAACCCAACTCGGATGATGGACTGAAAAGCTCGCCTTACACCGCTGCGCGGGGCTTGCGATTTCCCTCGATGGCACGGGCGATGACGCCGAAAACCAGGATTGCGAGGATGACGATGTAGAACAACCAGATGGTTTCCTTTCCTGCGGTGAAGCCATAGTTGTGCAGGCCCACGCCGAGGAAATTCACGTGCCACCAAGAGAAGGTGATGACCGCGCCGGTGAAGACGGCGGCGAAGTGCAGCCCCCATTCCTTGATGTAGCCGCCGAGCCGGGCGTGAAGAATCGAGAGCGTCCACAGCACGATGAGCAGCGCGCCGTTTTCCTTGGGATCCCAGCCCCAGAAGCGGCCCCAGGAGTCGTTCGCCCAGACGCCGCCGAGCACGGTGCCGACGAGTGATAGAAACAAGGTCAGGCAGATCATGCCGTAAACCGCGCGGGTCAGGGAGCGGCGGATGTCCTTATCGCCGTCGTCGAGACCGAGGCCGCGCATGAGCAGATAGATGAATGACAGGAAAGCGCTGAGCAGCCCGGCGGCGTAGCCGAGCGTGATGGTGAGCACGTGGATGGTGAGCCAGTAGTTGGAATCCAGCACGGCGACGAGTGGGTCCATGTTGTCCTTCGCATCGCCGAGCTCATACCGCCGGGCGAGGATGATGAGCAGCGTGCCAAGGATGGGCGCAACGCCGAGGGCGAAACGGCGGCGGGTCATCCACTCCATGATGAGCGCGATGAGCACGGCGGTGGCACCGATGAAGATGATGGTGTCATACAAATTTCCAACCGGCGGGCGCTGCATGATGATGCTGCGTTTCACGATGGGAATAATGCAATAGACAAGACCCGCGGCGGTGGTGGCCAAGGTAATCCAGTAGAGGATGCTGCCGGCTTTTCCCTGGCCCACGGTCCACATCGCCAGCGCGGTGATGGTGCCAAAGATGAAGAAGACGAGCGCGTAAAGAAACCAGTTTTTCTGATAGTAACTGGCTTCCAGCGGGACGTGGCGGTATTCGCCGCGGGCTTCGGCGCGCTGGGCAAGCCGGTCGCGGAGAGTGGTGAGTTCCTTGCGGAAAGCGCTTTCATCGCTGACAGACCGGGCGGTGCCTTCGAGGACCTTGATGTCGGCGATGGCGAGCTGCTGGTCGATCTTGGTCTCGGTGAGAGGAACCATGATCGCGTTGCCGGCGCTCAGCCAGATCGAGTCTTTGGGATCGGCAGGCGGCAGGATGAAGAGTCCGAATTTGGCGAAATTCGCGGCATCGAAAACTTGCTGCATCAAGCTCTGGAGGTGGGAATCCATCGCCTTCCCTTGCGCTTGAGACTGGGCGATCTGCTGGCGGATTTGCGGCGCGGTCGCCATCACGGCGCTGATGTCGGCGCGCTGGTCGGGAGCGCCGTCCTTGCCGGAGCCATGCAACGCCACCCCGAAGCGGGCGAAGCCGAAATAACCTAGCAGGCTCTCGTAATTCCGCAGATTGTAGGCGAGATCGATAATCTGGCTCTGGACGGGATCGCGCTTGTCCTTGTCGATCGCCTCGTAGGACTGGGCGAGCTCGACGAGTTTTTCGCGGCCGGGACCAATGTCCGCGTAACTGTAGCGGTCGCGCTTGCCGCGCGGCTTGACGCCGATGGCTTCGAGCACGGCGGAGTTGTCGATACGGAAGGTCGGCAGCTTGACGGCGAGCTGCGGGCGGAACAAGGAGTCCATCAGCCAGGCGGTCGGTTTGATTTTGATTTCCTTGCCCCCCTCACCTTCAACTTTCATCGAACGCGCGCCGTGCAGGCCGAGCATCGTGAATCCAGCAAAGGTGGCAAGCGGCTTGATCCGTCCGCCGTTCTGGACCGGCAGCGTCTCGGCGATCTTGAGGGTTTCCTCCGGCCACGGCGTGTAGCCTGCGATTTCGCGGTAATCGCCCGTCGGGGTGTTGTCCTTGACCACGTTGTAGAACACGCAAACGAGCAAAAGCAGCGCAAGTCCGGCGGCGATCCAGCGACCGAGTTTGGAAGATAAGTTAGACATGGCGTTTCTTGCGTGAGCCGGCGGCCAGGAAGGAGCCGAGTTTGATTAGAAAAGTGACGGCCATGCCGAAGGCGACGATCCAAAGGCTGTATTCCGGCCACTTGTCGGCGGGGTTTCTGACAATTTCGAAAACCGAATACATCTTGTCGCCGGGCCCCGCGCCGGGCGGGCCGTAGCTGGCTTGGAAAAACGTGAGGCCCTCGTAGCGCATCGGCTCGTTCATCTGGATGGTGACCTCGGCCTCGCCGCCGTTCTCGATGCGGGTGACGTTGCTGACAAACTTGGCCGGCCGCATGGTGCCGGGGTGGAAGGCGGCGGTGAACTTGTCGAGCTTGAGCGTGAACGGCATCACCCACAGCCGCTTGCGCATGTCCACGGTGAAGACGCGGTCCTGATAGCGGTAGGAAAACGGATGGAAGCTGGCCCCGGCGAGGATGAACGGCTCGGACTTGCTGCCTTCGCGGTTGAGGATGCGGGCGTAGCAAGCGGCGGTAAATCGCTCGGCCTCCTCGGCTTTCGCGAGCTTGGGTTTCTCCATCAGGAAATAACCGTCGGCGATGAGCTGCTGGCGGTCGGGCGCGCGCTCGTTGGCGGAGACGGGCACCGCGTTGTTCAAATAACCGGTGAGCTGGAGGTCGAAGGGCAGCTCGGGCAGGCGGAAGGTACGCAGCTTCGCGTCCTGTAGATCGTCGATATCCTTGCCGCGGATGACGTGGATTTTTCCGGCCTTGCCGTCCTTGATCTCGGTCACCTCGACGACGTATTCGAAGTAATCCTCCGCTGCGTTAGACGACTCGCCTTCGCGGACGGCCATGTTGCCGCGCTCGGAGAAGTGGTGGGCCACGCCGCCGCCCGCGAGCATAAATATGATGCCGAAGTGAGCGATGAGATTTCCGTAATGCCGCCAGCCTTTGCGAATCCGGACGATGCCGCCGAGGATCAGGTTCAGTAACAGCACCGCGCAGACCCAGTAGCCGCCAGGCAGCGGCAGCGGGACGACTTTCCCGTTGATCTCGGGGAGCAGAAAAAACGACTTCCAGTCGAAATACTTGGTCAGTGTCGGATAGAGACCGTTGTCGATCTGCTCCAGGGTCGCGAACCACGTCAGCAGGCCGAGCAGCAGCATCGTGATGGTGGCAAGGCCGAACCCGGAGAGCACGTCGTAGACTTTCCTCGGAAGGGATCGGTCGGCTTTGCGGGGCGGCGGCGTGTCGGAGATTTCCATGGTTCAAATAGGCGGGTCGCGATACGAAATTTCAACGGGAAATCATTCAGTCATCTTCAGGCTCTTAACGAAGCTTTCGAGCACCGGCTTGGCGGCTTCCACCTCGGCCTTGGGACCCACCATTTTCACGGTAAGGATCTGGCCATTGACCGATGCGACCACCCCGGCGAGGGCGAATCCGGGTTTCGGCGGAGCGCCCATGCCGCCCGCGTAATCACCCTCCGCAGCGACTAAAACGCCAGTAAATCCGGCGATGGAGGCAGCGGGAAGTTTCGCCAGCGCGGCGGCATCAACTTGGGCCGCGCCAAATTGCATGAACCAGCGGTTGACGTTGTCGAGGACCGAGCCGGAAGCGAGGGAAACCCAGACCTCGCCCATCCCGCTCTCGCCAAAGCGGTAGTTCAGCAGTCGGAATTGCGACGCGGGCAGCGCCAACCAACCTTGCGGCGTCTCACCCTTAATCGGGCTCGGCTTGGCGTCGCGGAAACGCTCATCGCTGGTCGCAAACAGCTTGGGAGCCGCGTCACGAGTGGACGGCGTGCGGGTTTCCTTGACGGTGACTTCCTTTTTCTCCTGGCAGGAGGAAAGGATCACAACGCTGGCAAACAGGCAGGCGGCGCGGCAGTTCATGCCAGCGGCGATAAGCCCGCCTCCTGCCCCGCGCAAGTGGAAACGGGAGGTGACGACCTCGAGGAGCGGCGGAATGCCAGTGGCAGTTGCGCTTGGCTCACCTCATTGGCTTCCTATGGCGTGGACAAGCATCGCCCCACCTTGCCCCCCGCAGGGACAAGATAAGGCGGATCCGAAGATCCGCCTTTTCTTGCCCCCGAAGGAATGGCACCGGGGGAACTCATCAAACCACTGCAAAGATCAAGCCTCCTGAAACTCGCCGAGGACTGGCTTAGGAAGCGGTTTTTCCTTCTTGCGAAGGGCGCGCCGCATCTTGGTGAGCGCCGAGTTTTGAAGCTGACGGATGCGCTCGCGGGTGACCCCGAATTCGCGCCCAACTTCTTCCAAAGTCAGGGCCTTTTTGCCGGTGAGGCCGAAGCGCTCGTCGATGATCCGCCGTTCCCGCTCGTCGAGGACTGAGAGCAAACCGTCGAGCTCGCCGTGGAGGTTCTTGTCGGAAAGCATGTCCAGCGGACTCACTGCACGCTCGTCGCTGATGACTTCGCCGAACTCGGTGGCTTCACCCTCGTTGATCGGCGCGTCCAGAGAGGTCGGGCGATAGGAAGCCTGCCTGAGTAAGGCGAGCTTGCGGTGAGGAAGGCCGACTTCGTCAGCCAGTTCTTCATCTGTCGGCTCGCGGCCCAGTGCTTCCGTCAGAATCGCCGCGATCCGGCGCATTTTGGCGATTTTATCCACCATGTGGACCGGCAGGCGAATTGTCTTGGACTGGTTGGCCAAGGCACGCTTGATCGATTGTTTGATCCACCACGCGGCGTAGGTGGAGAGTTTTCCGCCCTTTTCAGGGTCAAATCGCTCCACCGCTTTCATCAAGCCGATGTTGCCTTCGGAGATCAAGTCTGTCACGGGCATGCCGTAATTGGCGTAATCTTGTGCGATTTTGACGACCAAGCGCAAATTGGCGCGGATCATGTGAGAACGCGCTTCGCCATCCCCCTGTTGAATACGACCCGCGAGAATGACTTCCTCTTCGGCGGTGAGAAGTGGCGTTTTGGAGATTTCCCGCAAGTAGAGTTTTAGGCTGCTGTCTGATTCGTAGGCCATATTAGGATGGGGTTAGTTACTGATTAAACGTCACGGAAGGTCTTTTATTCCCCTTTTTTTGCAAGAAGATGAATTCATTGTGAATACCTGATAAAAGTTCAGGACTTTGGCCTCCCTGTGGAAGATTGACTTCTTAGCAATCCGCGTTCCCGGTCTCTCAGAAACCCTAAGTCATTCAAAATCAGCAAAGTCAAAATCAAGAACTGTGTCAAAACTTACGGTTGCCGCCGATTTCGCACGGCTTGAGCCAGTTTGACGCACGAGAGATTCGACAAGGCGACTGTCTTGAATCAATTTCCGCTCGTGTTCAACGCAATGTATCCCCTCGCCCGATCGGTTTTGTTCCGCTTGGATGCGGAAGTCGCTCACCACGTCAGCATGGCCGCCCTACGGGTCTCGGAGATGACCGGCTTGCTGCGCTTGGTTTCACCGGATGATGAAATTAGCACGCCGGTGGAAGTGATGGGCTTGAAATTCCCTAATCGAGTCGGCCTTGCGGCGGGCTTGGACAAGGAAGGAAACACGATCGACGCGCTCGGTCGCTTGGGCTTCGGTTGCGTCGAAATCGGCACGATCACCCCGCGTCCGCAGGCGGGAAACCCGAAGCCGAGGTTGTTCCGCTTGATTCAACAGGAGGCGATCATCAATCGCATGGGCTTCAATAACCCTGGCATCAATGTGGGCGTGGAAAACGTCCGCGCGGCGAAGGCTTTTCAAGGAATCATCGGTTTTAACATTGGGAAAAACAAAGACACGCCCAACGAAAACGCGGCGGATGATTATTTGATCTGCCTGCGCAAAGGCTACCCGGTGGCCGACTACGTGGCGGTGAACTTGTCCTCACCCAACACGCCCGGCCTGCGCGACTTGCAAGGCGCGGATGCCAGCGCCCGGCTGCTGGACGTTCTCAAAAAAGAGCAGCAAAAACTCGCCGTCGAGCACGGCAAGCAAGTTCCCCTGCTGTTCAAAGTCGCCCCGGATCTCGACGAAGCCCACATCCGCGATCTCTCGCAGGTTTTTCTCAACGGCGGGCTGGACGGACTCATCGCCACCAACACCACGCTCGACCGCAACCTCGTGGCCGACCATCCGCGCGCAGCGGAAGCGGGCGGTCTTTCCGGGCGGCCGGTTTTTGAAAAAAGCACGGCGACGTTGCGGGCGTTTGCCAGCCACCTCGGCTCGCGCATCCCGATCATCGGCGTGGGCGGGATTTCATCGCTGCAAGACGCCCGCGAGAAACTCCAAGCCGGCGCTTCGTTGGTGCAGATTTACACCTCCTTCATCTATCAAGGTCCCAAGCTGGTCCGAGAACTGGCGAGAGGGCTGTGACAGAGCCGATGGAATCGGAGAAATCAAAAGGGACGCAACCCCTTGAGCGCATGCCGGGATAATAAGTCAGCCGATGACACGCTGGAAGAACCAGAACGCCCCGGCAGCGGTGATGCACAACGCGCTCGCCGACACAATTCTTGCGGCTGACTTCGCATGCCCCCGCCGCATCAAGGCTAGCAACGGGGCAATGGCGAGAACGATGCATCCCTGGCCGATCTCCACGCCGGCATTGAACGCGCCAAGCGACCACCCGAGTGCCTGCCTCGGCAACACCATTTCCTGAAGCACGTTGGCAAAGCCAAAGCCGTGGATGAGCCCGAAGCAGGACGCAAAAATCAGGCGGGGATCATGACTCTTCTTGCCAAAGAAAGCGTGGATGCCCACGAACACGATGCTCAACGCAATGACCGGCTCCACCAGCGAGGCGGGAGGACTGAGGATGCGGAACGTCGCCAATCCCAAAGTGATGCTGTGCGCGATCGTGAATACCGTGACGATTTTCATCAACTGTTGCAGACTGCCGCCTAGCAGCATCAACCCGATGATGAAGAGAATGTGATCAGGCCCGATGAATATATGATGGATTCCTTGCTTTACGAACTGCACAACGACGCCAGCGATGCTTTGGTGGTTGGCGGTTTGGAACTCTACCATGTCATTGCCCGCAGTGAGGATATCTTGGCGCCGTATTTGCTCGCCGGCATAAACGTTGACGAAAGTTTGGTGTCCCGGATCATAGGGAAAAAGCACGCTTTCCACGCGGAGACTTTCCGGCGTTGAAGTCCAGGTATTTGAAAAAACCAGGTGGAGATCCCGCTTTTCCGGCATAGCAACAATTTTGCGGAGTTTCAGCGGCAACATGCTTCCAGCCGCGCTGATTTTCAGACGAGAGGTCACAATAGCAGTTAGCGCTTTTTCTTGCGCGATGATCGT
Source organism: Akkermansiaceae bacterium (assembly GCA_043716765.1). GTDB lineage: Bacteria > Verrucomicrobiota > Verrucomicrobiia > Verrucomicrobiales > Akkermansiaceae > Luteolibacter. The sequence goes on from JAYSYA010000063.1 coordinate 13,531, forward strand.
GGCCGCCTGCAGCAGCATGTCCGGCTCGACATCCGGCAAATCGTGGGCCAGGTCCGTCACTGATGCGGTGACGGCGACGTCCATTCCGGCCGAATTCAGCCTGAGGTCGATGAAGCTGGTCGGCTCGTCATGAGCGGATGCGGACTGCATCAAGCCGCCCGCAATCACAACCCACAGTAACAAGAAAGCTTTGTTCATTGGGTGCTGCCTGGGTCCTCACTGGGTGCCGCTTGTCCTGCCGAAGCAGTATGCCGAGAGGAGATTTTTTCCAGCATGCTCGCCGCAATGGGCGCTTGCAGGGGATTAAATTGCGGGTTCATCGCTAACGATTTCTGGAAATGTTCCCGGGCCAAGGTGAGGTCGCCTGCCGCTGCGGCGATCATTCCCGCATGATAGTGGATCTCGCCATCAGGGGTGTTCCATAACAAAGCGCGTTTGATAGCTTCAATGGCGCGGACTTTGTCGCCATTTTTTAAATAAATCCATGCGAGAACGTCCGCTTCAAGCACGTTCCGGGTCAACTTGTGCTGCTCAGCAAGGCGCAACGCCATGATTAGATTGCGATCATGATCGGCAAGAAACTTCGCCATTTGCATGTGGTCGTGGACGCCGCTCGCCAGATGGGCGGCGTGCAGCGCCTCCACTTGGACATAATATTCCTCGGCCTCTACCATTTTCCCTTGAACCGCCTGCAAATCACCGAGGCCGACGAGGGCATCGTGACTCGGGCGTTGTCCCAAAAGTATCTGATAGTATTGCTCGGCGACGGCGTAATCTTTGGTTGCGGTGGCAAGCCTCGCAGCCGCAAGCAGGATGTGCGGATTGCGGGAGCGCTCCCGCAACAAAGGCTCGATCACCAAGGCGGCGGCGGCATAAGCGCCGTCGTGGAAAAGCATCGTCGCGAGTTTTGCCCGGCACCAAGCCGAATTCTCCGCATAGGGAGCGCCCGCCCGGATGGCTTTTTCCATGAGGGTTGTGGCTTTGACCTTGTTTCCCGTGATCCACAGCAGGTAGGCGCCGCGGCTCCAGGAGGAAAGATCCGGACGCAAGTCCATCATCTTTTGATAGTGATCAAAGGCCCCGTCGTAGTCACCAAGCTCCAACGCAGCGTCCCCGAGAATGCCATAAGCATCGGCACTGTCAGAGTTGATGGCCAGCGCTTTAGTCGCCCACATCTTGCTAGCGTCGAAAAGGTGGCGGCCACCGGCGATCCAAGCCATTCCGTTCATCGCGTCCACGCTGTTTGGCTGCAAAAGGAGGGCCCGCTGATAAGATTTTTCCGCAAAATCGTAAAAGGTCGGGTCCGTGGAATCGCGCAACCGTTGGCCGAGGGTATCGCCCAGAATCACCCAGACCGCCACGTTGGCAGGGGCCTTGCGGGCCCGATCCACCGCCTCGCGCACGGCGTTTTCGCCGGCGGATCCACCGGTCGATATCGGGATTTCGGCGAGCACCTCATCAGCCGTCATCTGTCGTGGTGATGCCGCAGCAGAGGTGATTTTTCGTTGCTTCGATAAATCCTTCATCACCAAGGCGGCACCGAAGGCACCGGCGATGCACATGATAACGGCAAAAATTTTTAGGGAGGTTCTACGGTGCTTGGGCGGCATGGCGCGTCATTGCGTGGGGTTTTCGTGCTTCAAGTGTGCAAAAGCGCCGGCACGCTTTTCAGAAAAGTGCCGACGCGGGTTTGCACCAATAAATGCTAGAAACCGACATTTTCGCCCGAATCCTTGCTGTTCCGAGTGCCGGCGTGCGGCGTGGCCGCGTACGGGAAGGTCCGGTTGTAGGTCTGGTCATTTTCAGGAACATTGTCGCCCACAATGACAATCGGACTAAAGCTCGGGCCGCTGGCAACCGCCGTGAGGGCGATGTCCACGACGTCGTCACCGAAGCGCCGTCCATTGGGCCAACCCGCAGGAGTCGCCACGCCGGCCCCATTGAGGATGGTATCTCCGCCGATGAAGCTGAGCCGATTGAAAGCGGCATCGCCTGCTACCGTGGTTGCGCCAGTGGTGGTATTCACACGGATGACATCTGGGATATAGATACTTACCAGGTCCTCACGATTGGTCGTGACGAAGTTGGTGTCGAAGACTGTATTAAGCAACGCTGCAAGCTCCGGGGTCTTTGCATACTTCGCGAACAAGGCTGCATCCGAAGTCGGCGACGTACGATTGTATGTATCCTTGTCCGCAAGCGCGACCAGCACCTCATTGAAGAGCGGGTTGGCAAGGCGGTTCACTTGGATGGATCGCCCAATATTTTTATCTGGGCCGGATGAACGGCGGAGGGTGACTGAAGGACGGCTCACGGAAGCATAGACACCCACGCCCGAACTCGGCGACTGCAGCGCCCCGGTGTAGGGAAACGATTGTAAATCCGTGATCGGGATGACAATGGCATAGTGTAGCACATTAAAGCCTTTGAAGCCGTCCACGCCATTGCCCTCCTGGCCGAGACCGCTTCCATCGCCATTGCTGTCGAGGATCCGTCCATCAAGAAGGTCAAAGATCCCCGGGGTGTCAGCAAAGAATCCATCCTCGCGCGGGCCGCAGAAGACGGTAGTTCCGCCCGGAAGATCGTAGGTGGTCTGAAACGTGTAGGGATCGAGAGCCGCGCGGCTAATCGCACCCGAATTTGCTACCCCGTTAGCATCATTGTAAAGCGGAGTTGTATTGAGGCCTACATTTGGCGGAGCCACTAACAATGGAGAAGTCCCGTTAAGCTTTTTACTTATACTCCCGTTCCGGCCACGAGGCGTGACCTTGGTGACAGTATAGGATTGAGTGAAATTCTGGCGGGCATCACCAACCGTCTGGATCGGGCCGACCTCCGTGCCGAGCCCATAACGGAGAATGGTTTCCGTGTTTTTATAGCCTCCACCCCCGGCGGTTACGGAGGAGAACTCGAAATCATAGCGCTGGGTTTCAGCACCGGTGACCGGATTGGTAATGTGTATGCTATACAGTGCATCAGGCGAGAAAGCCTCATACATGCCGCCGTCGCCGGGCTCGGAGAACGGTCGCACGCTGACTTCCACCACCAAGACTTTCTGATTTCCAGCGGGGCGGGTGCGGATGAATGCATATACATCGGTCAGGTTGGCTTGCGGGTCGAGCTTGATCAGGGGCGCGTCGCTGTGGCTGGATGCCTGGGCGTCGGGGATTGAAGCAAGCAATGTCGTTATGGCACAAGCGGCACCGGTTGCTGCCTTCATCGCAGCTCGGAGGGATGTGGTTCCACGTAAGACGTTATTTCGAATAGCAATTTGTTTTTTCATTGGATCAGGGGGATTTGGGGGGAGAGCTAGGATGACACATTGGTGTTAAAATC
>JAYSYA010000064.1:0-5577 GCA_043716765.1 Akkermansiaceae bacterium
AGAAACCGTGCCATGGTATTGCTGGGAAGCCAGCGTCGCCGGACAAAGCACCCCCGCTTCCACCGTCGCCGGTCATTGGATCGTGGACAACAGCTCCGCCCTCCTCGCCGCCCACACCCACTCCCACGGCACCAACCTGGTGGTGGACAAGAAGATAAACCTTGTCCCGGTGGAGGTAAACTGGAAAGCCATCGACGGATTCGACAATGTCGATGACCACATCGATCCTTGGAACAAACCAATCCATGGCAAACGCATCTTCCCGGATTTCAAAAATCCCAATGAGTCGGAAATCCAGCACAAGCTCGAGGTCATCGTAAAAACGTCGCCAGCACTTTTCGGGAAAACGGTGTATGTGAAAGCCTTCGACGTTGATGACAGCACCTCGGAAGAATTCGATCATGACGAGAATGGAACCACACCCGTTATCGACACCAATGGCAAAGCCGGAAATGACAACCTAATCGATTACCTAAACACGCCGCAAAATGGCCAGTTCTGGACTGGCTCGGCGTGGGGTGGTCAGACCACGCAAGGCACGGTAGATGAAAACGGAGAAACGAAGTTCACCTTCCGTGTGGGCATGCAGCCGGGCAGCAATTACCGCGTCGTCGCCTCGGTGATCGACGAATCTATGTATGCGGGCGTCCAAACAAGCAATCCGACTGCGGCCAAATATCTCGGTCCAGAAGCCAGCCAGAACGGAGGGACGGCAGCTTCTCCGTTGCTGACAGTCTGGCGAAGGCTGTGGGTCGAGAATGATTCGATGAAGGCCCCTGGGCTTCATGCGGATGGGTATTTGAAAAATGATCTCACTTCCGATGTGAGTAATCCTACAGTCAAGGATACCGTTATTGGAAATGGGCAAACCATCGTTCAATTCAATCCTGCCATTTCAGATCAATCGAGCCTCCGAAATCTTGAACATGGCACCTTGATCTTGCCACCTAGCGGATCTCATCAGCCCATCGGCTCCTTTGCCAATTCTGGCACTCCTTGGGACGGGGTAACCATTTCAGGAACGCACCCGGAGATCCAGGCATGGCAGCCGTTCAGACTCTACGACGATGACAACTTCGGTTTGAATCGCGCACCACTACCTCGCAACGACTTGATCGATGACACCTTCAAGAACGTTTATAAACCGGCTTTCATCGAGGTGGTGGACGCTGCGAATTTCAAGGGGCACGATTACAATCCCAATAAGTTGGTGGATTTCTATCGGAATCATGCGGTCATGGTCGGTCCATGGTTCCCGATAAATTTGCAAACCCCAGGCGTATGGGATGATGCCATCAATTTGGCAGACTCAAAACCACTATGGATAGGCAACCTGATTGCGGGCTATCAAGGTGAAGTTGGAGATGATCGTGATCCCAGTTCCGAAGGTCTTATGGAAGGCATTACTCCCGGATCACGTCGATACTCAATAGTGTATGTTGAGAACGTTCGTGATCAAAATGATGCTGTAATACGAAACGCTTCTGCCGACAACACGGCGATGAATTCTGAAATTGCAAGAAACATTAAATTGACGGCAGCACACGAGATTGGACACATGCCTGGAGGAGGAGATGAAACCTCTCATCATGCTGAAAACATGCTGATGGATGAAGATGGCTATGGCAGTGACAACGGTCTTAATTTTTCTCCAAAGTCGATCCTGCGGTTTCGAAAGACGAATCAGTGGCAGCAGCCTTAATAAAGAAAGTGAAAACAGTATATTTTCTATTTTTTAGTAGTTGGCTATTATTGGCTGCGCATGCCACTAGTCTAAAATCACCCCAAACTGTATCTTTTTCTAATGTCCGAAGTTTACTTGAAATATACAAAGCCAAGCATGAGAATAGTCTTCCAAATAATTGGCAGGATTTTATCGATAGTGGCATTCTATCGGGTGATGCCTTGAATAACTCCCGGCGTTTTCTTGATATCGAAAACCGTTACATTTTTGTCGATGTGAAGCCGATTCAATTTGGAGACAGAACAGAACGTGTTTTGATAATGGCAAGACAAGCAGGCGGAGAGGGAGACAATAATAACGCGGAGGAACCCGAAAAAAAGAAAGGGCGATGGCTTATTGTGGAAGCAAGCGACGGCTCCATCCAAACTCGAAAATATCCTGAGGTTATGCTAAAATCTTGCTTTGAAAAGGCCGGTTTGAGCTTGGCTGATTTCACATCCGCCGCACCGCCACCGCCCGAATTTGCCCAACCTCCTAAAGAGCCAAATTCTGAGGGTGTTGCGTTGGGCGGACCTGAAGATCCAAGTGAAGGCAACCCGCGTGATGCGAATAAGGCACCGAAACGTGAGAGGAAACCAAGATCGCCTCATTCAGGAAATGGTATAGACTCAGTTAAATCTTCGTCATGGGGAATTTGGATTGCTAGTGGGATAGCGACCATCGGAATTCTTGCGCTTGTATGGATTGTTCGGAGATTTTTTCTGCCGAAATCACTGCCCAAAAATGATGACCACAGTATATGAAGGCCGTCCGTAATTTTCCTCCGCTTCACTCTAGCAACTCCCCCAAAGCTCGTCGCTCCGCCCCGCCAGGCATCCCGCTGGCGGCTGATCACGTGAGCTGCTAAGTCCTGCGGGAACATGTGACGTGCGCGGGGTAATGCGGAGTGCCCACCACCGTCGTGGGTCCCAAGGGGTCTCTCCATGCCGCCCCGCACTGCCGCATTACCCGAAGCAGTCACAAGTTTCCAGCAGTTTAAGTCGCTTTTTCGGCGGCAAGTTCATAGGCCCCGCAAAAATCACCTTTAAGTTCTGTTTTCCGGATTGCGGCGGCGCTCCCACGCCCTAGCCTGCGGAAAAGAATTTCTCCATGGCCAATCCTATCGCCCGCCCTCTCAACAAACGCGTGCTCCTCATGGGCACCTGCCTTTGTGACGCCTTCTACGACGACACCGCCAAGGCCACCGTCGAAGTCCTCGAACACCTCGGCGTGACCGTCGAATTTCCCGACAACCAGACCTGCTGCGGCCAGCCTGCCTTCAACTCCGGCGACTGGACCGCCTCGCGTAAAGTCGCCCGCCACACCGCCAATGTTTTCGCCGGCGAGCTGCCCGTCATCGTCCCGTCCGGCTCCTGTGCGGCGATGAATTTTCACGGCAATCTGCTCCAGTTCGAAGAAAACCCGGACCCCGCCATCACCTCTCTCGCCAAACGCACCTGGGAAGTCATGGACTTCATTTACAACGGCTTGGGAATCAAAACCTGGCCCGGGAAATTCGAGAAATCCACCCGTCTCGCCTTCCACCGCTCCTGCCACGCCCGCGGCACCGGCACTGGCGAGGCCGTCCGCACTCTGCTGGCTTCCATCGCCAACGCGGAGGTCGTCCCCTTCGGCGAGGCCGAGCAATGCTGCGGCTTCGGCGGGACCTTCTCCGTCACCTTCCCGCACATTTCCGGGCGGATGGGAAACCTCAAGCTTGACCGGATTCTCGAAATCCAGCCGGACCTGCTCGTCGGCATCGACATGTCCTGCCTCATGCACCTCAGCGGCCTCGCCCAGACCCAAGGCCGCCCGATCAAACACCTTCACGCTATCCAGGTCCTCCGCGACACACTCCCATGATCGGCACTCAACTCATCGACGAATACGCCCGCAACATCACCGACGAGAAACAGCAATCCGTCATCAGCGGATCTGCGGCGGGAACCGAGAAGCGCTATCAGGCACTCCACAAGGACTATCCGAATCCCGACGCGATCCGAAAGCTCGCCGCCTCCATCAAGGACCACACGCTCCACCACCTCGGCGACTATCTCGCCAAGGCCGAGCAAGCGCTCGTTTCCCGCGGCGTGAACGTCCATTTCGCCTCCACCGACGAGGATGCCCGCCAGGCCATTCTATCCATCCTGCAAAGCCACGGCGTCACCCAGCTCACCAAATCCAAGTCGATGGCGGCGGAGGAAATCCACCTCAACCCGTTCCTCATCGAAAACGGCGTCGAGTGCCTCGAGTCCGACCTCGGCGAGTTCATCATCCAACTTGACGACGACGAGCCCTCGCACATCGTCAAACCGATCATCCACAAAAACCGCCGGGAAATCGCCGCAACCTTCCAACGCGAGGGCATCGCCGCCGATTACAACGACGATCCGGAAACCATCACTCGCCGCGCCCGCGTCTACCTCCGGGAAAAATACATGCAGGCCCAAGCCGGCATCACGGGCGGCAATTTCGTCTGCGCCGACACCGGCCGCGTCGCCCTCGTCACGAATGAAGGCAACTCCCGCTTCGGGATGGCGCCCGTGGGCGTACACATCGCGCTCATCGGCATCGAGAAAATCATCCCGCAGGAAAGGGACCTCGCCGTCTTCCTCAACCTGCTAGGCCGCTCCGCCACCGGCCAGCAGCTCACCGTTTACACCGAGTTCATCAACGGCCCCCGCTCATCGAACCAACCGGACGGCCCCGAGCACATGCACGTCGTCTTCATGGACAACGGCCGCACCGACGTGCTCGCCTCAAACTGCAAGGAAATCCTCCGCTGCATCCGCTGCGGCGCCTGCCAGAACGTCTGCCCGGTCTATCGACAAGCCTCCGGCCACGCCTACCGCTCCACCTATGGCGGCCCCGTCGGCGCGGTTCTATCACCCATTCTTTTCGGCAGCCGCTTCCCCGAACTCGCCGACCTGCCCAAGGCCTCCTCGCTCTGCGGCGCTTGCAACGAAGTCTGCCCGGTGGACATCCCGATCCCCGACTTGCTGCTGCGTCTTCGCGACAAAGCGCACCGCGAGCACATCCACTCGCCCGCCGCCATCCCGATGTCGCCCTTCGCCACTCTTGCCACTTCGCCCTCGCTCTGGCGCACCGCGATGACGATGTCCAAAGCGATGAACCACCTGCCCATCCAAGTCGCGCCGATCAAGCCGCTCCAAGATTGGCTCGGCCAGCGCACGCTTCCCGAATCCCACGGCGGCGACTTCCGCAAGTGGTTCAAGGCGCATCGGAAGGGCTGAATTCAGGTCGCTCCTCTTCAATCCTGGCCGGCGAATTCAGCCAAGTCCTGGTAGAGTTTGATCGCAACGGATCCCTGCCCACCACGCACGACACCCAGGCCGGGATGCCGGGGTCAATATCGCCATCAAGACTGTCGATAGTCGGCGACCCACACCCTAACGCCCTTCCATTGGATACTAGTGGGGTGCTTATGTTAGGTGGTTTCATTTGTTGTTTCCCGTGACGGAAACGCTCGGCTGAAAAGAAAAGGGAGGACTCGCCATTCACTGAAGGTTTGCAGCGCGATCCCGGAGGGATCGGTGTCGGGGATCCTCGCGTGACGCCGGATTTTTTGAAATGGCGAATTTTCGCCCAAAAGCATTTCACCGTGGTGCGAGGTGCAGGAGATCCATCGACTTCGCGCTTGATCTTGAATGGGGACCGCCATCCAATCCGCCCGGTAAGAAGAATTATTCCATGAAACTCGAAACCCTGTGCCTTCACGCCGGCTATTCCTCGGATCCCACCACCCAGGCCTGCGCGGTTCCGATCTATCGCACTGCGTCCTACGTCTTTAAAAGCACCGAGCACGCCGCCAACCTCTTCGCCCTGCGCGAACT
>JAYSYA010000065.1:0-5557 GCA_043716765.1 Akkermansiaceae bacterium
GCCAGGTGTAAGTGAGCTGATTCGGTCGAGAGGGTGCCCACCAGTGACAGGATTTCGAACTTGCCAGTGAGTGGCGTACCCGTTTCCTGGTTGGCAAAGCGCAGGTTGGCGGCCTGGAGGCTGCCCACGCAGGTGAGTACGCAGGCTGCGGCCAAGCCACGGTCGCGGGCCAGTTGGGTAAGGGCATTTTTGAGGTCGTCGCCGGGCCGCAGCCGCAGCGCCACCACGGTCATGGGTGTGGGGTCAGTAGTCATTGGAACAGGTGCCTGGGCGCGACTGCCCACGCTGGCCAGCAGCAGGCCAAGCAGCAGGCCAAGTTTAGCGAACGTAGTAAACAAAATAATTGTGCTGGTTAAAGCCAGTTCTAAACAGTAGTTTGCCCCGCAGCATCGCCCGGCGTGAGTCCGAGGCCGCGGAGCGCTTTGCGGATGACCCAAGTATAATCGTCTTCGAGCATGATTATGGAGCGGTAAAAACCAGGCGAAACCGGTCACTCGTTTTTTGAAATCCCCGCTACTTACCTCATCCGGTAGTAACTATCAGAATTGTAGAGGAAATAGACGTCCTGCGGATTGAGGCGAGGCAGCCAGACGAAAGGCTTGCCAAAAGCGTCGACTTGCTCGGTCAGCGCGGTGGTCTGAGCGGCCTTGGCCGCTTCGACCGAGTCCGGGTTTTTGGTGAACGACGTTTCGTCAATGCCCTTGACGATGTGATTGACCCATCTGAGGTCCTTGGCTTGCTCACCAAACTCGCTCCAGTCGCCGCTGGACGACCTCGTGTACATTTTCTTGATCAACTCGTCCGTGGTGACGCCCATTTTATCAGCGATGGGAGTGCCGAGGCGCGCCCACCAGCGCTGGCTGTCCTCGTGGAATTCGCGTTGTTGGGTGAGATTGAGCTGAGCCATGACCACGGAGCTGATCTGGTGGTGGAGGATAACCGCATTCGGATAGGCGTAGGATTCTTTGGCGAGCGTGGTGATGGCGGCGGCCATTGACGCGGCGAAGGATTTCACGACGACGTGCACCGGCGCGTCGCTCGATTCCATGGCTTTGAGAATTCGATAGCCGGCCATGACGGAGCCGCCGGGGCTGGCGTCGATGACGATGAAGATGGGCAGCTCGCGGTCCTTGTTATTCCAATATTGGATGCGGCTGGTGATGAAGTCGGCGGTGGTGGTGGTGATCAGGCCGTTGAGCGGGATCCGGCGGTCGGAAACGACGAGGATGCCGTTTTCTTTCAGTGGATTTTTGAGGAAGACCGGTTTCGCATCGGCAAATCTGGCGCGCTTCTCGGCGGTTTCGATTTGGGCGATGTCGTTCTGGAGGCGGGTGATTTCGAGGGATGCCTCGCTTTGGATGGTCTTCAGGTCGTTCGCAAATTTCTCGGCGCGGGCTTTGGAGAGCTCGCCTTCGCGGGCGATTTTTTCTTTCTCGGCCTCCATTCCGGAGAGTTCCTGTTGGAGGGCGACCTGCCGTTTGGCGGTTTCCATGGCGAATTTCTCGGTCATCAACTCCCGCTCTAACTTGAGCCGGGTGATTTCGGCACGCATCGCGTTGGTTGCTTGGATGAGGCGCTCGGCTTCGAGTTTGTTCTCGAGGGCGAGGGCTTCTTGTTCGCCTCGTTTCGCGTCGAGCGCGGGGTTCGCTGGCGTGGCGGCTTCGGCGGGTGCCGCTTCTTTCGCGGGCAACAAGGTGGTTGTTAGGGCGAAAACGATGATGCCTGGGATTTTTTTCATGAGTTGGTTTTTAAACGCTGCAACAGCGCGACTTTGTTCGGGATATTTCACGATTTCCGGGCCTTGGCGCGAATCCCGATGAAAACGATGATCCCGGCGAATGCGAGGAAGAGGGCGGCGGCGATGCCGAGCGCGGTGAACAACCGGCCGCTGGCCGAGTCCACTTGCGCGTCTGTGATCTTATCGACCGGGTTCTCGCCCGGGATTCTTGCTAGCAGGACTTTCCCGTCGGCGACTCCGACACGGGTGAGCTTGGCCATCGCCGGGCCGATCGCCGGATCGGCGAGATAGCGCTCGGTGATCCGGTAGGGCGACATTTGGCCGATGAACTCCGGAGCGACTTTCTTGCCGGGCACCTCGATGGCGTCGAGGCTGAGGACGACTTCGTGCTTCAGTAATTGCGGGCGAGCGACGAGCGTGCCGTTGAGGAATCGGGAGTCGGAAGCGATCCAGCCGGGTTCGCCTTCACGAGCGAGGCGGGGCTTGCCATTGAGGGGAAACGAAATCGCGACGCGCAGGTTTTCGCCCTCGATGCCGGTGACGCGGAAAGTGCCGCGGAGTTCCCTGAAAGGCTCGTAGGCGGCGATGGCGAGATTCAAGTCCTCGGCTGATAGAGCGAGCGTGGCTTGGGAGTCGCCGGCGAGTTGCTGGCGGAATGCCTCGATCCGTTCGGCAAGATTGTTGAGGTCCGCTTCTTGGTTTTCGAGCGCCGAGATTTCGACCGTGACGGGCTTTTCTGCGGTGAATTTGGCGATCTCGTTGAACTGCCGAAACAAAGTTAGAACCGAAAATCCGATCAGGAAAACCATCACTGCGAGTGCGGCGATGAGGATCGCGCAACCCGCGAAAGGAGAGCGGGCGCTGACATCTTTGCGAAGCGTGTTGTGGGGCATCGGACTGGATCAGGGGACTTTGTTTTCCGGCGCTTCACCTGCGGGAGGCGTTTCGTCGATGGCGGGGAGCTCGTCGCTAAAATGTGGATCCTTCTGAGGATACTCATCGTGCCATCCGTCGTCGCCGGACTCATGCGCATGATAATCTTCGGTGGTTTCTTGCGGGGCGTTTGCCTTCATTTCCTCCTCGCGGCGCAGCAGGCGCTCCATGTTCTCACGGGCTTCCTGCTCTTCCTTGATGCGGTTTCGCTTGCGGTCGAAATAGGCGAGCCAGATGCAGATTTCGTAGAGCACGATCATCGGCAGGGCCATCAGGCACAGAGTCATCGCGTCCGGCGTGGGGGTGAGGACGGCGGCGGTGACGAAGATGCCGACGATGGCGTAGGAGCGCGTCCGCGACATTGTTTCGTAGCTGAGCAGTCCTAATTTCACGAAGACCATCACGACCACCGGCAGCTCGAAGGACGCGCCGAAAAGCAGGGTGAACTGGGTGGCGAAGGAAATGTACTCGCCGATCCGCCAGTCGTTGGAAATGCCCATATTGCCGCTCCATTCGGCGAAGAACAACAGGGCTCGCGGCAGCACCATGTAGTAGGCGAAGGCAGCGCCAGTTAGAAACAGCCCGAAGCCGACCGCCATCGCCGGCCAGAGGACGCGCTTCTCATTGCTGTGGAGTCCAGGCAGGACGAATTGCAGGATGAACAATAACAGCAGCGGAAACGAAACGACGATGCCTGCGACAAACGAGAGTTTCATCGACAGCATGAAGCCCTCGGTGGGCCGCAGCGCGGACATCATCCGCAGGTTTCCCTGGGCCGCGCTGTCGGTGTTAGGCTTGGTCCGGAGAAGGGCTTTGACCTGGAGCTTGAGCTCGTCGGACTCGCCAAGCGAGTTGACGAAGGCCTCGCGTTTTTCCTCGGGCAAGGCGTTGGCGGCGCGCAGCAAGCTGATGGATTCAGCTTGGAACGAGAGATCGGGGTCGCCGAGGGATTGATAGAAAAGCGCACGCCGCTCGATCGTTAGATTCATCGCTGCGTGTTCGACTTTGCGGGCCTTCCCCCAGCTTTCCACGGTGAGCGGACGGGGGGCGTCGTCAGGCAGCGTGGCCTTGAGCTGGGTGGCGAGCACCTGGTCCACCGGTTGGCGGAAGAACTCCATCAGGTCCTTGTTGAAGGCGAAACAGACAATCATGGAGATGACCAGCGTGATCACGACGCGGGTGACCATTACGCGCAGGTCCTCCAAGTGTTCGAGAAACGGCTTTTCGTGGTCCGGGTGGGAATTCTCCCGGAGCTGGATGACTTTTTTCAGCAGATACATGCTTGTGGCGCGGGATTCAAGCCGCGCATCCCTCCTACCGCAAGGGCAGATGTTTCCCCCCGGACAATTCTGGCGTTGCGGTCCGGGCGCACCTGTCACACCCTACCGTGCCGCCGGCAAGCACCCTGAAATTGACGCTATGTTCCAGCCTTACTCCGTGATTCCTGATTTCCCGATCCTCGATCAAACGATCGGCGGACGGCCTCTTGCTTATCTGGACAATGCCGCCACCACCCAGAAGCCGATGGCGGTTCTGCTGACGTCGCGGCATTACTACGAGGCGATGAACGCCAACATCCACCGTGGCACGCATCACTTGGCGCGGCTCGCCACGGAGACCTTTGAAAAAGCCCGCCAAACCGTGGCCAGCCACCTCAATGCCGCGAGCTCGGACGAGGTGATTTTCACCTCGGGCACCACCGACAGTATCAATCTCGTCGCCAACACCCTCGGTCTTTCCGGCCGGATCAAGCCGGGTGACGAGGTGCTCATTTCCGCTCTCGAGCACCATTCTAACATCGTCCCGTGGCAGATGCTCTGTGAGCGCACCGGCGCGCTTCTCAAGGTCATCCCTTGCTTTGATGACGGCACGCTCGACCAAGCGACTTTCCTTTCCCTGCTCAACGAGCGCACGAAGATCCTTTCGCTCACCTGGATTTCCAACTCGTTCGGCACCGTCAATCCGGTCGCGGAAATGGCCGCCGCCGCAAAAAGCGCCGGCGCGCTTGTCATGCTCGACGCCGCGCAGGCCGTCGCTCACACGCGAATCGACGTGCAAGCGCTCGACATCGATTTCCTCGCGTTTTCCGGCCACAAAGTTTACGCGCCGACCGGCATCGGCGTCCTGTGGGGCCGCGCGGAAATCCTCACCGCCTTACCGCCGTGGCGTGGCGGTGGCGAAATGATCAAGGAGGTTACTTTCGAAAAAACCACTTACAACGATCTGCCGTTTAAATACGAGGCCGGGACGCCAAATATCGAGGGCGTGATTGCCCTCGGAGCCGCCCTCGACTTCGTGAATGGCATTGGCTTGAGCGCGATTCAGAAGCACGAAGAATCGCTCATCCGCTCCGCCGCCGACGCGTTGGCCTCGATTCCGGGGATTCGGTTTTACGGCCCGGCCGACCGGGCGGGCGCGCTTTCTTTCAACATCGCAGGCGTGCATCACTACGATCTCGGCACGCTGATGGATCAAATGGGCGTCGCCGTCCGGACCGGCCACCATTGCTGCCAACCGCTGATGGCGCGCTTCGGCATCACCGGCACCGTGCGGGCGTCCTTTGCCTTGTACAATACGCAAAAAAACATCGAGGCGCTCGCCGAGGCCACTGCCAAGGCCGTCTCGATGCTGAGCTGAAAATTAAAAAGCCACCGCCCGCATGAACATCGTCCTCGGCATTTCCGGCTCTATCGCCGCCTTCAAATCGGCAGATCTCGCGTCGCAGTTGGTCAAACTTGGCCATGATGTCCACGTCGTGATGACCCGCGCCGCGACGGAATTCATCACGCCGCTCACGCTCCAGACGCTCACCCGCCAACCGGTGCTCGTCTCGCTCGAAGACGAGAAACATTCGTGGAAACCCGGCCACATCGAACTCGCCGATCG
>JAYSYA010000066.1:0-1885 GCA_043716765.1 Akkermansiaceae bacterium
GCCTCGCCGCCCACGGCATAGCGAATCCAATCGCCTTCGGTCATGTCCACGATGGGATTGTAAAGCAACATGGCGTTGGGTCTGCAGATGGCATCTTCGGCGGGCAGCGTCCCTAACGCAGCCGCGAGGTGCCCGCCTGCGGAGTCCCCGGCGACGGCAATCCGTTCGGGATCGATTCCAAGGTCAGCGGCATTTTCGCGCAGATAGCGCATGGCGGCGCGGCAGTCCGCGAGGCAATCGCCGACCGTTACTTTTCCCGGGCTTGCGAGGCGATAGACGATGTTCGCAGAAAACATTCCCCGCTCGGCGAAATAGCGAGCGTGCGGTGTGGTAGCCTCCGCGGTGCCGGCTACCCATGCGCCGCCGTGGATCCACACGATGGCGGGACGCCGCTCGCCTTTAGTGATCGCGGCGGGACGGAAATATTCGAGTTTCACGTCCTGATCCCCCACCCGTTTCACGACCACGACCTCGGGCACCGCCGCATTGGGTCCCATGAACTTGGCAAGCGGAGCTGCATGCGCGCTGAGCGCGAGAAGCAGGGCTGCTAGAAAACAACAAACTGGTTTCATGGGTCGATCACGTTGCCTTTTTCGTCGAGCAGATCGCCGAGGACAATAATTTGACCGACGGAGAGCGTGCTGTTTTTGTATTTCTCCGGATGGTCGCGGAAGTCCTGGTCGGTCTTCTTGACAGCTAACAGCTTTTCCTTGTCTGGCACCTCATCGAGCAGGGTCCAAGTGACCGTGTGGATTCCCATCGGCACAGCAGGTAGCGGTGCGCCAACGTAAACCCAGGCGTTGGCATAAACGGTGAACAGGGTTTGTTTTACAGGCTGTTGGTCATCCATTTTGATACTCACCACTCCTGAGTCCGGGCCTTCCATGCCCTTGATGCCGATGTGAGTGCCGCGGAACCTAACAGTCATTGAAGAGCCGGGAGTGCCGGTGCGATAGAGGTGCGGAAACCAGGTGTAGAAATTCTTGCCGAAGCGGCGGCATGAGGGACCGTTAGCAGCGGTGAGTTGCTCCCATGTGCCGTCGAATTTCGCGTGACCTTCTGCCGCGAGCGTCTTGGCTTTTTCCCACGGGATGGCGGAAAGTGCGGCGGGCAGCTTGTGGGGCGCGGCGGAAATGTTGGCGCGAAGTTTCTCCAGTCCTCTGATGGCAGCCGCACCATTGAGGGCATGGCCGGTTTCCGACGGATGGGTGCCATCGTTAGAGAAAATAATCCTGCCCTGCGCGTCCTTGTCGCCGGGGCTTTTGGGGGCGGTGAAGACAAGCTTGCCCTCGGCTGCCAGTTGCGACGCCTCCACTCCCAGATGGATCGCAGGAATGCCATAATGCTCGGCAACCTTATCGTGTATCGAAACGGAAGCGCTGAATTTACCAGCTTTCAAAAGATCCACGCCAGAGGAATGGAGGGTATAGGCGAAGCAAATGTCGGTGGCGGGTTTGCTGGACCAGAGTTTCCTCACGATCCCTTCAACTGCGCCCGCCACTTCGTCAGGACGATCACGGACATCGCCCACGTCGTTGAGGGAAAACTCGATGAACACGGCATCGGGCTTCGCCGCGACCAAGTCATGATCCGCCCGGAATACGCCGATCAGCGAGCCGGAGCCACCGACGCAGGCGTTGAGTTCGGTGATCTTTGCGTTGGGGTATTGCTTAGTGAACCATTCCATCGTCGCGGTACGCCAACCGGGACCGGCGGTGATGCTGCCTCCGTAGTAAGCGATGGTGACGGGTTGCCCATGGTCGAGCTTGGCAAACAGGTTTGGCATACCATCACGGAGGCTGATTTCCGCAGCGGGACGGAGCGAAATCTTGGAGGCTTTTTCGGCCTCCGCATTGATTTTCGCGTAGTCATTCTCGATGCCGAG
>JAYSYA010000067.1:0-1881 GCA_043716765.1 Akkermansiaceae bacterium
TTCGGGTTGCGGGGTACCCCATGGCTTTGGATAAGTCCAAGGATTGACCGTGCGCCCGTTCGTCAGTTTCAAGGTTGATCCGATCTGATAGCAGATCGCATCCTCCGGAGTTCTCGAGGTGATTTTCTTCCTCCATGCCGGACATCCGAAGTTCTGGATGACGATCTTGCCATTTACGGGCTGCCCGGGCACTTCAAGATACTCGGCGATGAAGGTGGCAAGATTCCGCGGTGGCCCGACGACGGCACTTTGTCCGCTATAGAGGGGACCGGGAAGACGTCCACCGCGCTCGAAGGCATAGGTTTGAATCGCTTGGCCAATGTAGCCAAGATTGGTAACACAGACCGTCTGATGGGCGCGGTTGATGCATCTTTTGGCCACCAAGAACACCACGGACGCTAGAACGGCGATGATGGTAATGGTCACGAGCAACTCCACGAGAGTGAAACCTTGGCTGCGGTTTTTGATTTTCATGGGTAAGCAGAGTTGGAGATGAAAGTGAGGCGGAAGCCGAGAAACCTTTATAAACGGCTCCCGCCCAGCGATGCCTCCCTTCGAAGGCAAGGATGTTCAGTTTCAGGAATTTTTCAGGGAGCCGGGACGACTTCCAAACGGACGAATATTTTGCCCAGTCCGGTGGGCGGGGTGTAGGTCACTGAAGATCCATTATCGACGATCCCGGACCCCGGAACCGTCCATGTGACGAGATCCGGCGAGGTTTTCACGGTGTAGCTTCCAACGAAGGACGCGCTTTTCGGCCAAGTCACGACCGCTCCGGAAAGGCCCGGATTGGCGGTGAAACCCGGAGTGGTGATTCCCATGAAATATTCAACTCCGTTTCTGAGGCCGTCGTTGTCGAAATCGAGATCCGCAGTCTGGCCTCCCGCATTGGCCCCAGCCCAGGTGGAGTAGCCCCCGCCGGGCTGGACAGTTAACACGAGAGTATTTCCGCCAGCAATTGAGACGGTTCCTGTTCCGCCTGCGAAGTTGACGACTGGAAGAGTCCCCGTGATTCCACCTGAGGCCACGGCAAGATTATAAGAGCCATTGGCAGGGGTCGCGGATGCGGTCAAATCGACGATGTTTCCGCTGTTGAGAACCAGTGAACCGGTGATGGAACGTGTGACTTGGCCTCCGGGAGTGGTGGCGATGTCAAATGCTTGGTGGCCGCCGGAACGGACTGTGACATTTCCACCCAGCGAACCTGTGCCTGCGAGAGTGGCAGTGTTTTTCACCTCCACGGCCGTGCCGGCCAACGATCCGCTCACGGTCAGAACGCCAGCGCTGAGTGTGGTAGAGCCCGTGTAGGTGTTGGTGCCTGCGAGTGTCTGACTTCCACCATTCAATTCGACGGAGACCTTACGAGTGCCGGCGCCGAACACATCAGCGATGACGCCGCTGAAAGTCTGCGGGGATGCGGCGGCGATGGTGAGAATGGAATCTGCAGTCGTGCTGCTGCTTCCGATCACCCGCGCCACCGGTCCTGCGAGACCGCCAACCGTCTGGTTGAATCCGGCGAGGTCAATGGCGCCGGTGCCGGTCCCGTCTCCAGTGACGGCTGTGATGGAAAGGGCGTTGTTTGCCCCAAGGACGATGTTACCGGTGCTGAAGAGGCGCGTCAGTCCCCAGGTGCTGCCGGTGCCACTGAAGGTCCAGTTGGTGGTGCCGTTGAGATCCACCCCTGAACCGCTGGGGAGAGAAAGCGTATTGGAAACCAGTCCGCTGCTACCCGTTCCACTGCCACGAAATGACAGCGCCAAGGTGGGTGTGGTGCTGCTGATAGCCCCGCTAACGGTGAAGACGGATGAATTGACGTTGTTCGAGATGGCGACAGTATTGTTAGGACCGCTGTTGCTGATGGTGATCGGGCCGCTCAAGGTA
>JAYSYA010000068.1:0-1879 GCA_043716765.1 Akkermansiaceae bacterium
GGCCAGATTCGAACTGACGACATCCGCGTCCCAAACGCGGCGCTCTACCAGGCTGAGCTACGCCCCGGTGCACGGGCGGACCCTTGGGGATTCCCGCAGCCGAATCAAGAAATTCCTTAACAAAAATTTGCGCAACATCACACTCCCTCAAATGGCCCAGAAAAAAACCACCGAGCCAGACTGGCACGCCAGCTCCTTGACTTCCCGACCGGACGCGACATTCTGCACGCCGACAGGGGTGCTCTTCGATCGCAGAGCCGAGATTTTCCAACGCGCGGAAAAGACCCTCCGAACCTGACGCGGGTCATGCCGCCGTAGGAAGTCGAAACCTGCAAAGTTTCCCTTTCCCCCGGCCGTGCAAGTTCCGCACGGCCTGTTCATTTCAAACCATCACCATCCATGATCTCCACCGACGAAACCACCGGCGCTCCCTCATCCGAGACTCACGACGCCTCGCTCGCCCCACTCCCCGCCTCCACCCGCGTTTATGTCCAGGGCAAGCTTCACCCGCAGATTCAGGTGCCGATGCGGGAAATCTCGCTCTCCGACACCAAGTCCTTCAACGGCCGCATTGAGAAAAACGAAGCCGTGCGCGTCTATGACTGCTCCGGCCCGTGGGGCGATCCGGATTTCAAAGGCACCTCCGAGGAAGGCCTCCCACCCCTGCGTCGCGATTGGATCCTCGCCCGCGGCGATGTGGAAGCTTACGACGGCCGCGAAGTCCAGCCACAGGACAATGGCTACCTCACCGAGAAACACGTCGAGTTCGCCTCGAAATCCGAGCGCGCTAACAAGTTCGTCGAGTTCCCCGGCCTCACCGCCGATCGCCGCCAGCCGCTGCGCGCCACCGGCAAGCCCGTAACCCAGAAGTACTACGCCGACCAGGGCATCATCACCGCCGAGATGGAATACATCGCCATCCGCGAAAACATGCGCCGCGCGAAAATCGCGGACATGCAGGACGACATCGTCCGCAACCACCTCGACAAACAGCACGAAGGCTCCTCTCAAATTTCAAATCTCAAATCTCAAATTTCAGATTACACCCCCGGCATTTTCAAACGCTTCCCGCAGCGTATCCCCGCCGAGATCACTCCCGAGTTCGTCCGCAGCGAAGTCGCCGCCGGCCGCGCCATCATCCCGCTCAACGTCAACCACCCCGAGTGCGAACCGATGATCATCGGCCGCAATTTCCTCGTCAAAATCAACGCCAACATCGGCAACTCCGCCGTCGCCTCGTCCATTGAGGAAGAGGTCGAGAAAATGCGCTGGTCCACCAAATGGGGCGCGGACACCGTGATGGATCTTTCCACCGGGAAAAACATCCACGCCACCCGCGAGTGGATCCTGCGGAACTCCCCCGTCCCCATCGGCACCGTGCCGATCTATCAGGCGCTTGAAAAGGTCAGCGGCAAGGCCGAGGACCTCACCTGGGAAATCTATCGGGACACCCTCATCGAGCAGGCCGAGCAAGGCGTCGACTACTTCACCATCCACGCCGGCGTCCTCCTTCGCTTCGTCCCGATGACTGCCAGCCGCATGACCGGCATCGTCAGCCGCGGCGGCTCGATCATGGCCAAGTGGTGCCTCTCCCATCACAAGGAAAACTTCCTCTACACCCACTGGGATGAAATTTGCGATATCTGCGCCGCCTATGATGTCAGCTTCTCCATCGGCGACGGCCTCCGCCCCGGCTCCATCGCCGATGCGAATGACAAGGCCCAGTTCGGCGAGTTAGAAGTCCAAGGCGAACTCACCACCCGCGCCTGGGCCAAGGGCTGCCAGGTCATGAACGAAGGCCCCGGCCACGTCCCCATGCACATGATCGAAGAAAACATGGCCAAGCAACTCGAATGGTGCCACGAAGCCCCCTTCTACA
>JAYSYA010000069.1:0-5508 GCA_043716765.1 Akkermansiaceae bacterium
CGTCGCCCGACGACTCCAACATTTCGAAGCACGCGCGGAAACCTGTCTTTCCTTCCAGCCATGGAACTTCAAACAGACGGCAGGACTCATCGCCTATTACGATCGCTTCCACTATCATTATTTCCATGTCACCTCGGCGGGTGAGGGGAAGGTGAAACTCGGTGTGATTTCATCGGAAAACACCAGGTCAGATTATATCCATGCTGTCGAACTTCCTCTCGCCGCTGCGGAAAAGCTATTCCTGCGGATGGAGATCCACTTTGCCGAGCTCCGCTTCTCGTGGTCCATCGATGGTGTCGTTTGGCATGGTGTCGATCATGTCTTCGATGCCACGATGCTCGGCGACTGGGTCTCTCCGCACAGCAATTTCACCGGCACTTTCTGGGGGGTCTGCTGCCAGGACCTGTCGGATCGCTCGGCATGGGCGGAGTTCGATTATTTCGACTATCAGCCACAAGCTGAGTCATAAACTTGCAACAGAGGCCGGAATCGACGGGGGTTCATCGGCGAACCGGGCTTGAACACTACAAATCCGCCGCATCGGTGATGCGGTGGACTTCGGTGGTACCGTTCACCGGATAGATAAGGACCATGGCGCGCTGCCCGGGGCGGATGACCCAGTTGTTCGAGAAGAGCCGCTGGTTATTCCCGAGTGATATAGTGGCGAAGCGGGTTTCAGGTTTGTCCTTAATGCCGGTTTTGAATAGCTCCACGCCTGCGGGGGCGATGTTGACTTCGGATTTACCGAGAGTGGCAATGAGGTTGGCGGGGGTGAGATTGATGAACCGAAAGGTGGTGTCGGGAAACGAGCGAGGATCGTCCGGCAACACCAGAGTCATAAAAATTTCAGGGCGATCTGGATGGGGGAGGAAGAGGACGAGAGGCAGGACGCCGCCTTTTGTAAAGTCCGCCTCCGCTACGATTTTGCGGATGGGTTTACCATCGGGCCCGACGGCCTTGCGAAAGAACACCACTTTGCCCGGACCCATGCGATTGTAGTAATTGGAGCGGCAGCTATCAAAAATACCCACGCTCCCCTCCTTGCCCGAGTCCTGTTGAGTCGTCCCGTCCTCCGAGACTGCGGCGTAGTACAATTCCTCCACCGTCACGCGGCAACCGAGGGTGCGGAACATGCCCTTGTGGTTTTGGTCTGATTCCTGGGCTGCCAGGGGCAAGAAGGAGACGAGCAGGGCGATGATGCCGCATGCGATTTTAATTTCAGATTTCATTGGGTGAAAGCCAGCGGAAGGAGGTGATTTCGAAACGACGGCCGAAAGTCTTATTCTGGAGGGACGTCAGGCCGGCAAGAGGCGATTCGGCGGCGTCAATGGATCCGTCGAGAAATTCAGGCAGGCGCTGGACCACTGCCTCAGCGAATACTTGTGCGATGACCCTACCCGTGGCGTCGACGGCTTGCCCGGAAGCTCTAATGGTGAAGGTGTCAGAACGCACTGTCATGGCAGGGGAAAATGCCTGTATGAGATCCTGCTGCATGAGATATCCGGGCATGCCGACGGCGGTGTTAAGCGTGACTCCTTTGGCGTCCTTGAGGTTTCCCGGAATCACGGCGGGTGTCCCTCCGGTAACGATGGCGGGGACACCTGCGGCCTTGGCGGTTGCATTGATATCCGGGGTGGTGGTGGTGTCGATGGCCGCTTGAAGCGCCCCCGCGCGGGTGAGAGGACCGTCCGGCCCGAGG
The DNA here is from genome assembly GCA_043716765.1 of Akkermansiaceae bacterium. GTDB lineage: Bacteria > Verrucomicrobiota > Verrucomicrobiia > Verrucomicrobiales > Akkermansiaceae > Luteolibacter. The sequence goes on from JAYSYA010000069.1 coordinate 1,700, forward strand.
CGGCGGTTCAAAAAATCCGCCATGCTGAGAAACGGCCCGCGCAGCTTGACTTGCTCGACAATGCGTGCCGCCAATTCATTCAGCTCCGTGTCATTGAGTACGCGTAATCCGTCCCAAGCGGAGTTAGTGTTGCAGTTGGCGGAAGCGGACCAGAATCTAGGGATCGGGTTCTTCTTAGCGTCGGTGCCGAGTTCAAGCGTGGTCGGGTTGCCGGTGGTGGCGTTGAAGAGCCGCAGCTTGTTACCGGAGAGGCTTCCGAGGAGCGCCTTCCAAGCGCCGACGGATGTGGAGTTCACATTGAAGGCGCCGTTCAGCAGCAGGTTAGCAGCCGCCTTTTCCACCGAGCGGAGGTCATTCATGCGGAGGGGCTTGCCGGCAGGGGAGCGCGGTTTGATGCGGCCGTTGAGCAGCGGCTTGGTAAAGTCGGTGAGTTCGCTGCCTGAATTGGCGGAATTGAAATCAATCCAATAATCAGGCCACGTGGTGCCAGGGGAGGGAACGGCGGGCGGCACGGTGGAGAAAAAGAACCGATCAAACAAGGCCTGGTTGGCGAGAAAAGAATCGTCTAGGAAAACGGTGTCGATGGTGCTGCTGGTGGTGGGTGAGGTCATCGCATTTTTGTCTAGGGGGATGACTGGCGAGGGGAGCGAACCACCGACGAACATTGAACCCATTCCTAGGTAGGCAAAGGCCCCAATGGTTTCAAAATTCAGGGCTGGCATGTGCATGAACTGCCCCAGCGAGACCAGAGGCTGTTGCGGCACATCGCGCAAGATGTAGCGGTTTACGGGGAGGCTTACAGCGCCTGCGCCTGCGCTGACGTCACCGAACGAGGTTTCCCACGCATTCGGGTTGCTCCTCGACGGTGCGCTTTGCACGTCCGTCTGGCCGTTCGTGTAGTTCCCGCCGAAGGGGCTGAGATAGACTTCCTTCCAAGAATGCGAGGATGAGTCCTCCAGCGGGGTGAACTGGCTAAAATTGCCGTGAAAGACCGGGACCCGGTTGGCCGCGTTGGAATAGGTGGATGTGGAGTTGGACTGTTTCAGGCCTTTCTGGCGAATGTAAAAGCCGATGATCCTACGGGGGTTGGTCATCTGGCTGATGGAAAGGTTACTCGGCCAGCTTCCAGCCGCTGCTGCTTGCTGATAGGAGCCACCGGCTTGGGCGCGGCTGGAGCCGTCGTTGTCAGGCCACTTGTATTTGGGAGGATTGCAGAAAGTATCCACCGCTTGGCATCTTAGCGAGGCCGCGCTGAGCTCGATGCGGATCACGGCATTTGGATCGGTGGTGGAGAAGGGCGCTCCTGAACTCTTGCCGGTGGCATCAACGGAGGTCCGCAGGTCACAGTATTGCGAGTAGTCGGCCGACATGCCGGGATTGGAAACCAAGTCGCTGAAGGTGATCGCCGCTTTTGGATCAATTTTCAACGCATCTGCATCGAGCGCGAAAACACGCGTCTCGCCGGGGTCCAGGGTGGCGCAGTCGCCGAGTTTTGTTTTTAGAGACAGGCGCCCGGCGTCCGCCTGGTTGACGAGTGAGTAGGGAACTGTGGTGGTGACCGCTCCGGCCGTGGAGGTAACCCTGATGCATGTCACGCCGGGTGATGTGGTGTTGTAGGATCCAGCAGTGGCGAAAGCTCCAAAGTTTCTCTGGAACTGATAGTCGCTGGCGCTGATCCTAACCGCGTAGGGATTGTAGAGGACGAGCTGGGGGTAGTAATGAAGCCTGAGCCTCCAGGCAGGGGCGGCTACGCTACCGGCGTTGTAACTTGAGATGGCGATATCGACGCGGAATGCAATAGGCAGCGGTGCGATACCGGCTTGCTTGGTGCTGGAACCTCCTAATTTCACGCCATAGTAGCGCGGGGACAGGACATTGGGCAGCGTCTCCGGTTTTCCAGAACTCGTCGGTGCGGTGGAGGCCTGACCGCTGGGCGTCACCGGCGGGGTCATCTGGGCTTTGTAGGTGTTGTAATGGAAATAGAGCGAGTGCCACGGCAGGCCATCGGTGATTCCTGACTTAACGGGTTGCGATCCGGAAGGCACCGTTGGGTTTGCATTGGCGCTGCTGTCGGAATATCGGTAGAGCATGGCCGCGCCGTTGCCATAATTGTTAATAAGGCTCTGAAAAGCCTGCGGATCTTCCAATGCTGCAGTTAGGTCTTTCTTTAAGCCGCCCTGCCGCACGTCGACAATTACTCCTTGGCTGTTTACCGTGAAATCAGGCGAGTAACGGGCAAGCGGGCTTTTCATCGAAATGTTTGGCAGTAGCTTCACCGTGTCGGCGGTGAGCAATTTCGCGATGTTCTCTACCGGAGTCTTGCGGAAATCAATCCCTTCGTCCACCATCGGCAGCACCTTATGCATGGCGTTCGCTTGAGGAGCCAGGTGGTGGAGTTGATCGATGGCTGCTAGACCGCTGGAAAATGTGGCATCCACGAGATTGGCCTTGGCCTTCAATCCCTCATCGGAAACCCAGTAGGCGTAGCTACCTCCAAGCCCCGTGGTGGAAGAGCGTGGGACCTTCACCAGTGGCACTGTCACGTCCGCCAGATCGGCACCGAGACCTTTCGCGATGACGATGCCATCCCTGCTGTTGCCGGTGGTAGACGCCGTGTATCCCGTGGGATCGAGTGAGGTCGGGCTGCCCGGCTGGGGATTTGAAACAAGCCAGCGGGCGGCTAGCGCACGGCTGGGAACCATGCTGTCTGTCCTTTGTGCCTCGGTCTGCTTGCTCCCGGTCTTCCAGACGCCGGTCCAATACTTTTGCTTCACACCCTCCGCGAGGGGAGTGTCTGGCGTGGAGTCCAGAATCTCCGCCCTTGCAGTAACGCGCTGATCGGTGCCCGCCTCCTTCTGAAGCTCGCCGATGGCCAGCGTTAGAGCCATACGGGCATTGGCGCGTGCAGTGGCCATTGCATTCGCCTGACTGGAAGAGCGCAGTGAGATGCTGGAAAGCGACAGCAGCCCGACCGCGACTACCGTAAGCAGGATCATCAGGCTCAGCGTGACGATAAGCGCGAATCCTCTCTTCGCGCTCGGGTGATTCTTTCGCGAGGGGCCGGGCGCTGTGGAATGCCTCGACGGCTCTCGCGGCGGGGAACCGCCATGGCGATGGCAGGTTCGCGATGCGAGCCTCCCTGATTCCAGTTGCCTCCCCGAGCCGAACGAATAATTCACTTTTTGATGATCATGCAAGTTTGTGGTGAAAACAGGGCTGTTTTTGCGTCAGCAAGGGGACATTTTACGTCAATTCTAGGGGCTTGATAGGAATTCTGGATTGGGCGCAGGTCCGCTAGTTTTCGACGTGAAATCGCCCGCCATTGACGCAAAATCACCCCCCCTCACGGTGAATAATACTCGAAACAAACTTCCGTATGACTGGCTCGCCATCGAATCAGGCGAAACCAATCAGATGATGAAATCTCAGCGCTTCATATTTTTCTCCGGGGTGATCTGTCAACATATTGCGATGGCGTCACTGGCATTTTCCCAGGTGGTGCCCGCTCCGTTGCCGCCGCCTGCTCAGGATCGTGGGCTTCCCTACACGAGAACCGCGCTTGCCACAGCCATCGACAAGATCCGGGATGGAATCGCGGTTTTTCCGGGCAGTCGTTATGGCTATGTGGACGGCTTCCGCGTGCGGTTGGACGAAAAGGATCTGCTGCGTGCGGAGGCCGTTCTGAAGGACGGCGAAATCTATGTGCCCGGTCCGTTTGCGGCACTCGTGGGCGCGAAGGAAATCAAGCCCGTGCCTGTGCCAGAGGATCTATCTGCCATCGCGGACCGCTGGGTTTACACGCCTGGAGA
>JAYSYA010000070.1:0-1863 GCA_043716765.1 Akkermansiaceae bacterium
CGAGCGCGTGCCGACGAGACCGGTGGCGAATTGATCGAGGTTGCCCTTGGCGATCGGGATTGCGCCCGCGGCCCGCAGCAGTCGGACGACCTCCGCGTCAGCGGTGGGGAGGTAGGAAAAATCGGGGCAGCCAGCGGTCGTCGGCCAGTTGGCGACGTCGATGTTGTCCTTCACCACGAACGGGATTCCCCACAGCGGAAGGTCCCTCGGCATGGCTTCGACCGCGCTCGCGATTTCCAGCAGGATCTGCTTTTCTGGAAGATGGATGAAAATGGTGGGGTCGTCCCACTCCCGGACCTTTGCGAAGAGTTCCTCGATCAAAAGGGACGGTGTCAGTCCTTCGGCGTAGCGGCGTTTGAGATCGCGGATGTTCATGATGGAAATGTGGCGGCGGTTTTTAACCGCCATGCCTTAAATTTAATTGGCTTGGCGGTTGGAAACCGTCGCCACGGCTTTTACGACGACCAGCGGTTGCCCGGCCCGAACACTTGCTCCTTCCGCAACCAGCACTTCGACGATTTCCACTTCATCATCTGCCTCCAGCGGGATCTCCATTTTCATCGCTTCCAAGATCAATACCGCATCGCCGGATTTGAGCTTCGAGCCGGTTAAGACTTCGATTTTCCAAACGCTGCCGGTGACCGGGCTGTCCATCGTCGAGCAACCGTCGGGAATGACGACCGCATCGTCCGGGACCACGGTTTCCGCCGGTGCGTCCATCGACAATCCCGCTTCTTCCCACCGCTTGCGTTCGGCCTCGAAGGCGGCGCGTTGTTTGGTTTGAAAGGCGTCGATCTCGCCCGAGTTCGTTTCGAGAAACGCTTCGTAGTCGGAAAAACGAAACACCTTTTCCTCGATCTCCAGCTTATGCCGGCCACGCGGGACTTCCTCGCGCAAGCGCAGCAATTCCTCCGGACTCACCGGGTAAAACCGGAGCTGGTCGAAAAACCTCAGCAGCCAGGGTTTTTCAAAATCCTCCGTTTTCCGCCAGCGGTTCCAAACCGGAATCGTCCGCCCGGTGAACTGGTAGCCGCCCGGGCCTTCCATGCCGTAGATGCAGAGATACGCCCCGCCGATGCCGACCGCGTTTTCCGGCGTCCAGGTCCGCGCGGGATTGTATTTCGTGGTCACCATCCGGTGGCGCGGATCGAGCGGCGTGGCGACCGGCGCGCCCAGATAGACATCGCCGAGACCCATGACCAGATAGGAGGCGGCGAAGAAAATTTCGTAAACCTCGGCGATGGATTCTAGCCCGTTGATGCGGCGGATGAAATCGAGGTTGCTCGGGCACCACGGCGCGTCGGGCCGCACGCTTTGCATGTAGCGGCGGATGGCCTCCCGCGTGCTCGGGTCGTCCCAGCTCAGCGGCAGATGGACGATGCGCGTGGGCACTTCGATTTGCTCCAGCGGCGGCAACGAGGTGATTCCAGCCCGGATTTTTTCCCACAAATCACAGCGTCCGATGACGTCGGGATCGAAATGCACCTGCAAGGAGCGGATGCCGGGCGTGAGGTCGAGGACCCCGGCGATGGCTTGCTCCTTCATCCACTCGTGGACGACGTGGACCTTAAAGCGCAATTTCAAATCCAGATGGTGCGGGCCGAATTCGATCAGGAAATAGCGATCGCCCGCGCGCCGGACGACCACGGCGTCCTCGCCCTCGCCAAATGAGTCGATGAAACACGAACCGCGCTCGCCTTCCAGCGGATCGGAAAGTTTCGAGCGATTTCCCGCGATAATTTCGGTGACTTCGATCTGGCGGTCGCGCGCCCAGGCTTCATCGACCGGGACGAATTGGATGAGGTCGCCGGGGCGCAGTTGGCCGAGTTTCCATAACTCCGCGTCCACCACCACGACCGGGCA
>JAYSYA010000008.1:0-2226 GCA_043716765.1 Akkermansiaceae bacterium
GAACGCTGAGCCCCAGCTCGGCGCGTCACTGAAAAGCAAATGAACACGCGAAAATCACCCCCATTCAGAAATCCATCGGCAATGCGGAGAATTCGCGCCGAGCTGGGGCTCGGCGCTCCCGGATACATCGAATCCTGGGGCCGTGGCATCGAGAAAATCCGCCAGGAATGCCTTGGTCACGGCATCGAGCCGCCGCTGTATGATTTCGGCATGGCCGGCCTCATGCTCACTTTCCATGCCAACCCGGAGCACCTGCCGGAGTCGGACAAGGGCGATGGGTGGGGTGAAAAGTGGGGTGAAACCCTGACTGATACCCGGCGGAAGATCGTGGAAGCGATGATTCGCAATTCAAGGATCACATCCACCCAGTTGATGGCGGAACTGGAACTAGGATCGACGGCCATCGAGAAGAACCTCAAATACCTGAAGGACAACGGCTTCATCGCACGCATTGGCCCCGCCAAAGGCGGGCACTGGGAAATTATCAAATAAGAAAATCAACCGCTCACCTCATGCCTGAACAACCCCGCTCCGAACGCAAGACCCAGAATCGCGTGATCTCCCTGTTCACCGACGCCAGTCGCCTTGGCTACCGCTACCTCGGCGAGTGGAGCAAGCGGGAGGGCAACCGCCCCATCGAACGCGAGCTGTTGGAGGCCAACCTGAAGCAACGCGGCTACTCGGAGGCACACATTTCCGCGGCCCTGCAAAAGCTGGAGACCGCCGCGGACGCCACCGGCATCACGCTCTACCAGGCGAACCTCCGCACTTACCGCCTGCTGCGCTACGGGGTCCAGGTGCAGGTCGCTGCCGGCAAGCCGTTCGAGACCGTGCACCTGATCGACTGGCAGCACCCGGAGAACAATGATTTTGCCATTGCCGAGGAGGTGACGCTCAAGGGCGGCTACGAACGCCGGCCGGACATTGTCATTTACCTCAACGGCATCGCCATCGTGGTCATCGAGCTGAAGCGCAGCTCGGTGGAGGTGGCCGACGGCGTGCGCCAACTCATCACCAATCAGGAGCCGATCTTCAACCTGGGCTTCTTCAGCACGGTGCAGCTCGTCATCGCCGGCAACGACTCGCAAGGGCTGCGCTACGGCACCACCGGCACCCCGGAGAAGTTTTTCACGGAGTGGAAGGAAGCGGGCGACGCTGATGCCGCGCTACCCACCGGAGCCTTGCTCGACGGTCCGCTGGCCGCGTTGTGCGACAAGTCCCGCCTGCTCGACATCATCCGCAACTGCATCCTCTTCGACGGCGGCCAGAAGAAAGTGCCGCGCAAGCACCAGTATGAGGGCTTCAAAGCCGCGCAGGAGCGGATCCGGAAACTGGAGGGCGGCGTCATTTGGCACACCCAGGGCAGCGGCAAGAGCATTCTCATGGTCATGCTGGCGAAGTGGTTGCTCGAACACGACCCGGACGGACGGGTGCTCATCATCACCGACCGCGACGAACTCGACAAACAGATCGAAGGCGTGATGCGCAACGCCGGGGTGATTAGCACGGATTCCCCATCGCCACGGATCACCTCGCGCCAGGAGTTCGAGAGCAAGCTGATCGCCGCCAAGCCGCGGCTGATGTGCGCGCTGATTCACAAGTTCAACTTGGATCTCACCGGGACTCCGCCGCCGGTCCACGGACGTTTCTACGTTTTCGTGGACGAGTGCCACCGCACCCAGGGCGGCGGCATGAACCAACAAATGAAACGCTGGCTGGAGGGCGGGATTTTCATCGGCTTCACCGGCACGCCGTTGCTGCGCAAGGATCGGGAAACGACCCGTGAAATCTTCGGCACCTTTATCCACACCTACAAATTCCACGAGGCGGTGGCGGACAAGGTGGTGCTGGACCTGAAATACGAAGCCCGCGACGTGCCGCAACGCCTCACCTCGAAGAAGGCCATCGACGATTGGTTTGAGAGCAGCACCAAGGGCCTGAACGGCTACCAGCGCTCCGTCCTGCGCAAACGCTGGGCGACGATGGAGGAGCTGATGAGTTCCGGCGAGCGCAAGCAACGGATCAGCGCCAGCATCATTCATGACTTCGCCGTCCAGCCACGCCTCAACAACGACCGCGGCACCGCGATCCTGGTGGCGGCCAGCATCTACGACGCCTGCCACTACTTCCGCTTGTTTCAAAACACGCCCTTCGGCCAATACTGCGGAGTCATCACCTCCTTCGAGCCGAATCCCTCCGCCATTTCCAAAGAGCCGCCCAACAGCG
>JAYSYA010000071.1:0-5414 GCA_043716765.1 Akkermansiaceae bacterium
GTAGGGGATTCGGCGGTCATAGCGGGTTCGCGGGATGCGGTCCGCTTTCCATGGCCACGGATGCCCCGGCGCGCAAGCCCAAGCTTGTGAATCGATTACTTGCTCCTAAACTCCACACATGTCATGGGTGCTTTTTTTCGATGGCGATTGCGCGTTTTGTTCGAAATCTGTCCGCCAGGTGGTGCGGTTCGACAGGCAACAGCGAGTTTCCTTCGCGCCATTGCAGGGAAAACTCTCCGCGGAAAAGGGCTTCGCCGGTTACGCCGCCGAAAGTGACGGAACGATGGTCCTGCTCCGCGAATCCGACGACAAGGTCTTCATCCGCAGCGATGCCTTGATTGAACTCGCCCGCGCGCTCGGCGGCGTTTGGCGGCTTTTCACGACGGCCCGCTTCATCCCGAAACCCCTGCGGGATGGTGTCTATCGTTGGGTGGCAGACCACCGTTACCTTTTTATCAGCAAGTCCGACGCCTGCTCGCTGCCCGATCCCGAGCTGCTGAAAAGATTGCGCGAGTAGGTGCCTGGCGCGTCTCGTGCCAGACCGTTGAGGCGACGTCTCGAGGCGAGATTATCACAGCACTGCAAGAGCTTCCTCCAGCAGATCCAGCCAGCGTTCAGCGAGTTCCGCCCCGCCATTCGCTCCATCCGCCTCATACAAATAAAGCTGATTATCGTTTGCGCCATTTTTTCAAAAGCGTCCAAGGACAACACTACTTCCCGATGTGTTGCCATTTTGAGTCAGGACTCTCGCCCCACCCTGCTTCGTGCTGCGCGCAAAGTCCGTCAGACTCACCACATCTTTCTTGAAATCAAGGCGCATGGCCCAGTCTTGACACGTAATTCCGTGCGTGACCTAGCAGTCATTCGCCAATTTCAATCGGCGCTGGCCCTCGGTATCGGGCGATTTCAGATCATTCGGCAGGCGAGGTATTTCCGAGGGCGAAGACTCGGTGCAATCCTGCCTTGAAATGCCGTAAACCCCGTGCATCCTCGCCGCCCGCCCATGGCAGGACTCACTTTCCAATCACTTCCAGGATTCCGCGATTTCACTCCCCGTGAATGCGCGGTCCGCAATTATTTGTTCGAGACCTGGCGCGACGTGGCCCGCCGCTGCGGTTATGTCGAATATGAAACCCCGATTTTGGAAGACACCGGACTCTATCTGAAAAAGTCCGGCGGCGAGCTTTCTGCGCAGCTTTTCCGCTTCGAGGACCAGGGCGGGCGCGACGTCACGCTGCGTCCGGAAGTCACCGCCTCGCTCGCGCGGATTGTCGCCCAGCACCAGCGGGATTTCACCAAGCCGCTCAAGTGGTTCGAAATTGGCCAGTGTTTCCGTTATGAAAAACCGCAGAAGGGCAGGGGACGTGAGTTCCATCAGTTCAACGTCGATATCCTCGGCGAAGGCGGACCCGCCGCTGATGCGGAACTCATTTCCCTGGCCATCGAAACGATGCTTTCCTTCGGCTTCGTCGAGGGTGATTTCGTCGTCCGCGTCTCCGACCGGATGGCGTGGATCGACTTCGCCGCCGCTAACGGGATCGCCGAAGACCGCATCCCCGATTTCCTCGGCATCATCGACAAAATCGAGCGCGAGAAGCCGGAAGTACTCGAACAAAAACTTGCTGCTTTTTCTCTAAAGACCGCCGGCGTCCGCGCCTTCATCGCCGATCCCGCCAACGCCTCGTCCGCCTATCTCGCGATCCGCGAGGATCTCGCCGCACGCGGCTTCGCTCGGTTCATCGAGCTGGATCTCTCGATCGTCCGCGGTCTCGCTTATTACACCGGCGTGGTTTTCGAAGTGTTCGACGCCAAGAAATCCATGCGCGCCGTCGCCGGCGGCGGTCGTTATGACACGCTCATTTCCACCATCTCGGACGGCGCCGTGGACATGCCCGCCACGGGATTTGCGATGGGTGACTACGTCATCCGCAACCTCATCGAGGAAACGACGCATACCGCGATGCAGATGGAAGTCTGGCTCCAGCGCAACGCCGCCGCCTGCGACATCTACGTCGTCGTCGCGGACGAAACGAAGCGGGCGGAATCGCTCCAACTCGTCACCATTCTCCGCCGCGCGGGCATCTCCGCAGACCTGCCGATGGGCTGCCCCAAGGTCGCCAAGCAATTCCAAAGCGCGGAGAAATCCGGCGCCCGCTTTGCCCTGATCGTCGGCTCCGAGTATCCCGTGCTCAAGCTCAAGATCCTCGCCAGCCGCACCGAGGAATCCGGCACCGCCGAGACTGTCATTGACTGGCTAACCGACCGCCTCGTCCAACCCGACGGCCCCCTGCTGGCTTGAAGATTCAAGACTTCAAGAACCAAGACACCAGAAAAGCACGAAGCTGATTCACTTCTCTCAAGTCACTCACTAACCAAACATCCCGACAGCCAATGAGACAACGACTTCTTCCTCTTGTGTCTTGAAGTCTTGTGTCTTGCGTCTTCACCTTTCCATCCGCCATGCGCACTCATCATTGCAACGAACTCCGCGACTCCCACATCGATCAAACCGTCACACTCATCGGCTGGGTGAATTCCGCCCGCGACCATGGCGGCGTTATTTTCATCGACCTTCGTGACCGCGAGGGCTTGACCCAGTGCGTCTTCCATCCCGAGGAAAACCCCGGGGTTTCCGCTCTATCACACACGTTGCGCGAGGAAGACGTCGTCCAGGTAACAGGCCGCGTTTCCAAGCGGCTCGAAGGTTCGGAAAACGTCAAGATCGGCACGGGAGCGATTGAAATCGTCGCCGCCAGCCTCACCATCGTCAACAAGGCGGACGTGCTGCCGTTCCAACTCGACAAGGAACTTTCCAACGAAGACCTGCGGATGAAATACCGCTATCTCGACCTGCGCCGTCCGCGCATGAACAAGAACATTCGCCAGCGCAGCGTGATCACCTCCGCTGCCCGCCGCTATTTGGATGACTCCGGTTTCTATGAAATCGAAACGCCGATTTTATCCAACCCGACGCCGGAAGGCGCCCGCGATTTCCTGGTGCCGTCGCGCCTCAACCCCGGCCGTTTCTACGCGCTGCCGCAAGCGCCGCAGCAATACAAACAGCTGCTGATGGTCGCGGGCATGGAGAAGTATTTTCAAATCGCCCGCTGCTTCCGCGACGAGGACCTGCGCGCTGATAGACAGCCGGAGTTCACCCAGATCGACATCGAGGCGAGCTTCGTCAACCAGGATGACATCATCAAGCTGGTCGAGGGCCTGCTAGGCTCGATGTTCACGGCCGGCCTCGGCATCGAGGTGCCCGCCAGCTTCCCGCGCATGACTTACGCCGACGCGATGGACCTCTATGGCTCCGACAAGCCGGACACCCGCTTCGAGATGAAAATCACCGACCTCGGCGACGTCTTCGCCGCCACCGAGTTCAAGATTTTCCGCAGCATCCTCGACGGCGGCGGCGTGGTGAGAGCGATCAATGCCAAGGGCTTCGCCACCATCACCACCGGCCAGATGAACCGCCTCAACGAGATCGCGGTGCAAGCCGGACTCCCGGTGAAAAACCTTGCGTTCATCAAACTCGAAAACGGCGAATACAAGAGCCCGCTTTGGAAAATCTTCACCGACTCGGAAAAAGCAAACGTCCTCTCCAAGCTCGGTCTCGCGGAAGGCGACATCGTCTTCTTCGCCGCCGGCACGCGCGACAGCGTTAGCACCATCCTCGGCCGTGTCCGCAGCGAATGCGCCGTGATGATGGATCTCAACAATGATCCTAACCAATTCAACTTCCTCTGGGTCGTCGATTTCCCGCTGCTCGCGCACGACGATGAAACCGGCCACTGGGCTGCGGTGCACCATCCGTTCACCCGGCCGCATCCGGATGACATCGAAAAGCTGAATGCCGGCGACTACGCCAATGTTAGAGCTGTGGCCTACGACGTCGTCCTCAACGGCTACGAACTCGGCGGCGGCTCGATCCGGATCCACGAAAAGGATCTCCAAGCGCAAATGTTCAGCGTGTTGGGTGTCGGCCCCGAGGAACAGCAGATCAAATTCGGCCACCTTCTCGACGCCTTCCGTTTCGGCGCGCCACCACACGGTGGCCTCGCCCTCGGCCTCGACCGCATCGCCATGTTAGTCGCCGGTGAGGACAGCATCCGCGAGGTGATCGCCTTCCCGAAAAACAACAAGGGAGCCGACCTGATGGCCCACAGCCCGTGCCAAATCGAGCACAAGCTGCTGCGCGAAGTTTACGTCCAGTCCACCTACAAGGATCCGAAGCTCAGCGCGGAAAAGGCAATCCAATAAGGAGTCACGACACTCCTGTCGTGAGCCGATGAGATGCGGAAGCACCGTGCGTAAAACCGCTGCTTCCTTCACTCATTGGCCACCCGACCTTTGCTTGCCGCTCCCACAGCCGTCTGCCTTACTCCCTCAGTAACGCTTCATGACTGACCACTCCCTGCAAGACATCCAGAAAATCGAATCCTCGCTCTGGGAGGCCGCCGACCAGCTCCGGGCGAATTCGAAACTCACTTCCAGCGAGTATTGCATGCCCATCCTCGGCATCATTTTCCTGCGCCACGCCACGAACCGCTACAACGCCGTGCTCGAGAGGATCGCCGGAGAAAAAGCCAGCGGCAAGCTTCCCAAAGGCCTGCCCATCACCAAGGCCCACTTCGTCAGCCGCCGGGCGCTGATGTTGCCGAAAATTGCCCGCTACGATGAATTGCTGCGGCTTCCCTCCGGCAGCGATCTCGGCACCGCACTGGTTGCGGCTATGGATGCCATCGAGAAGGACTTCGAGCCGCTCTCCGGCCAGCTGCCGAAGGATTACGAGAAATTCGACAACGACCTGCTTGAATCCATGCTGCGCACCTTCGACAGCGAGCCGCTGCGCCAAGCGTCCGGCGATGTCTTCGGCCGGATCTACGAGTATTTCCTGATGAAATTCGCCCTCCAAGGTGCCCAGGACAATGGCGAGTTCTTCACGCCTCCCTCCCTCGTCCAGCTCATCGTCAACGTCATCGAGCCGAACCACGGCGTCGTCGCCGATCTCGCCTGCGGATCCGCCGGGATGTTCGTGCAGTCCAGCCACTTCATCGAGGAAAGCGGCGGGCGCACGATGGACAAGGTCACCTTTTACGGTCAGGAAAAAACCGCGACCACCATCCGGCTGGCTAAGATGAACCTCGCCGTCCACGGGCTGGAAGGCGACATCCGCGAGGCAAACACCTTTTACGAGGACGTCCACCGCCTGCCCGATGGCCGCCCGCTCTGGGGAAATGTCGATTTCACCATGGCGAATCCGCCGTTCAACGTCGATCAGGTGGACGCCGGCAAGATCGAGAACGACCGCCGCCTGCCCTTCGGCCTGCCCGGCGTGAACAAGGGCGAAAAAGTCTCCAACGGCAACTACCTCTGGATCTCCTATTTCAACAGTTACCTCAGCCCCAAGGGCC
>JAYSYA010000072.1:0-16340 GCA_043716765.1 Akkermansiaceae bacterium
ATGATGGCATACGCCCTCAACCTTGATCCGAACAAGAACCTCAGCGGCAGCATGCCCGCTCCGGTGATTTCGGGAAATCAAATGAGCATGACATTCCACGCCGCTAGCAAAGGCGCGCGCTACACCGTCCAGTCCAGCAGCGACCTGCAATTCTGGACCACCCAAAATGTGAGACTCTCCGCGCCGGGAAACAACCTCCTCACGGCCGCGATCGATCTCGGCGGTCCTGAGCGCTTCATGCGCCTCGCGGTATCCTATTCCGCCTCCGAGGCCGCCTCTCCCACCCCGGTCTCTGTTTGGCTCACCCAGAACGGCTTCCCCGCCGCGTTCGATTTGGGTGCCGATCCCAATGCTGACGGCGTGAGCCTGCTAATGGCATACGCCCTCAATCTCAATCCGAACCAAAATCTAGCCGGCAGCATGCCCGCCCCGGTGATTGTTGGAAATCAAATGAGCCTCACCTATTACGCGGTCAGGCCGGGTATCAGCTACACGGTCCAATCCAGTAGCGACCTGCAGAACTGGAGTACCACCCACGTGACGCGATCCGCCCTCACCGGCAATCTCCGCACCGCTTCGATCACTCTGGGCGGCCCTGACAGCTTCATGCGTCTTGTGGTGTCCTATTAAACCGCCCCGCCGACCCGGTCGCCTGAGTCACTCCCCGTTTTCGGCATTCGGGTGATCGATTGTGAGGCACCATTTCGCACGAAAATCTGTTAAAATATCAGGATTGCCTGATAAGTTTTTTATGAGGCGAATCAATTGTTTTCCCTTGTTCTAGCGGAAAAACTGTTAACTCCGAATATCCGCTTGACGATTCGCCTCCTGCCGAGCTTTTTTGCCGCAGCCGAGAGTTTTGCCTAATAAAATAGGTTTTGAATTCGGCCCCCCCCCCCAACAGCTACCCCTCCCCTAACTAACGGTATTTAACCAAGGCATTATTAGCCACGGTTCCTCCCCGCAGATACGCATCCAACCAAGGCGTTTTCAGCCAAGGTTCCCCCAACAAACCTGCATCCAACCAAGGTATTATTAGCCAAGGTTCCCCCCAAACAAATACGCATCCGACTGAGGCGTCACAGCCAAGGTTACCCCCAACACCGCCCCCGCATGAACACGACATCGTTATCCGCCCCCAGCTCCGCTGGCGTTTACAAACACCTTGTCTCGCAGCTTGCTCTGACGAGGTATTCCGACCGAGGCCTGCCAGGGGCCCGGATATTGTCACTGCTCTTGTTGCTGGTTTTCAGCCTTACCACGCAGTTTCTTTCGGCCGCCGAAGTCACTACTGACAAATCCGACTACTCGCCGGGCACGACGGTTTACATCTCCGGCAGCGGATTCCAAGCCGACGAGACCGTCCATTGCGAAGTGGACCACGTGGACGGCTTGGATACCGGCGTGGGACACGAGCACTGGGAAGTAACCGCTGACGCCGAAGGGAACTTCGCCACCACTTGGTATGTTGACCCCGATGACAACATCGGTGCCTCGCTGCTTCTCACCGTCAAAGGCCAAACCTCCGGCATGGTTGCCACCGCAGCCTTCACGGATGCGCCAGCCAGTGCGAACTTGGACCAAGGCACCAATGGTGGTGTCGGCAAGCCGCCAGTCAATCCGGTGAAATGGCAGAATGGCAATGCCAACGAGAACAACTCTCATTTTGTGGAGGGCGAAACGATCCCCTATCACTTGGTTTTGGAAAATCTTTCCCTCGGCACTCACACCGTGGAAATCGAGTGGGACATCCGCCACAGCGGTGCCAACGCGGTTGACTTCATCACCAGTTTCCAGCGGATAAGTGAAACGGTCAACCCGCTACTCAATACCCAGGGTAATCCATTACCCGGCACCTTTGTTGCCAATACTTTTGCGATCCCAACTCCCCTGGTTTCGACCACAGTGGGAACCGTCGGCAGTCTCCTGCAGCCCACCACCAGATTCAACAGCCTTCCCGCCGCTGAAAAACTCTTCACCATTTATAACGGCACGGGTGCCACGCTGACCTACATCAACAATGCGCAGGGCAATCTCGGTGACCTCACTGCCAATCAGTCTGCGACCCGTCTGAGTATTACATTTACCGCGACAGCGCCTACCGTGGTGTTTGCATGGGGCGGTCACATCGCCAGGCGCCTCGACTGGGGGAATGGCAATTCCGCCGGTGGGGTCAATGGCTCGCCATACCACACCCGTTTGATTTCCTTGGACGGCTCCGGTGGAAACCAGGACCGCTCTCTCAGCGCCGCCGCTGTCGCCGATCCTCCGGCATGCGACGTGACCGGAACCATCAATGTCTGCGCCGGCTCGACGAACACGCACACCGCCGTCACCGATGCAGCCAGACCGACTTACCTCTGGTCGCTCACCGGCAACACTTCAGGTGCCACGATTTTGGGTTCCACCACGGGATCCACGGTCCAAGTGCTTGCCGGTTCCGGCGGCTCTTACGCGATTAATGTCGCCATCACCGACACCGCAACTGGCTTGACTACCACCTGCTTTGACGAGGTCAGGGTCAATTCGCGTCCGGATTGCACCATCACCGGCACTAACGGCCCGCTCTGCCCGAACTTGAGTGGTAACGAATACCGCGGCGTGGCCGGCATGAGCTCTTACGCCTGGTCGATTTCCGGCAACGGCTTGATCGTAGGGGCGTCCAACGCTCAATCCGTCAGCGTTACCGCCGGCTCCGGCTGTGCAAGCGCCTTCACCGTCACCCTGACCGTCACTAACGCCAGCGGCTGCACGAGCACCTGCACGAAGACGGTCAGTGTCGAAGACACCATCGCCCCGGTGCTGCCGACGTTACCGACCGGCGGCAACCTCGGTTGCAACCCTGTCCAGTTGCCGACCGGTGACACCACCCTGAAGGCTAACGACAACTGCGACGGCGAGTTGACCGTGAGGGTTGTGGCAGGTGCCATCACCGGCACCCCATGCAGCCGCAGCCAGGTTTTCACCTACTCGGCGACCGACGCGTGCACCAACAGAACCTCCGGCACGGTGACCTACACTTGGAAGGAAGACACCACCGGACCGGTGCTGCCGGCTCTGCCAACGGGCGGCAACCTCGGTTGCAACCCTGCTCAGTTGCCGACCGGCGTCACCAGCCTGAAGGCTAACGACAACTGTGACGGCGAACTAAACGTAAGCGTTGTGGCAGGTAACATCACCGGCACTCCATGCAGTCGCAGCCAGGCCTTCACCTACTCGGCGATTGACGCATGCACCAACAGAACCTCCGCCACGGTGACCTACACTTGGAAGGAAGACACCACCGGACCGGTGCTGCCGACTCTGCCAACGGGCGGCAACCTCGGCTGCAACCCAACACCACCGACTGGCGTCACCACTCTGAAGGCTAACGACAACTGTGACGGTGAACTGGCCGTGAGCGTTGTGGCAGGTGCTATCACCGGCACTCCATGCAGCCGCAGTCAGGTCTTCAGCTACTCGGCGACCGATGCGTGCACCAACAGATCCTCCGGCACGGTAACCTATACTTGGAAAGAAGACACCACCGGACCGGTGTTGCCAACCCTGCCAACGGGCGGCAACCTCGGCTGCAACCCGACACCACCGTCTGGCGTCACCAGCCTGAAGGCCAACGACAACTGTGACGGCGAACTGGCCGTAAGCGTTGTGGCAGGTAATATCACCGGCACTCCATGTAGCCGCAGTCAGGTCTTTACCTACTCGGCGACCGACGCGTGCACCAACAGGACCTCCGGCACGGTGACCTACACCTGGAAGGAAGACACCACCGGACCGGTACTGCCAACTTTGCCAACCGGCGGCAATCTCGGTTGCAATCCGACTCCACCGACTGGCGTCACCACGCTGAAAGCCAATGACAACTGTGACGGCGAACTGGCCGTGAGCGTTGTGGCAGGTGCCATCACCGGCACCCCATGCAGCCGCAGCCAAGTCTTCACCTACTCGGCGATTGACGCGTGCACCAACAGGACCTCCGCCACAGTGACCTATACTTGGAAGGAGGACACCACCGGACCGGTACTGCCAACTTTGCCAGCGGGCGGCAACCTCGGTTGCAATCCGACACCACCGACCGGCGTTACCACCCTGAAAGCCAATGACAGCTGTGACGGTCAAGTTAATGTGAACGTTGTGGCAGGTGCCATCACCGGAACTCCATGCAGCCGCAGCCAAGTCTTCACCTACTCGGCGACCGACGCGTGCACCAACAGGACCTCCGCCACAGTGACCTACACCTGGAAGGAAGACACCACCGGGCCGGTGCTGCCAACTCTGCCAACGGGAGGCAACCTTGGTTGCAACCCGACACCGCCGACCGGCACCACTACTTTGAAGGCCAATGATAACTGTGACGGCCAAGTTAATGTGAGCGTAGTTACAGGTGCTATCACCGGCACCTCATGCAGCCGCAACCAAGTCTTCACCTACTCGGCGATTGACGCCTGCACCAACAGAACCTCCGCTACGGTGACCTACACTTGGAAGGAAGACACCACCGGACCGGTGCTGCCGACTTTGCCAACGGGCGGCAACCTCGGCTGCAACCCAACACCACCGACTGGCGTCACCACTCTGAAGGCTAACGACAACTGTGACGGCGAACTGGCCGTGAGCGTTGTGGCAGGTGCCATCACCGGCACCCCATGCAGCCGCAGCCAAGTCTTCACCTACTCGGCGACCGACGCATGCACCAATAGGACCTCCGGCACGGTGACCTACATTTGGAAGGAAGACACCACCGGGCCGGTGCTGCCGACCCTACCAACGGGCGGCAACCTCGGTTGCAACCCGACACCACCGACTGGCGTTACTACCCTGAAGGCTAACGACAACTGTGACGGCGAACTGGCCGTGAGCGTTGTGGCAGGGGCCATCACCGGCACCCCGTGCAGCCGCAGCCAAGTCTTCACCTACTCAGCCACCGACGCGTGCACCAATAGAACCTCCGGCACGGTGACCTACACCTGGAAGGAAGACACCACCGGACCGGTACTGCCAACTTTGCCAGCGGGCGGCAACCTCGGTTGCAATCCGACACCACCGACCGGCGTTACCACCCTGAAGGCTTACGACAACTGCGACGGCGAGTTGACCGTGAGGGTTGTGGCAGGTGCCATCACCGGCACCCCATGCAGCCGCAGCCAAGTCTTCACCTACTCGGCGATTGACGCCTGCACCAACAGGACCTCCGGCACGGTGACCTATACTTGGAAGGAAGACACCACCGGGCCGGTGCTGCCAACTCTGCCAACGGGAGGCAACCTTGGTTGCAACCCGACACCGCCGACCGGCGTCACCACCCTGAAGGCCACTGACAACTGTGACGGCGAACTGGCCGTGAGCGTTGTGGCGGGTGCCATCACCGGCACCCCATGCAGCCGCAGCCAAGTCTTCACCTACTCGGCGACCGACGCCTGCACCAATAGAACCTTCGGTACGGTGACTTACACTTGGAAGGAAGACACCACCGGACCGGTGCTGCCGACCCTGCCAACGGGCGGCAACCTCGGTTGCAATCCCGCTCAGTTGCCGACCGGCGTCACAACGTTGAAGGGTAACGACAACTGCGACGGTCAAGTTGATGTGAGCGTTGCGGCAGGTGCCATTACCGGCACGCCGTGCAGTCGCAGCCAGGTCTTCACCTACTCGGCGATTGACGCGTGCACCAACAGAACCTCCGGCACGGTGACCTACACCTGGAAGGAAGACACCACCGGACCGGTGCTGCCGGCTCTGCCAGCGGGCGGTAACCTCGGTTGCAATCCGACACCACCGACGGACGTTGCCACCCTGAAGGCCATCGACAACTGTGACGGCGAACTAACCGTGAACGTTGCAGCAGGAGCCGTCACCGGCACCGCATGCAGCCGCAGCCAGGTCTTCACCTACTCGGCGACCGATGCGTGCACCAACAGGACCTCCGGCACGGTGACCTATACGTGGAAGGATGATACCTCTCCACCTGTGATCACCTGCCCGCCGTCCGCTTCGGCCCCATATCCAACAGTGCCTGTGCCCGCTACCACGGTCGAGGAGCTTGTGGGACTCGGAGGCAGCGCCATCGACGCCTGCGGTGCAGTGACGATCTCGTCGCGCGATTCGGACCCTGCGGGTGCTTGCCCGGCGATTATTACCCGGACCTACACCGCGACCGATGAGTGCGGTAACATCTCCAGCGGTGAGCAGAGAATCAATCAATTCTGCCCAAGCTTGGTGACGAGTTCGTCGCTCTGCACGTTCAACGTTGATCCGAATTGTAAAGACGCGTTCCGTCTGAACTTCCATCAGCGGACCGATAATCCGTCTCTTTGGAGGATCGTCAGCAGCAATCCCGGACAGTATTACTACAACTTCTTTGTCAGTGGAGCCCCTGGAGACGATGTCAATGCCACCGCGACCATCCCGTATCCGTTCGTGACCCAGGGTGCGCAACCAGTCCACGTGTATAGCGACTATGCCGTGACCGGATCTGAGGCAGCTGGCTACTGCTTAGTGCCCGGCACGGGATTGAGTGGATTCACCATCACCACCTCAGGTGGTCAAAAATCAAGCAACGGCGCTGCGATCATTAAGCTGGGTGACTACACATTGGCCACGCCGACGACGACGGTGAAGGTGCAAGGCGGGAAGATCCCTGAATCGGGAACCATCTGTGTGACCATCCACCTTGATTACGGCCTCAAGAAGTCCATCGAGTGGTCTGCGGTTTCCAATGCCGCTGTCGGCACCGGATCGCTGTTGGGAGTCACCCTGAATCCCTGCCAGGAGTATGCATTCTCCTTCGCCGACGGAGTGGTCAATGATGAGCAGGTCGTTCACAGCGTCAACGCATTCAAGAAAAACGCTGGCTTCGCAGCGAGTGTGGTCTTGAGTCCCGAACTCGGTAGCACCCCTGTCAAAGGAGTGAAGTTCGAAGCATGGAACTCCACGGGAACCACTAAGATCGGCCAAGCCTTCACCGGTGTGGACGGTTCCGGATTGATCCCCTACAAGCACAAGGCGAGGGCTGAGGATTACTGGATCAAGGTGCCAGCTTACCAAAAGGCGTTTAAAGTTACAGTGAAAGCCAATGGCTTTGGATTCGGGGAATTTGAAGTTCCTTAATACAATGCGGTCTTAAACCGCAACCCTGTATAAATACGAAATCATGGGAGTCGGCGGGAAACTGCCGGCTCCTTTTTCGGGAAAATTAACAATTATGATTCACTCAAAACACAAAGCGGGTTGGCCCGCGAAAGGGCGTCTGACCGTCGGCCAAGTGGCAATCGCCTTGCTGCTGATAGCGGCAATAGGTGTTGTGATCTGGAGGTCTGCGAGGCCGTCAGTGGCGAGCGCCGCAGCACCGGTCGCGAACCGGACTCAGGTCCAGCAGATAGGTGGTATGCAGGGGGGGGGACGGGAGGCTTCTTCGCCTCGGGCGAGTCCGCCAGTGGCCGTGGAGAGTGCTGATCCCGTCCCGCTGGCACCGGCCAGCGAAGCTTCGCGGCGGATGATCCGCTCGGTCTGGGATCTTAAGCAGGGAGCCGAGCCGTTGACGCCGGCGGAGGTGGCGACATGGCTGAAAAATCTCGATGAAGTTAACAAGGCCGGCTCCACCTCGATCCCGGCGATTGCCGAGTTCCTAAAATTAGGCGAAAACACGTTTTTCAGTCTTGCGAACAAACAGGTTTTGGGGTTCGGCAGCGCGCGCGAAGCATTGCTCGACGCACTTGCGCGAATCGGCGGGCCGGAAGCGATCGCCGTGATGGCTGGCGAATTGGCGACCACGGCCTCGCCGCGCGAGGTAGCCCTGCTCGCGAGTAGCTTGGAAAGCGTTGCGCCGGGGCGGTATCGAGACCAAGCGGTCGCCGCCGCCCGCGAATCGCTTGCGATGGCGGTGGAAGGGCATTTGGAAAGCTTCGACGTGGCACCCTTGTTCGAAGTGCTGCAACTGTTCGGCGGAGTCGAGGTTGTTGCGGATCTTGAGCGCGCGGCCAGACACTGGGGGCAGTATGCCACCCTGGCTCTTGGCGACTTGCCCGATGGGGCGGGGGTTCCGGCGCTGCTGCGTATCGCGAATTTGACCCCAAATGGTGCCCCGAATGCCGCGCGCTTGGAGTCGCTACAGATTATCGCCCAACTCGCGTCATCGAACGAAGAGGCGCGCACCTCGTTGCTGGCCTTGGCCCGCGCGGAAAAGCTTCCCGCTCATATTTGGCCTTATCTCGCCGGGCCTTTGTCCGGCCAACACGCACGCCTTGAGAACACGATGCTCGACGCCCGGGGCGACATGCCCGAGGACAAGCGCACCAGCACCGTGCATATTGCTAGCGGCAATCAGAACCTCGTTTGGGGGCGCTCCCAGGAAGAAATTTCTCTTGCGGAAATCCAGCGGCAGCGGTCCCTGGTCGATGAGTTGGCGTTAGTCACCAAGGATCCGGATGGCCTAAAGGTGTTGGAGCAGGTGCGGGCCCTGATCGAGCTACAGGCCGCTCAATCTACAGTTGCTAGTCCGCTCTCCAAATGACATGGATCGGCGTCCAGATTATGGCTGCATGGTCTGGCTTTAAATGCCCACTCCATCATGAACAACGAAGTTCAATCCTCGTCGCAAGCTGCGGCCGGCAATTCTCTGCCGAAAGTGGCGTCCATCTTGTTTTTTGTGGCCCTGGCAATCGCCGTCTATCTCGCATCGCAGTCGGCGGCCGGCAAGGCGATCGCGGGTTGTGGTCCGGAGAGTGGCTGCGGTAAAATCCTAGCAAGTCGTTGGAGCGTGGTGGGAGGAGTTCCGGTTAGTTTGCTAGGAGCTGCGGCCTACGTTGTACTCATCTTTTCCGCTCTGCGCGGACAGGCGAAATCGCTGTGGAGCCGCCGGATCGAGAGCAGCGCGTCCGTGCTGGTGCTGGGCGGCGCGGTGTGGTTCACCATTGTGCAAGCGATCATCCTGAAAGCATTCTGCCCGTGGTGTTGCACCGCTCATTTTCTAGCGAGTGTTGGCGTGGTGATGCTTTGGAGCGCCCGTCGGCAGATTCCGGGACTCGCCGCCGCCGCGCGTCCGGGTTTTGCCGCATTCGCGCTTCCGGTGGTCGCGGTGGCCGGCATGGCGACTCTGCAGAGCCAGCTCCCGGAGCCGGAGCGGATTCAGGAACGGACGTTGGCCCAGGCGCTGGTCTCTAACGCGGGCAGTCTCTCACTTTATGACGGGCGCATCACCTTGGACACCGCCGGTCTTCCGCTCATCGGCCTGCCGGGTGCCTCCCTAACTGCGGTGGCGATCACGGATTTCACCTGTCCGCATTGTCGCGAGCTGCACCATACGCTGAGCCAGCTTGCGGTCCAGCGTCCCGGCCAATTCAACGTCGTTTTATTGCCCGGCGCCTATGAGTCCGAGGCGCGCGAACTCCACCGGATCATGCTGACCTTGTGGCGCATCGATCGGGACCGTTATAAGACATTGGCGGATGAACTCATCAGCGGGTCGGTTAGCCCCAAGGTTGTAGATGTCACCGCTTGGATTCAGAAGCGGCTGGACGGGAAATTCTATGAACTTGCTTGGGCCCAGGGCGACTGGGTCCAGTCCACCATGCGCCAAGGCGAGGAGCTGCTAGCGCTCAACCGCAAGGAAGCCGGAGCCTCCATCCTCCCGCAGATCATGATTCGCGACCGCGTGCTAACGGGCGCGCCGCATCTAAAGACATTAACCGCTTTGCTCGACGCCGCGCCGGAACCGGCAACGGCCACGCCGAAAAAACCGCAAGCCGTGCCCGCCGCCAAACCGGCTGCACCTGCTACCGCGACGGCGGCGGTGATCGCGTTCCAATCGCTCTCGATCGATCTCGGGACCGTCACCAAAGGAGAGGTTGCGAAGAAAAGAATCTCGTTTACGAACACCGGCAAGTCTCCGTTGACCCTTACTAACATCAAGGCGGGTTGCGGCTGTACCACGATTGAAGGTTGGCAACAAACGGTGCCGCCGGGCCAAACGGGCTCTTTCGAAATCAAGTTAGAAACCGCGCAGTTCAGCGGGATGGTCAGCAAAACCGTCGATGTCGAGTCAAACGCCTCCAATGGCGTGATCCGACTGACACTGGCCGCCAATATCTGGAGTCCGGTGAGCGTGAATCCGCCGACGATTTCGTTCGGACCGATGGTCAAAGGGAGGAAGATCGAGCCGCGTGTCGTTGAAATTGTCGTCACTGATCCGGAACCACTGAAGATCGCCGGGGTCACATCCAGCAATCCGTATTTCAAAACCGAAATGAAAGTCTTGGAGGAAGGGCGCCGGTATCAAGTGAGCGTTTCAGTACCGGAGATGGGCGATCGTCCTCAGAGTGTTGAGATAACCCTGCAGCTCGGTCATCCGAAACTCAAGGAGTTGAAACTTCAAGCATCGATCAGTCCGGTCGATCCGCTGGTGGTGCAGCCCCAGCAGCTCAATATTTCGGCAGCGGCTTTGAAAATGGGCACATCGGCCACGGTATTTTGCTACGATCCCGCCGTGGCGGCGCTGGAGGTGACGGATTTGGTTTACGAGGGAATCGGAACTGTCGGCCTGACGTTCGAGAGCCAAGGAAGCAATCAGTGGGGGCGGGTTGTCCTGACCTTCCCCGCGGACTTCAGCTGGAGTGAGGATAAGAGAGCCGCTTCGGTCAGTTTCCGCACCAATCACCCGAACTATCCGAAAATCACTCTTCCTGTTCAGTTCGTCGGCCCGCCGCCGGCGGCAAGCGCCACCCGTTGAACCGTTAGCCAGGCGGATTTTCTAACGAGAGGCGATGACCTCGACGGTGAAGCCTTTTAAATAGCCGGTCTCCGGGATGGCGATGAGGATCGGGTGGTCGGCGCGCTGGGCGTGGTTCATCACGAGACGGGCGGACTTCTTCGCATCCACCGAGGCATCCACCAGGTTTTGCATGAACAGCTCGCGGGAGGCGTGGTAGGAGCAGCAGAAGGTGGAAAGCAGCCCGCCCTTGTCCAACAGCTTGAGCGAGCGCAGGTGGATTTCCTTATAGCCGCGCATGGCGTCCATGAGGGTGGCCTTGTTGCGGGTGAAACTCGGCGGATCGAGGATGATCATGTCGTAGTCCGGTTTCGCGTGCTTGAGGAAATCGAAGACGTTGTGTTCGAGCACTTCGATTCCCACGTTGTTAAGCACGGCGTTTTTTCTAGCGGCCGCGCAGGCGCTGGCGGAGACGTCCACGGCGGTGACGTGGGCGGCGCCGGCCTTGGCGCAGGCGAGGGCGAAGCCGCCTTGGTTGGTGAAACAATCGAGCACACGCTTGCCTTTGGCGAGGCCGGCGACTTCGGCATGGGCTTGGAGCTGGTCGAGGTAAAGGCCGGTTTTTTGGCCGTCGAAGAGATCGACCTCGAAGAGCAGGCCGTTGGCGCTGACTTGGAACGAGCCCGGGTTTTCGCCGTGGAGCATCTCGATGCCCGGTTCCATGCCCTCGGCCTTGCGATAGGGCGAATCATTGCGCAGGACGATGGACGCGGGGCTGAGCAGGGAAATAAGCGCGTCGCGGATGATTTCCTTCCGCAGGTCCATCGCGAGCGTGAGCGTCTGGACGGAAAGGTGGTCGCCGTAGCGGTCCACGATCAGGCCGGGGAGGCCGTCGGATTCGGACCAGACGAGGCGGGCGAGAGTTTCATCGATGCCGCGTTGTTTGCGATGTTCGATGGCTTGGCCGATGCGGCGGGTGAAGAAGTCCAGATCGAGGTCCTGCTTGCGGCGGGAAAAGCGGCGGGCGACGATTTGTGATTGCGGATTGTAGATGGCGGTGCCGAGCGGGCGGTCTCGGAAGTCCTTGAGGGTGATGACGTCGCCGGGTTGCGGATTGCCAAAGGATTTCTTGATCTCGGTGGCATAAATCCACTCGTGACCGTGGAAAATGCGCGCGCGGGGTGAAATAATGATGCCTGCCATGGGGCGGGAATGTCTGTCCGGGAAGGGGGGATTGTCGAATACGAAACGACGGAAGAGTGATTTCTGGTCGATTTCCTCTTGATCCCACCCGCCGGAGTCCCTACGCAAGTGGCTACCAACCATGGGACAACAATCTAAAAAGATCATCAAACGCCGTCGCCGCGCCGATTATTTGAAGCGCAAGGCAGTACAGGCAAAACTCGGCGGCCTCGTGAAGAAGCCAGCCGTCAAGAAGGCCGAAGCGGCGAAAAAAGCTCCTGTCAAGAAGGCTGCCGCGAAAAAGGCTCCTGCCAAGAAGGTTGCCAAGAAGGTCGCCGAAGAGGCTGCGGTTGAGGCCGTGGCTCCGGAAGCCGTCGAGACCGCCGCCGTCGAAACGACGGAATCCCCCGAGGCTTAAGTTTCCCTTCTCAAGAACTTACGGATTTTTTCACCGAGCCGCTCTGCAAAGGAGCGGCTCGTTTTGTTTTTGCCGCGGCCTGCAATGGTTGACGCGGCAGGATGGGGAATGCACGTTGCCGCCATGAACGCGGCGGTGAATTATAAAATCGGCAACGAAAAGCTGGTCAAAGTGCTCGATTGCGCGTCATCGCATCTGCGCGGCCTGCTCGACCGCCAAGGTCGGCCGGATGGCGCGCTGCGAATCGCCGTGGTCGGCGGCGGTTGCTCGGGATTGCAGTATAAAATGGATCTGGTGGACGGCCCGCGCGACCGCGACATCCTCGTCCCGAGCAATGGCGTGAACGTGGTGATCGACCCCAAAAGCGCGCTGTTCGTTAGCGGCAGCGAGCTGGATTTCTCGGATGATTTGCAGCAAGGCGGCTTCAAGGTAAGCAATCCAAACGCGGTCGTCACCTGTTCGTGCGGCGAGAGCTTTGCGGCTTGAGCACGAAGAGGGTTGATTTATCCGCCAAATCCCGGACGTTTCCACCCAGATGAACTTTCCGAGCGTCGTGATGGTCACGGGTTTTGTCGGGTGGATGGCAACCGCAGTGGCCGCTCCGGACAAATCCGCGCAATCCCTGAAGGCTCCGGAGAAATCCTTGGCCTCCTTGATCGAGGATTTGGCGGATCAAAAGTTCCAAGTCCGCGAAAACGCTTCTCGGGAGATTTGGAAAACCGGCGAGTCCGCGCTGCCGGCGCTGCAGGAAATCGCGGCGGGAAAAGATCCGGAGCAGGCCTACCGGGCGCGGGATTTGATCCGAAAAATCCAGTTTTACATTACGCCGGACACCGATCCCGCAGTGATGTCGCTGGTCGAGCGCTACGCGAAAGCGTCTCCCAACGAGAAGGTCGCGTTGTTCGACCAGATGCACAAAAAGCGGGCATGGCGGCAAATTCTCAAGCTTTACGCGAGCGAGACCAGCCCCGATCTCCAGTCGCGGCTACTGCGATCCGTGGACGGCGTGGCGGTGATCGCTGCGCGCGAATGCTTGCTGGACGGCGATCCGGCCGCGGCCCGGGAATTTCTTGAAATGGCACCTGCCGATGCGCCCGGCCTGCTCGCGCTCGCGGATTTCCACCGCAGCCAAGGCTCGCTGGAGGCGGAGTTGGCGCGGGCCAAAACTCTCAAGGGCGTGCAGGCGGAGGCGTGGCAACTCGCGCTTTACCGGGCATCGGGGAATCTCGAAGCCGCCCGGGACGCCGCCTCCGCTGCCGGAGAAACCGCGATTTCTGCGACGATGTCGACGCTGCTCGGCGATCCGCTGCCGTGGCTGCAACATTACCAAAACGGCGGCGCGACTTTGAAAGCCTACACGGAGCTGGCGATGAAACGTTGGCAGGGAAAAACGATCCGTGCGGCGGATCTAGTGCCGCTAACGCACTCGGCCAATTCCCGGAACCGCGATCAGCGCGCCAACGCGGCAAACGGGTTGTTCCTGCTGGGCGAGGCTCGTTTGGCCGAGAATGCCTACGCCGCCGTCTCACCGCTCGCGGCTTTTTCCTACTTCGAGTCGCTCGAGCGGATTCCCGAGGCCTTGAAGGCGCTCGGGCTGGATCCTGAAAATCCGGATTACGTGGCGTGGGTGGAAAAGCGCATGGGCCGCCTTGCAAAAAACGATGCCGCCGACCAAGTCGACGAATCCTCTGACACCAGGGACTTGCTGGTGCTGGCGAGTTTCATGGAGCGGCGGGGTTTATACCGGCAATGTGCTGGCGCGTTTCTGAAGCCATTGGCCGCGATGGGGGCGAAAGACGCGGATCTCCTCACGGGGTTTCTCAGCCAGCTTTTTGGCGGGAATGTGACGATCGGTGGCGAATTTATCGGCGCGCCGCAAGTGGCCAAACAGGCGGCGCTCGCTTGGGCCGGCGACGATGCGGAGCGGTGGGTGCAAGTCATTGATGCCGCCTTCGGTGGGCAAGACGAGATGGCCGCCTTGTGGGATTGGCTGGCGGAACTTGAGCCCAAGGCTAGCCGGGCGGAGTGCCTCGACGGGATGCTTGCGCTCTGCGGATTGGGCCGTGATCCGTTGCGGCTCCGCGAAAAATGGCTGACGCTGGCCTGGGCCGCGATCCAGCAAGTGCCGGAGGAAAATCGCAAACCCCTGCTCGATAAAATGGTCTTCATGATCAGCCAAAGCCCGGATGTGCGCACCAGCATCAAGCTTTGGGACCAGCTCGATGCAGCCGGCCAGAGTGAAATTTCGTGGCGGGCGCATATTCTCAATCTCTCTGCGGCAAAACGTTGGGATGAAGCCGCCGAGTTTTTCCTAAAACAAACCACCCGGATTTCCAATGCGGAGGGGACTCCCCAACCGTCGTTGTATGCGTGTGCCGCAGCCTGCTTGCGCAATGCATGCCGGGCCAATGAAGCCGCAGAGCTGGATTCGCTCGTCGACAAGCTCGCCCTCGGCAATGACGCGCTCGAAATCGCCAACGGCTACGCCTACGGCTATGATTACAAGCGGGCTGCCGAGTGGCGCGCGCGGGCCGTCCGCCAGAGCGACCCGGCGGCGGAAAATTTCGCCGACGCTTTGGAATTGCACGCCCAGATGGCGGTGGAGCAGGGGAATTGGCAGGAAGTGGCGGCCATCGCCGAAGTCCGGGCGCAAATGATGGCCGCCGTCGATTCCGAGTCAGCCTCCGTGCCGCCGCTGGTATCGATGAGGCTGAGGCTTCAGTCCGATCTCGGCCGCGCGCTGATCAGGCTCAAGACCGACCGCGCGGGGGCCGTCGCGATGCTCGGAAATTGCTATCGGATGTTTCCTTGCGACGGTTCGCTTGCGGACGATTTCTTCCCCGCCATCCGCAAGGCCGGGCTGGTCAAGGAGCACGATGAGTGGTTCGAGGAATCCTGGGAGCGGATCACCGCCGTGATCCGGCAATTCCCCGACTCGGACAACACCTTCAACGCCGCCGCCTGGATCGCCTCCCGCGCCCGGCGAAACCTCGACCAAGCGGAGAAGCTTCTTGAAAAAGCTCTCGCCGCCAATCCCGAGCAGGCGGCCTATCTCGACACCATGGGCGAGATCCAGTTCGCCCGAGGCAACCGCGACAAAGCGCTCGAATGGTCGCTGCAGGCGGTGAATTTCATGCCGCTGGACGTGATGCTGCGCCGCCAGCACGAGCGTTTTCGGACCGCTCCGCTACCGCGATAAACTTGACACCGCTCCCCGTCTAAGGCGGGATTCGCACCCCATGCCTAAACTTTCGATTCGCGACCTTGATGTATCCTCCAAAGAAGTCCTCATGCGCGCGGATTTCAACGTCCCGCTCAAGGACGGCGTCATCACCGACGACACCCGCATCCAAGGCGCGGTGCCATCGATCCGCCAGCTGATCTCTGGCGGTGCCAAGCTCGTTCTTTGCTCCCACCTCGGTCGTCCGAATGGCGGTTTTGAAGCGAAATTCTCACTCGCTCCCGTCGCCGCCGCGCTCTCCGAGATTCTCGGCCAGCCGGTGAAACTCGCGCCGGACTGCATCGGTGCCGAAGTCGCCGCCCTCCGCGCCGCGCTCCAGCCGGGTGAGGTGCTCATTCTCGAAAACACCCGCTTCTATCCGGAAGAAGAGGCGAATGATTCCGCCTTCGCCGAGAAGCTCGCTGGCTCCGCCGAAATTTACGTCAACGACGCGTTCGGCACCGCCCATCGCGCCCACGCCTCCACCGAGGGCGTCACCCATTTCGTCCAACAAAGCGCCATGGGCCTGCTGATGGAGCGCGAGTTGGAATACCTCGACGGCAAGCTGCAGAACCCCGAAAAACCCTTCCTCGTGATCATGGGCGGCGCCAAGGTTTCCGATAAAATCCAAGTCATCACCGCGCTGATGGAAAAGGCCGACGCCTTCCTGATCGGCGGCGCGATGGCGAACACCTTCCGCAAGGCCCAAGGCTACAAGGTCGGTAACAGCCGCGTCGAAGCCGACAAGCTCGACCTCGCGCTCGACATCCTCGCCAAGGCCGAGGCCAAGGGCGTGCGCTTCCTGCTTCCCGCCGACA